>CAKZSB010000214.1 GCA_937920585.1 uncultured Granulosicoccaceae bacterium | reverse complement strand
TCCTGGCCACCGTCCATACTGATCTTCTGGTCCACCACATTGACCAGGAAAAACGCCAGTGCAACGTGCCCCAACAGGGACACGACCATACCGAGCGGATAGCGTCGCAATAATTCAAACATGGCGCGTCGTTACGCTCAGAGCGGAGGATCGCTCATTAACTGAACTTTCCTGGCGCCTGCGCTTTGCAGCGCCACCATGCCCTCCATCACCTGGCGATAAACCACATTTTCATCTGCATTGACCAATACCCCTCGGCCAGGCAGCGCCGTCAGCATACGTGAGACGAGTTGCCGGGCGGTGTCCTTATCGATAGGGCTATCGGGCTGGTCACCAATATTCAGGTACCAGACACCGGCGCTGGTTATCGTGAGTATGATTGGCTCTGCCGATGCGCCGGGCTCGATTGCAGCCGCCTCGGTGTTGGGCAGATCTACCTCGACGCCAGTCTTCAGCAACGGCGCGGTGATCATGAAAATAACCAGCAGCACCAACATCACATCGATATAGGGCACCACATTGATTTCCGCCATCAGTGCGCGCTTTTGACGATTAGCGCGATGCCGGGCCATTAGCGGGCAGCAGCACTGTTACGACGAAGGATCTGGCGTTGCAATACGGCCGCGAACTCTTCCATGAAGTTGTCGTAACGATTGAGCAGTCGATCGGATTTGTTGCTCAAGCGGTTGTAGGCAACAACGGCCGGAATCGCGGCGAACAGACCAATCGCGGTAGCAATCAGCGCTTCGGCAATACCGGGCGCTACCATTGCGAGCGTCGCCTGTTGCACATCGGCGAGTGCGGTGAATGAATTCATGATGCCCCAAACCGTACCGAACAAGCCGACATAGGGCGCAGTTGATCCCACCGTGGCCAGAAAGGCCAAATGCTGTTCAACCGCATCGGTCTCTCTCGAGAGCGCAATTTTCATCGCCCGATACGCACCTTCTACAACGGTTTCGCTATCAGACGTTTGCTTGACCAGACGGGCAAATTCCGAAAAACCCCGTTCGAATACATGCTCCATACCCGACAGACCATCTTCACGCGCGCGCAGGTTCTGATACATGGCGTTGGCATCGGCGCCGCTCCAGAATTCGTTTTCGAACTCGGTAGCCGATCTCGCGGCTCGCGCCAGTTGCCTGCTTTTGGAGTAAATCAGGCCCCAGGAAATTATCGATGCTACCACCAGCACCAGTATCACAACCTTGACAACCGGCCCTGCGGTCAGCACCAGTTGCCAGAACGATAGATCTGAATTCAACGGTCAAGCACCATTTTCAAGTTTTGCGGTATCGCACAGGGTTTACGGGTATCGGCGTCCAGACAGGCAACCAGCATTGAGCCGGTTGCAAGCAGGTCGCCCTCTTCAACGTTTGCACAACTTGCCGACGATTCATCGCGCTGCTGCACACGCCAGCATTGCTGACTGAACAACAGGCTGGCTCGCCTGATCTGCTGCACTTTCGCCGTCACCGCCAGCCAGTCGTCCAACACCGCGGGCAGGTGATATTCAATACTGGCTTTACTGACGACAAACATTCTTCGCGATTCGCTCAACAACTGCCCCTGGTCGAAACCGGCCTGGCGCAGGAAGTCAGTTCGCGCGCGTTCCATGAATTTCAGATAGTTGGCGTAATAAACCACGCCACCGAGATCTGTATCTTCATAATAAACACGAATATTGATCGAAAAATCAGCCGACAAAGCTCTCACCCTGCAATGGATTCGCAGCGCCCAGCGATATTGACTGGCACCGGGCATACTTCCAGCGACAGCGTGCAAAGCATCCACCTATGATGCTAATCGAAGCAATGCTGTTCGCTCAATTACGTTACAGAATTGTTGAGATAATCACCGAGGTGGCGCGACAGTGGTCGGCGCGCAGCGAACAGCCCGGGCAAAAGCTGGCATCGATGGGAAAGCCGATCACGGCTGGGCCGGTGGCTGCACCGGCGCGAGACCAAGATGATGCCAGGCCGCTCTTGTGACCGTGCGGCCACGTGGCGTGCGCATTAAAAGCCCCTGCTGAATGAGATAGGGTTCGATCACATCTTCGATGGTACCGGTCTCCTCGCCGATAGCGGCGCCGAGATTATCAACCCCCACGGGCCCACCCTCGAATTTTTCGATTATCGCAAACAACAAACGGCGGTCCATGCTGTCGAGGCCAAGCTCGTCGACATGCAACATTTGCAGGGCGGCGTCTGCGATGGTTTTGTTGATCACGCCATCGCTCTTGACCTGGGCATAGTCCCTGACCCGTCGCAGCAGGCGATTAGAGATTCTGGGTGTGCCGCGCGATCGACGAGCCACTTCCATCGCGCCGTCTGCAGTAATTTCAACGCCCAGCAATCCAGCCGAGCGCGTAACGATATGGGCAAGATCGGCCGGCTGATAAAACTCCAGCCGCTGCACGATGCCAAAACGATCGCGCAGCGGCGAGGTGAGCAGGCCGGCACGGGTCGTCGCCCCAACCAGCGTAAACGGCGGCAGATCGATTTTAATCGACCGCGCAGCAGGCCCTTCGCCGATCATGATATCGAGCTGAAAATCCTCCATTGCCGGGTAGAGTACTTCTTCTATCGCCGGACTCAGACGGTGAATTTCATCAATGAACAGGACGTCGTTTTTTTCCAGGTTGGTCAGCAGTGCGGCGAGATCCCCGGCGCGCTCGATGACCGGCCCGGAGGTGTGCCGGATACTCACGTTGAGCTCATTGGCGACAATATTGGCCAGAGTGGTTTTGCCCAGCCCCGGCGGACCAAAAATCAACAGGTGATCGAGTGACTCGGCGCGCGAGCGGGCCGCGCCAATGAAAATCTCCATCTGCTCGCTGACAGCGGGCTGGCCGCGATAGTCGGCGAGCGTCTGCGGCCGCATGGCACGCTCCTGAACATCCTCGATCGCCGCCGCCCCGTCGATCAGCCTGTCGGCGCTGTCGGTCACCGGGTAACCGCTCGCAACGCGTCGCGAACGATCTCTTCAACTGTCTCGCCCTGCTGCCCTTTCACCATCCGCCGCGCCTCGGCATTTTTGTAACCCAGTGCTTCGAGCGCCGCCACCGCCTGAGCAGTATTGCCGCCAGAAGACGGGGGCAACGGAAGATTCATGGTGCCGGATTCAGTTGTGGCGAGCTTGGCTACGCGATCCTGCATTTCGACAATCAGGCGCTCGGCGGTTTTCTTGCCGACACCGGGCAGCCGTGTCAGGGTGGAGACATCCTGATTGGCAACACACTCGGAGAACTCATCCGCCGACAGGCCGGATAATATCGCGATGGCCATTTTCGCCCCAACGTTGCTAACCTTGATCAATTCACGAAACATCGCACGTTGAGCGAGTGTTGTAAACCCGTACAGTAGTTGTGCATCTTCGCGGACAACCATATGCGTGTGCAAAACGACCTGCTGACCAATCGCCGGCAATTCGAAAAACACCGGCAATGGCGCTTCGATGTCGTAGCCCACACCGCCACAATCAACCAGCAATCGAGGTGGTTCGCTGGACACCAGCGGGCCTGCAATTCTGCCGATCATGGCGCCGAACTCCAGCGGCGATTGCGTCTGCGTCCGCCACCTGCGCTGACTGCAACACTGCCCAGTCCGCGTGAATGTGCATGGCAAAGCGCTACCGCCAGGCCGTCGGCCGCATCGGGCCCTGGCATGTCTTTGAGCGACAATAAAATGGAAATCATGCTTTGCATCTGGCTCTTGTCGGCCGCGCCATAACCGGCCACGGCCTGTTTAATGCTGCGCGGGGTGTATTCATGAACCGGCAGATTGCGCGCAACGGCCGCGCATATTGCCGCGCCACGGGCCTGCCCGAGCTTCAGTGCCGACATGGGATTTTTGGCGACGAACACCTGCTCGATACCCACTTCGGCTGGTTGCCATTCATCGATTACCGCCCCCACTTCGCGCAACACACAACCGAGTTTTTCGGGCAGGTTATCGCCCTTGATACGAATACTGCCGTTAGCGACGTGAAAATCGCGCACCCCGTCGGTACGGATAACGCCATAGCCTGTAATGACCGAACCGGGATCGATGCCGAGTATCAACTTCATAGATAATTTCCCGGCAGACTATTCTTCCTCCATGGCTTCTGCCGGAATGTCTGCGTTGGTATAGACATTCTGCACATCATCGAGTTCTTCGATGACGTCGAGCAGCTTCATCAACTTAACGCCCTGCTCGGCATCGACCGCCACTTCGTTTTCAGCCCGCATGGTGACTTCGGCCAACTCGGGTTCGAAGCCGGCCGCCACCATGGCATCCTTGACTTCAACAAAATTCTCTTCGGTAGTAAGCACTTCAAACGACCCCTCGCCGGTGTCGACGATATCGTCGGCGCCCGCTTCGAGTGCAGCTTCCATCAGCGAGTCTTCGTCGCCTACATCGCCAAAGCTGAGCACGCCAAGCTTGTTGAACATGTACGCCACCGAACCATCGGTGCCCATGTTGCCACCGTATTTGGTGAAAGCGTGCCGCACTTCAGCCACGGTGCGATTGCGGTTGTCGGTGAGTGTATCCACCATGATCGCGACACCCGCGGTCCCGTATCCCTCGTAGCGAATCTCCTCGTAGGAGACGCCATCCAGCTCTCCGGCACCTTTTTTGACCGCACGATCAATGGTGTCTTTGGGCATGTTGCCGCCCAGGGCTTTATCAACGGCAAGTCGCAGGCGAGGATTAGCGGCCGGATCCGAGCCTCCCATGCGGGCGGCGACCGTTATCTCACGTATGAGACGGGTAAAGAGTTTGCCGCGTTTGGCATCCTGTGCTTTTTTCCGATGCTGAATGTTGGCCCATTTACTGTGCCCGGCCATGGATTTTTCTCTCAGTTGATGGGTGGTGGTGCAGCCCGAACCGGCGCTTTAATTGCCGCCATTGTAACTGCTATTGCAACCGCTCGCGGCAGCGCCAGCTGATCAGCTGCCAAGCCTGGGTGCGACAAACTGTTCCAGCGCCGATCGGTTGCTCCACGACCACAGTTGATCGAGGGCCTGATCGAACGGCTTCCAGCAATATTCGCTGTGTTCGGAAACAGACAGTGTGATCGCCACACGCTCGGGCAACGGACACAAAAATGCATGCTCGGTGTTGTAGCGCTCACCGGCAGGATACTTGTGCTGCCAGGCCGGTTTGATTTCAAAGCGGTACGAATGCGCGCAATCGATCAGTTCGCAGCCCGAGATTCCGGTTTCCTCGGCGAGCTCGCGCGCGGCAGCGGCGCTGGCCAGTTCGCCGTGTTCGAGACTACCGGTGACCGATTGCCAGAAGACCGGTTGCCGGCGACGCAACAGTAATACGTCGCCGGCAAGGGTGTACACGACAACCAGTACCGATTCCGGTCGCCGCAAGCGCGGTTGTTCGAACTCTGCGACGGTTTTGGATTCCGGCAAAGTTGCCTCAGCCCTGAGCCTCTGGCCCCTTGCGCGAACGCAAACCCAGTTCGCGCATCTGCCGGCTCGAAACCTCACCAGGTGCATTGGTCAGCAGGCAGCTGGCCGACTGAGTCTTCGGGAATGCCATGACGTCGCGAATCGTCGCTGCACCGGCAATCAGCATAACAAGACGATCGATGCCGAAGGCAATGCCGCCATGGGGCGGCGCACCATAGCGCAGTGCGTTGAGCAGGAATCCGAATTTGTCTTCAGCTTCCTGCTCATCGATGCCAAGCAGTTCGAGCACCGATTGCTGCATTTGCATGTTGTGAATACGGATCGAGCCGCCACCGATCTCGGAGCCGTTCAGAACCATATCGTAGGCGCGCGAAAGGGCTTTGCCCGGATCGGCTGCCAGTGCTTCGATGTCAGTTGATGTGGGGGCGGTGAACGGATGGTGCATCGCCGCCCAGCGCTTGTCGCGTCCGTCCCACTCGAACATCGGGAATTCCACCACCCACAGCGGCTGCCAACCCTCTTTCACCAGGCCGTGATCGTTGCCGAGTTTCACCCGCAGCGCACCGAGCGAATCGCTGACGATGTTGCCGGCACCGGCGCCGAAGAAAATCAGGTCGCCATCGACTGCAGCGGTGCGCTCGACGATCGCAGCCAGCACGTCTTCGGGAATGTGCTTGACGATCGGCGACTGCAGACCATCGCGACCGGCGGCGATGTCGTTGCACTTGATATAGGCCAGACCGCGCGCACCATAACGACCGACAAATACGGTCAGGTTATCGATTTCCTTGCGCGTGAGTTTATTGCCACCTGGCAATCTCAGTGCCGCCACCCGACCGGCCGGGTCGAGCGCCGGCTCGGAGAATACTTTGAATTCGACATTGGCCATCAGGTCGGATAGCTCGACCAGCTCGAGGTCGATACGCAGGTCGGGTTTGTCAGAGCCAAAGCGATGCATGGCCTCGGCGTAGGGCATGCGCGGAAAAGGATTCGGCAAATCGACATCGAGCAGCGTCTTGAATACTTCGCGCATCATGTTTTCAGTGATATTCATGATGTCGTCTTCCTCGACAAAGCTCATCTCGATATCGAGCTGCGAGAATTCCGGCTGTCGATCGGCACGTAAGTCTTCGTCGCGAAAACAGCGCGCAAACTGATAGTAGCGATCCAGACCGCTCATCATCAGAATCTGCTTAAACAGCTGCGGCGATTGCGGCAGCGCAAAAAATTCACCCTGGTGGGTACGACTGGGTACCAGATAATCACGTGCACCCTCGGGTGTGGCGCGTGTGAGAATGGGTGTCTCAACATCGAGAAAGCCGTTGCTGTCGAGGTATTCGCGCAAGTGCCGTGTGACGGCGGAACGCATGCGCATGCGTTGTTGCATCACCGGGCGGCGCAAATCGATGTAGCGAAAACGCATGCGTGTTTCTTCCTGCACGTCTACATCATCGATTTGAAACGGCGGTGTCTCGGCGGCGTTGAGCACCTCGAGCTGCTTGGCGAGCACTTCGATCTCGCCTGTCGGCAACTCTTTATTTATCGTTCCGTCCGGACGGCGGCGCACGCGACCGGTAATTTTCAGGACGTATTCATTACGCACCTGTTCGGCAATCGCAAATATCTCGGCGGTATCCGGATCGACCACGATCTGCACCACACCGTCTCGATCGCGCAGATCGATAAAAATGACGCCACCGTGGTCGCGGCGACTATGGACCCAGCCACACACAGTGACTTCCTGATCAATGAAACCGGCGTCAACCGTTCCACAATATTGCGATCGCATAAAATGCTGTTCCGAATTGTATTGCTGGCGATAAAAGGGCGCAGATAGTACGTGCAGTTAGCACATCGCGCAATTGCCAGTCCGATGGTCGACCACCCCCGGCCAGGGCGCGGGTTGCTAAAATAGTGAACAAGAATCGCACTGCCAACTGGCGTCACTGCTAGACTTGGCCGGACACCTGATCCCTCATTTTATCCCCCGGAGCTTTCACCCCATGAAGCAATATGATGTCTATGGAATCGGCAATGCGCTGGTTGACCTCGAATTCCAGGTCAGTGACGACACGCTGGCGTCACTCGGCGTCGATAAGGGCCTGATGACGCTGATTGAAGAGGATAGACATCACGAGCTCGTCAGGCAACTGGCAAGTATCGATCACAAGAAGGCATCGGGTGGCTCGGCAGCCAACTCGGTCATCGCTCTGGCCCAGCTTGGGGGTAGAGGTTACTACAGCTGCAAGGTTGCCGCCGATGATTTCGGTGATTTTTATCTGCAGGACATGCGCGCCTGTAACGTCGCCACCAATCTGGACAACCAGCAGCGCGAAGACGGCCACACCGGCAAATGCCTGGTGCTCGTCACCCCGGACGCCGACCGAACCATGAACACCTACCTCGGCATCACGGTGAATCTTTCGGAAGCTGAAGTCGATGAAGCGGCGATCGAACAGGCCGAATACGCCTACATGGAGGGCTATCTGGTCGCCAGCGACACGGGTCGTGCCGCAGCAATCAAGGCGCGCGAGATTGCCGAGCGCGCCAACATCAAGACAGTACTGACCCTCTCCGACCCCAATATGGTGAATTTTTTCAAGGACGGGCTGCTCGAAATGGCGGGCTCGAATCTGGATCTTTTGTTCTGTAATGAATCAGAGGCCATGATGATGACCGAAACAGACACTGCAGCCGCCGCGGCGGAAAAGCTCAAGCAGCTGTCCAGGCAATTCGCCATCACTCTCGGCCCGGCGGGCTCGCTGATTTACGACGGCAACGAAACCTTCACCGTGCCCACCGGGAAAGTTGATGTGATCGACACCAATGGCGCGGGCGACATGTATGCCGGTGCCTTTCTATACGGCCTGACACACGGCATGGATTATCGCACAGCCGCCGTGCTGGCCAATCGCGCCGCATCGACGATCGTTACCTGGTTTGGCCCAAGACTCCCCGCCGAGCGAACCAAAGCACTGCTCGACGCCTGACTGTAATCCCGCGCCAGCCCGGCAGGCACCGGGCTGGCGCACTTGATTATCTCCTTTCTAAATGCGCACCAGTGAGAATTCAAAGCCCTCAAACCGGGCGGCGCAATGCCCTTACCAGCTGCCATCAGCCCCCTGCCTTTCAAACAGTTAGCCGGCAAACCGTCACAGGCTGACTGATCATTGACTCCAATCTTGCAAAGTGGGGTCAAATTGATCGCAGTTCCGCCGCTAGCCTACGCAAGTACATTTTTTTCAAACCTGCGGCGGATTATCCGGGATACTCACCGGTGATATTGCCGGCCATTTAGTGTCCGCATGGAAGCGACACTGTCAGGAGATACTGATGAGTCACGGCAACCAAGCCACACTAGCCACCGAAGCGAACTTTGATCCCGTGACGCGCGACGACAATCAGGACAGACAACGCACCAGAGAATATCTGGCCGATCAATCCGAGCTCGTGCGCAACTACTACGCGCAGATCCCTTACGAAGATGCCAGCCAGCACGCGCCACAAGTGCTGGCACAAGCCGCCTTGTCGCACTGGAATTTCGCTGCCAACCGCCGGCAGGGCGAACGCCTGGTCCGCCTGTTCGACCCGACCGAAGACCAGCACGGCTGGACACTCGATCGCACCGTAATCGAAATTGTTACCGACGATCGCCCGTTCCTGGTGCGTTCGGTCGCCCTGGCCGTTGGCGCCGCCGGATTGAACATTCAGCAATTCATCCACCCCATCTTTCACGTTGTGCGAGATTCGAGCGGTGCGATTGAGCAGACGCCGGAGAGCAGCCGCAAGAGCCAGGCCGAATCATTTATGCAGATTCACCTGGATCGCGTGGCTAGTGAAGCGCAACGGCAGTCTCTTCAATCCGAAATTACTCGCATCATCGACGATATAAACGCTATCTGTGCTGACTGGGAGCCGATGAAAAGTTCGTCCAGCCAGGCTGCAATACGGTTGCAGATGTCGGCCGTTGACGATTTCACCACCGCCGAATCCTGTGACTTCATTGAATGGATCCAGCAATTCCACTTCACCTTTTTCGGCTACTGCGAGATCGCCGAGCAGGATGGCAAGACGGCTTTGGTGGCCGGCACCGGCCAGGGCATCTTTCGCAATGATGACGCCTTCGCACGTCTGTTGCGCCACATCCCGATTGAAGAGCTCACGAGCAACGACGACGAGACTTTCAGCTATACGAAGTCAACCGACCGCTCGCCGCTGTTGCGTCCGTCACCGATGGATATCATCAGTCTGAAACGCGTCGACGGCAACGGCCAGGTCAATGGCAAATGCATTATCGCCGGATTTTTCACCTCGCGCGTGGCCAGCACGAATATCGAATCGATTCCGCTGTTGCGCCACAAAGCACTGAAAATTGTAGCGCGGTCAGGCATCAATCCGGGTGCCCACGATGGCAAAGTACTGATCAATACGCTGGAGACCTTCCCGCGCGATACCCTGCTGCTGGCCGACGTCGACACGGTCTATCAGATCGCTCGCGGCATCATGGGCCTCTACCATCACCCGCGGGTCAGGTTATTTGGCGTGCAGGATCGCTTTCAGCGTTTTTCCACCTGCTTTGTTTATGTGCCAAGCGAGGTCTACTCACGCGAAATACGTATCCGCATCCAGGACATTCTGCAGGACTCGCTGCAGGCCGATGCGGTTGAATTCGAAGCGTCGTTTTCCTCCGACAACACCCTGGCACGCATGCACTTTTTTCTGCGTACCAGCAGTCGTGCCGGTGTACCGGCTGATTTCGTGGCGCTTGAGCAACGCATCGTCGAAGCTACCCAGCAGTGGGATGACAATCTGCGTGCAGCGCTGGGCAAAGGGCCATCGCAGGTCGCCGCACCGGCGATAGAAATGATCCGGGTCATCCCGGAGGCATACAAGGCCAAGCACGACATCGATACCGCCAGCCGCGATTTACAGTTGCTCGCCAGCGACGCGACGAAGGGTGAACCACAGGCGCTGCTGGTCCATCGCAATGCGGCAGATGGCACACAGCCTTGCCTGAACCTTTATCACCACGATGACACCGATGTACCGCTATCCAAGGTTATCCACATTCTCGAAGATATGGGATTTCTCGTCGATGGCGAAATCCCCTACGAATTTGCCGTCGCCGGCGGCAGCACCATGCATCTGCGCGAGTTTCACCTGCGCCGCAGTGTCCAGAGCGATATCGATCTCGCGACCATTGCCGGGCAATTCGAACAGGCGTTTATTCGGATCTGGCGCGGTGAGGTGGAAGGCGATGGTCTGAACCAGCTGATCGTGGCAGCAGGTTTGACCTGGCGCCAGATCACCATGGTGCGCTGTTATTGCCGCTACATGCAGCAAATAAAGGTACCGTATTCGCAGGAGTACATCACCCAGTGCCTGATAGACAACCCGGCACTGGCCAAAACCGCAGTCGCGCTGTTCGAGCACAAATTCAATCCGGCCGGCGACAATCACGATTGCACAGACCTGCTGGCCGACTTCGCCCGCCTGCTCGGGGATGTCAGTTCGCTGGACCATGATCGCATCCTGCGCACACTTGGCGCCAGTGTGCAGGCAACGGTACGCACCAACTACTACTGCAACAGCGAAGAGTCCGGACCACCGGCGCTGGCGATGAAGCTAACACCGTCGCTGATCGAAGGCATCCCGCTGCCCTGCCCGATGTTCGAGATTTTCGTCTGCTCACCGCGGGTAGAGGCGGTTCACCTGCGCGGCGGCAAAGTGGCCCGCGGCGGGCTTCGGTGGTCTGACCGACGCGAAGATTTTCGCACCGAAGTGCTCGGCCTGATGAAAGCCCAGATGGTAAAGAACTCGGTCATTGTACCGGTCGGCTCAAAAGGTGGATTTGTCGTTAAACAGGCGCCTGAAAATGCCACCCGCGATGAACTGATGGAGGAAGTAGTCGGCTGCTACCAGACCTTCCTGCGCAGCATGCTGACGATTACGGATAATTACATCGACGGCGAACTCGTCGCACCGAAAGATGTAGTGCGCCACGATGAAGACGACCCCTACCTGGTTGTCGCCGCCGACAAAGGCACCGCCACATTCTCCGATATCGCCAATGGCGTGTCGGCTGAATTCAACTTCTGGCTCGGCGATGCATTCGCATCGGGCGGCTCGGTGGGCTACGATCACAAAGGCATGGGCATCACCGCCAAGGGTGCGTGGGAATCCGTCATGCGACACTTTCGCGAACTGGGCACCAACACCCAGGCCGACGAATTCACCGTGATCGGCATTGGCGATATGGGCGGCGATGTGTTTGGCAACGGCATGCTGTTGTCACCGCATATCCGCCTGCTGGGCGCGTTCAATCACATGCATATATTCCTCGATCCATCGCCGGATGCGGCAGCGACATTCGCCGAGCGCAAGCGACTGTTCGAGCTGCCCCGTTCCAGCTGGGACGACTACGACCGCAAGCTGATTTCCGCCGGCGGCGGCATCTACGAGCGATCGTTGAAATCGATTCCACTCAGTGACCAGGTGCAGGCCATGCTCGACACCGATGCCGAGAGCATGACGCCGGCCGCGCTGATCAATACCATGCTCAAGGCCCGCGTCGATCTGCTTTGGAACGGTGGCATTGGCACCTATATCAAAGCCAGCCTCGAAACCAACGCCGACGCCCAGGATAAGGCCAACGATGCCGTGCGCGTTAACGGCGCACAGGTTCGCGCCAGAGTGGTCGGCGAAGGCGGCAACCTCGGCTGCACTCAGAACGGCAGAATCGAATTTGCAAGCCAGGGTGGAAAAATCTACACCGATGCGATCGACAACTCGGCCGGCGTGGATTGTTCAGATCACGAGGTCAATATAAAAATCCTCGTCGATGCACTGGTATCCAGCGGTACGCTGCCGGCTGAACAGCGCGCCGATTTACTCGCTGACATGACTGACGAAGTCGGTGAACTGGTGTTGCGCGACAACTACCAGCAAACCCAGTGCATCAGCCTCGCGCTGGCCCAGGCACCTGGATTGCTCGAAGAACACAGCCGATTCATCAGCGCAATGGAAAGCGCCGGTAAATTGAATCGTGACATCGAGTATCTGCCCTCGCCCGACGCTATCAACGAGCGCAAATCCAGAGGACTGGGACTCACGGCCCCCGAGATTGCCGTGCTGGTCGCCTACAGCAAGATGGATATCTACGAGCAGTTGCTGCAATCGCCGGTGGTTGATGATCCCTACTTCAATACCCAGCTGGCCAACTATTTCCCTACTCGTCTGCGCGCCGAGTATCCGGTTCAGCTCCAGCAACATCAACTGCGTCGCGAGATCATCGCCACGTTGCTGACCAACAGTCTGGTCAATCGCCTCGGCCCGACCTACGTCTTCAGACTGCAGGAAGAAGTAGGTGCCGAGACCACCGACATCGCCACAGCATTTGCAGCGGTCAGAGAACTCTACGATATGCGCAGCCTGTGGGCGGAGATCGAATCGCTCGACAATCAGGTTGAAAACGCCAGCCAGCGCGAGATGCTGCTGATGACCCGTGGCTGGATCGAGCGCGGCGTGCACTGGGTAGTGAATAATCGTCGTGTGCCGCAGTCGATCAGCGAAATTACCGGCTTCTTCAGCGAGCATCTGCAGGCGCTGCACGGTTGCATACCGGCAAGCCTGCCTGAGAGCAATAACAACAGCTACCAGGCGCGCACCGCTCACTTTGAATCAGCCGGTGTCTCGCATGCACTGGCCGCGCGCATATCGAGCGTGGTACCTATGTCATCAGCGCTGGATATCATTGAAATTGCGGTCACCCAGGGCGCCCGCGTCGACCTGACTGCCGAAGTCTATTTTCAGGTTGGCAGCTTTTTACAGTTGCAGTGGCTGCGCGACCAGATCGCCGCACTGGAATCAGCCAATCACTGGCATACGCTGGCAATATCGGCGTTGCGTGTCGATCTGCACTATCAGCACCGGCATCTCGCGGCGGAAGTACTCAATGGTGCAGCCGCTGATGCGACGGCAGACGAACTGGTTGCGCGCTGGGCGAAAGGCATTCCGGCCGGCCTTGGCATCTACGACTTGCGGGTCAATGAAATAAAGGCCACCGGCCACGCCGACTACGCCATGCTGAGCCTGGCTGTCGCCGAAGTGCACAAGCTACTGCAAACTGCGCGACCGCTGGCCGGCACTGACTGATAAAGCCACCTGGCGCCTGTCACTCTGCACAGGCGCCTGATGCAAAGCTTAAATCCCGGACATCGGCCTGGTCGCAGTAAGTTACCGGTAACAATCCGACGCCCGTCGTTGATGTGCGCAATTGATCGGTATCGTCTATTCTGCGTACATGAACGAACTATCGTATCTGCTGAGCCATCTCACCCCGTTGCAATATGTGATTGTGGCGGCCAATCTGTTGCTCATGCTGCTCGCACCGGCGCTGGTGGAACGCTTCGCATCCGGCGAGCCTAACAGCAAACGATTTCGCATCACGCTGATGCGCGGCATTAATCTGTTGATTCTCGCAGCCGTACTCTATCCGGATTTCAGCGCCACCCAACCAGAGAACCGCGCGGTATTGATTCGCCTGGCGTCCATTATTGTGGTGCTTTACCTGGCCTATTTGATCGCTGTGGTCGCCGATGCGATTGTTCGCCGCAAATATGGCAAACGACAGACTTCCTCGGAATACGAGACCTACTCCGACACTTACCACTCGCGCATGCTCGGCCTGTTGATCAGCTCGTTTATCAGTATCGTGGCACTGATCACCATCATTCGCCTGGCAGGCTTGTCCAGCCTTTTGGAAGCCGGTGGTGTCATTGGCTTTATTGGCGTGTTTCTCGCGCTGACCCAGGCGGCCTGGGCGCCGGATATCATTAGCGGTTTACTGTTGCTGAACAGCGATATGGTCAGCGAAGGCGATGTCATTGAAATTGATGATGGCTCCCCGCTGCTGGCTCGGGTATTCAAAACAAAGGTCTTTCACACCGTACTGGTAGACCTGATTGACAACCACCGGGTAATGATTGGCAACGCCAGCTTGCGAGCCTGCACGATACACAACCTTTCGCGTTTCGCGTCGGCACGCGGGCTGCGCGAACGGCTGGTATTCAAAATCGGTTACGACGTGTCGCCCGATCGGGTTAAAAAACTGTTTCACACCGCATTCGATAAAATTTGCGAGAACGAATCCATCGCGATCGATCAGACTCATCCACTGGAAATACGCGTGCTCGACACAGGTGATCACGCGGTTGAATGGGGCGTTTTTTACTACATAAAAGAAATCGTGCAAAAGGTAAAATCACGGCAGGCGTTCATGGAAGAAATTCTACTGGCCTCGGGCACCCACGACATCTCGCTGGCAACACCACAAACACACGTTATTTCCAAAAACTAAACCCATGAACTTACCCGTTAACGACGGCCGACTGTGCCCGATCGACTACCACTATTCACCCGCGGATATCGCCAAAACACCACATATCGCCGCCGACACGCTGTATGTTATCGGCGGCCTCTACGGGAATTTACAAGCACTCGAAACCATCGAGGCAATGGCTGCCGCCGAGGCTGGCCCGGTCACACTGGTATTCAATGGCGATTTCAACTGGTTCAACCGCGACGCGAAAACTTTCGCGGCAATCAACGAGCGCGTGCTGCAACACCATGCAATGCGTGGCAACGTAGAAACAGAAATCGCGAGAGCGCAATTTACCGGTGGTTGCGGCTGCGGCTATCCCGCCAGTGTGGCGGATCAGACCGTAGAGTGGTCAAACGAGATTATCGCCACCTTGCGCGACACCGCCAATCAGTTACCGCAACTGCAAATTCAGCTGCGTCAGCTACCCCGATTTCTTCGCTTTCAGGTTGGTGATGCGAGCGCGTCAATCGTACACGGTGATTGCCGCTCGCTGGCGGGCTGGTCACTGGCACGTGAAGATTTACAGCACAGTATGCCCGCCAATCTTCGCGCTGATCTTACCGCCTGTGATTCCGATATTATCGCCAGCACCCACACTTGCGAACCGATAGCGACGACCGTAAAACTGCAAACCCGCAGCGTGGCGATCATCAACAACGGCGCGGCCGGCATGCCAAACCTGCGTAACAAGCCTTATGGCATCATCACAAGGATTGGCAGGCAGCAAGCCGCAAACAGCCTCAGCGCGCACAGCATTGCCGGCGTATACGTCGAGGCATTGGCGGTGGCGTATGATCACCAGCGTTTTCGCGAACAATTTGTTTCGCAGTGGCCGCCGACAAGCGCGGCCCACAATTCTTATTACAAACGAATCTGTTCCGGTACCGATCTGGAGTTAGAGGATATTTGCCGCGGCGGATTCCTGCAGCGCCAGTAGCGCGGGCATGTGACGGCGCGCTCAGGGTCGGGTGATTAAAATTTTTCTGCCTGGCCTGATCCACTTAAGCTTTGAGTCGCTGTATGAACGCTGCGATGGCACTCCGGGAATCCGGCGCAATCTGAATACAGGAATGCTGAAGAACGCTTTAGCTGTTCAGGAGCACGTGCATCTTGATGAGCTCGGCCAGGGTTGATGCCTGCATTTTTTGCATCACCTGGGCGCGATGCACCTCCACCGTGCGCTCGCTAATTTTCAACTCGGTGGCAATCCCGCGATTGGTCATACCATCCACCACGCGGTCATAAACCTCCATTTCGCGCTTCGAGACGCGCGCCAGTCGCTGCGCCAGTTCCTCGCGATTGGTATTGCCTTCATGGGCAATCGCCTCCTGCGCGAGCGCCTGCTCAATTCGTTCGAGCAAGGCCGGTGTGGAAACGGGCTTCTTGATGTAATCGACGGCACCGTGGCGCATCGCATCGACGGCAGTCTCGATGTCGCCGAAGCCGGTCATGAATATTATCGGGTGATTCGCATCGCGACGCTGCATTTCTCGCTGCAGCGCCAGGCCATCCATTCCCGGGAGTCGAAGGTCTGCGAGGACACAGGCGCGGGGATAGCTAGCCAGGTCGGCTAACATGTCCTCGGCAGAGGAGTGAGCGACGACGCGATAGCCCTCCGTTTCCAGCACAAGTTTCAATCCGTGGAGAATCGTCTCGTCGTCATCAACCAGGATTACAACATTGCTAACGGGTGTCATGCAGGTGCCCTTGTGGCAGGTTTGCTGAGGCGCAAACTTTACCGTTGCCCTCTGAGGGGATTGTTGGTGTGTCAAAAAAGTACCTTTTGTGCAATCTTTAGAAACGACATTCCATAGCGCAGCCGATAAGGCCACTCGAAAGTCGCGTCAATCTACCAATCGCTCTGTCCCCGGTGACATCGCGCAGTTCAGCACAAGGCGCCAATCCTCCAATCATGCCAAAAAGTAGTTGATAAAGTAAGTTCAATTACAGATATATCCGAAAATTTTTATCCCAACACGCAGTTGACAACAAATTTACCGGTTAGTGCCGAGGAACAGTTTAAAACTTCGTGAATCATCGAAACGCGTTTACACCGACCCGTAAGGCTATCCAGATGGTAAACACACCGGCCTTAGGAACCACGCTACGTATTTACACCTAACGTTATTCGATCCAGACCGTCGGCGCCAGCCAGCAACCGACACCTCAATACGCAGAGATCTGTTTAACAACAGCATTAGCATCATTCTTAATTGTGCCAGAGCCAATCATGATCTCGCACTGCTGCAATGGCCGGGCTTAGCCCGGATCGCGGCGCAGCGCCTGACACATGCAGTGCACTCCACCGCCGCCCGGAGTAATCATCGATACATCGGGATCAAATACTTCAAGCCCGTGGGCAATTGCACGCTCTTTCAGCGTGTGGCTATGCCGGGGAAGCAAGACACGGTCATTACCCAGCGCAACCACGTTACAACCAAGATCCAGCGTATCTTTGAATGGCACAGGTATGATCTCGATCTGCTTGCTTTTGAGCCAGTCAATCACTTTGCTATCGGTGCTTTCAAGACAAACTGCCGCCAGTTTGGGCGCCAGCATCACCACCATCAGATCGATATGGACATAAAAGGGATCGATGTCTGCGAGCATCACCTCCCAGCCCTCGGCTTCAAACCAGTCACGTAGCTGTTCAGCTGCAGATAACTGACTGCGACCTTCGTCGCCCTCCCAGCCTATGAGCACGGTGCCCGGTTCGATTACATTGAAATCCCCACCCTCGAATGTGCCGGCGGTAACGTAGTCATAGATGGGAATACCGAGTTTTTCATAGGTCTGAATGGCGCGAAAATTCTCACCTCTGCGCCACCAGTTCGCCATGTTCGTGATGATTGCACCATAGGGAGTCATCACCGACGAATCGCGCGCGAAAATCTGATAGGGCAGCGCCTCGTCGGGCTCCAGTATGTGACACTTAACCCCGGCTGATTCATAGGCAGAAACCATTTCTGAGTGCTGCGCGACAGCTGTTTGAGCGTCGAATGTATAGCGTCGGCGGATGCTCTTTTTAGATACCGAACTGGTCTTCAGCCATTCATAATGTTGTGCCGGGCCCAACAGTACATCGCGCAGAACGCCGTACTCGCAATCTGCGCCCCAGTACTCAAGCGGCTGGCTGCCGCCGCCGGAAACTCTTGTTTGCAATGAAAATGCGCTATTCAAACCTTATCTCCCTTGGTGCTGGCATCCAGTTCGCTGCGGTAGTAGCGTTGCAGCGTCACAACGTGTGACTCTTCGGCTGGCGATAGCGGGCCGCTTTGATAGACACCGGCGGCGAGATTGACCTGTACCTTTTCGCAGATGCCGATATCTTCCTCAACCACCGTTCTGCTCCAGGCGAATGAGTCTTCACGTTCAGCGTCATCCAGGTTGCGATACCAGGCCCAGTTGGTCGATCGCAATCGATCCACAGCAGTCGGTTCAAGACGTTCGATCTTGAAAGCGTTATCACTGATAGCCAGTTGAAAACCGGGAAACTTGTAGGTCCAGATACCGGCATCGCCGCGCAGTTTCGCCGCCGCAGCCGCCTCGCCATAGCCGACGTGAAAGGCCACCAGTGCACCGTTATCGTACGATGCAATCTCGACTGTGCCCGAGGCGACGGCTTTCGCCAGTCGTGGATGCACGCTGTGTAAGTGATAACCCTCAACGGTATTGTCGCAGTAGGCCTTCCAGTTCGCCTGCCCCTCGACGACAAAACTACCGTAGTAGTCCATGTCGTCAAGTGAATCAAACTGCTCGATCAAACCCGGCAGGCTACCCAGCCACTGTTCAAATTCGATTGCCGGCGGATTGTCCGCCTTGGCCGGACAGATGAAGATCATGCCCTTCCAGACTTTGCAGTGGAGTGAAAACAGATTGCACTGCGAACGATCAAAATCGTCGTCGCCAAAGCGTGGCGCCTTGAGCAACTCCCCCGCCGTGCTGTATTGCCAGCTGTGATACGGACACCGCACCGTGCCACAATTGCCCGCCCCCGATTCAAGCAGCTGCGCACCGCGGTGTCGGCAGACATTGTGAAATGCCCGCAGCTGTCCATCGTCGCCGCGAATCGCATAGAGCGGCCAGCCACAGATGGTATCGCACAGGTAGTCACCGGCGTTGGCGCACTGTTCGGCAGGCCCAAGCAACCACCAGTGCCGGGCGAATACGCGCTCGCGCTCGGCCTGCAGTATTTTTGGATCGGTGTAAAAATCCGAACTCATCGAGTAGTTCAAGTCGTCAGTCCACGGTGTTGTGAGCGATGATTGTTCAGTCGCGGTTTCAGCGTTCAGACCGCATGGTTAACTGCTTCGGTGCGGGTCTGTTAATTGCGCCACGCGCGCGGCTAGTGTACTGCAAGCGGTGCGCAGAGCGCACAAGGGCTTGTTGCACTCGACTGAGGTGAATAACATGTGCAGGCACCCGACGCGTGAAAACAGCTAAAAGAGCGATCCAATGAACACGATTTCAGCGCCCTGGCAGAGTGCCGGCGAAATGCCCGGCGAGTTCAATGCCTGCGATTACTTCATCGACCGCCACATTCGCGATGGCCGCACCGAGCGTACCGCCATCATTGACGAGTACGGCCAGACCAGCTACCGCCAACTGGCCGAACGCGTCGGAAAAGCTGCCACGGCGATGACAAGCCTCGGACTGCGCCAGGAAGATCGAGTCGCGATGATCATGCTCGACAGCCGGAATTTCCATACCGTGTTCTGGGGTGCAATCAAAACCGGCGTCGTGCCAGTCGCACTCAATACCTTGCTGGTGACTGACAACTACGAGTACATTCTCAACGACTGCCGGGCCAAAGTTCTGTTCATCAGCGCAGCCCTGTTGCCGACTGTGCAACCGATCCTCGACAAGCTTGCGCTGCTTGAAACCGTTATCGTCGACGGCGAGTCGGACGCACCGCACCAATCGCTAGATCAATTGATCGAGCCGCTGGACCCAACCACCAAATGCATGCCGACACAGCGCGACGAAGTCGCGTTCTGGCTCTACTCATCGGGTTCGACCGGCAACCCCAAAGGCGTAATGCATCGGCACAGCAGCCTCTACACCACCGGCTTGCACTACGGCCGCGGCGTGCTCGATATCGACGAATCCTCGGTGGTCTATTCCGCTGCCAAATTGTTCTTCGCCTACGGCCTGGGCAACGCGATGACCTTTCCGCTTTTCGTCGGTGCGACTGCGGTATTACTCCCCGGCAGGCCCACACCGGATGCTGTGATGGCGACCTTAAAGCACCATCAGCCAACCATCTTTTTCGGCGTACCAACGCTTTACGCGGCAATTCTGGCCGACCCGGCCATCGGTCCGGAAAATGGCTCACAGCAATTGCAGCTGTGTATTTCTGCCGGCGAGGCATTGCCTGCCGACATAGCAAAGCGCTGGCAGGAGCGGTTCGGCTGCGAAATTCTCGATGGGGTCGGTTCTACTGAAATGCTGCATATTTATCTCAGCAATCGCAGCGGCAAAGTTCAGCACAATAGTTCCGGTACCGCAGTGCCCGGTTATACGCTCGACCTGCGGGATGAATCCGGTGCCGCTGTGGCTCAGGGTGAGATCGGTGAGCTCGTCGTGCAGGGCGAATCGGCCGCCAGTGGTTACTGGAATCTAAGAGCAAAAACGGTTGCTACATTTGCTGGCAAAGATACCTGGACGGGCGACAAATATTATCTCGACGAACAAGGTTTTTATGTGTACTGCGGCCGCACCGACGACATGTTTAAATCCGGTGGCAACTGGGTTTCACCGTTTGAAGTCGAGTCGGCATTGATCGGCCACGAGGCGGTGATGGAAGCCGCTGTGGTACCGCGCGCCGACGCCGCCGGCAACGAGAAACCCTTCGCCTACGTAGTATTGCAGCCATCAATCAATGCAACAGATGAGCTGGCTGATGAACTGAAAGCTTACGTAAAACAACACATCGAGTTGTGGAAACACCCACGCTGGATTGAGTTTATCGACGATTTACCGAAAACAGCTACCGGCAAAATCCAGCGCTTCAAACTACGCGGTTAAACAAACCAATGGTCCGGCCAACATTCTGGCGGATACGCGATCAAGCTATCGAGTATCAGCTCACCGGCGCGCATTTTCGTGACCAGCCGCTGTATCTGCTGTTGCATGAGGGCCTTGGCTGCGTCGATCTGTGGCGCGATTTTCCGTCGACACTCAGCCAGGCACTTGGCGCACCGGTACTTGCCTATTCCAGAATCGGCTATGGTCGTTCGGCACCTGTTTCGCTACCGCGGCCTGTCAGCTACATGCACGATGAAGCAGATCTTTGGCTCACCGAGGTAATTGATCAGCTTACCGCCGACAACATACGGCTGATCGGTCACAGCGACGGCGCGTCAATCGCGCTGATCTACCTGGCCGGCGAGCACCATCGTCGC
>CAKZSB010000213.1 GCA_937920585.1 uncultured Granulosicoccaceae bacterium | reverse complement strand
AGTTACTGTATCCGTGTCGGCGGATGCCATACCTGAACCCGATGAGACCATTCTGTTCAGCGCAACAGTCCCCAATGGCACTATCAATCGCCAGATAACCATTACCAATGACGACAATACCCCCGCCCTGCTTCAGGTTACGCCCGCCACGCTCACATTTTCCGACCCGGTTATCATTGGCGAAAGCACAAGCCAAAGCTTCAACCTGACACTGAGCAACGTCGCCGACTCCGGAGCAGTTGCAGCAGCTGAGGCAAGCCTGATCAGCTTCTCCACAGTGGCTCCTTTTAGCGTCACGGGTAGTGATTGCCCGGCGTCACTGGCCGCCGGCCAAAGCATTGCGTGCACCCTGACACTCGCGTTCTCGCCCGTTGCGATCGAGCCCGCCACTTTTACACGCGGTATTGCCGTTAGTTACGCAGATAGATCCGATACCGGGGTAAACAGCACCACAACCATTGAAACAACCGCCACAAGTGAAGCGCTCGCACTAACTGGCAGCATCGCCTTCGCCAGTGGCCAGGGCGGCACTATCAGCGAAGATTCGGGCACACAAACCCTTCGTGTCGTGCGCAGTGGCGGATCCGATGGATCATTATCAGTTGCCATTAACTTTTCCGGCAGCGCGAGTGAAGGCACTGACTTCAACATTCTAGATCCGGCCGCCAACGCTGCCGGTGCACGGGTATTGACGTGGCCCGACGGCACTGATGGCACTATGACCCTCAGCATCGAAACGCTTGGTGATGACGTCTTTGAATCAGACGAAACCGTTGTACTCACCCTTGGCAATGCCACCCTCGACGGCACAAGCGCGAGCCTCATCGGCACGCCCGATAGCGTCAGCTACACCCTGGCCGACGCCACTGACCCCGGCCAGTTGCAATTTACAAAAAGCGAATGGGAATTCAACGAATCCGACGGCACCGTGCAAGTACTGGTAACTCGGGTTGACGGCACTGACGGCGCGCTGCAGGTCGATTATCAGATCACCGGCGGCAGCGCTATCGAAGGCAGCGACTTCACTGATATCACCAGTCCGCCCGGCACCCTGAACTGGAGCACCGGAGACAGTGCGGCAAAAGCCATCAGCCTGCAACTGCAGGCAGACGATATCATCGATCCGTCCGAGTCATTTGCGATCAATCTGCTGAACGCCCGAACCGACGACGGGGTGAATCTGGGTGCCAACGGGCTGGGGGCTATCAGTCAAGCCAACGTCACCATTCAGGATCTCACACAACAAAGCATCATAGCGCTGGCCAGCTCAACTGCCACTGTCGACGAAGGCCAGACACTGCAACTTGAAGTCACCCGCAGCGGCGGCAGCCAGATGTTTGAGGGTGCCGGTTCAGTAGACTTTACCGTCACCGCCGGCACAGCCGAGGCCGGCATTGATTTTGTCGACGTCGGCAGCGGCACGTTGAACTGGCCAGCCGGTGACACCGACAGCCGATTTATATCGATACAGACACTGGCCGATTTCGCGTTCGACGAGAACGCTGAGCAATTGACCGTAACGCTGAGCAATCCCGCCGACAACCACCAGCTGGGCACTGCGTCAGCCACCGTCACAATCATCGACTTGACTGACCCCGGGCAGTTGTCGTTTGCGCAGACCGCGCTCGTGGTGAACGAAGACGCCGGCACGGCAACGCTGATTGTCAATCGAACCGCACCTGCGCAGGGTGCCGTCACGGTAGACTTCACCACCGTCGATGGCAGCGCCACACAACCGCAGGACTACACCGCCGCCAGCGGCACCTTGTCGTTCGCTGACGGCGTTACTCAACAATCAATTGATATACCCGTGTTTGGCGATGTTGATCTCGGTGACGAGCAATTTACTGTTGTGCTATCCAATCCCGGTGGTGGCGCCACCCTCACGGATGTCACCGCGACGATCACCCTGGTCGATGCCACCCAGCCTGGCACCTTTAGCTTGAGCAGCACCGATTTAACCGTTGCCGAAACACAGCAGCAGATCAGTGTTGTGGTGAACCGTGTCGGCACTGATGGTGCTGCGACTGTCAACTTCAGTGTAGCCGCTGTCACCGCTGACACGCCGGCAGACTTCACCGTGCTATCACCGGCCGACGGCATTTTGCAGTGGCAGGATGGCGAGACGCAAAAAAACATTGAAATTGCGATCGCAGCCGATCAGCTGGTAGAACCCGATGAGACCTTCACAGTTACTCTGGATAGCGTCAGCCAGGGCGCACTGGGCGCCAGTCAATCGGCCACTATCACCATCACTGATGCCTCCGATACAGGCCAGATTCTGTTTTCACAGAATCTGTTTTCCGTATCGGAAAACGCAGGCATTATCGAAATTACACTATCGCGTTCGGCAATCGGCGACGGCCCGGTGGTCGGCCCGGCGACCGTTAGCTACAGTACGTCAGGTAACAGTGCCACTGCCGATGAGGATTTTGTATCCACATCGGGCACGCTGCAGTGGGGTGATGGCGAAACCGGTGATCGAAGCTTCGACATTGCAATCAGCCCCGATGCTGTCATCGAGGGTACCGAGACTCTTACCGTCACGCTGGACTCTGCACAACCGGATACCGTCCTGCTCGATAGCCCTGCCAGTGTGCAGATCACTGACAGCACATCGGCAGATACAGTGGTTCTCGCCTACACTGACGGCAATACCTTCAGCGTCGCAGAAAACGCTGGCAACCTGTCGGTATCGATCACCCGATCCGGCGACAGCCTGAGCCAGGTTACGCTGCCATTTACTATTGGCGTCGCTGGCGACACCGCATCCCGCGCCGATTTTTCAGTCAGCACCAGCCAACTCGTCTGGCAGTCGGGCCAGACCGGCGCGCAGTCAATAGACATTGCACTGTTAGACGATACGCTGGTGGAATTGACCGAAAGCCTCACCCTCGTACTAGGCACAGCGACAACACAATGGCCGGCCACTCTGGTTAACCCGCCCCCGGTACCCATGGTGCAACAACCCGCCGGCAACGTGACAATCGACATCACCGATGACGAATCACGCGGTGAACTGGCCGACGATGGCACGCCGGCAGCACCGATCTACACACTGGAAATACTAACCGGCGATGATCAACGCGCCTTTCCACCCGTGGTACTCGAGCCCATGCTGGTTAGAGTCATCAGCTCCGATGGCAGCACCTCTGTACCCGGAGTTGATGTAACCTGGACCATTATCCCCGACCCTGAATCACCCACCAGTGACGTGGCAGAGCTGGTGGACGAAAACGGTCAATCGCTGGGTCTCACCGCCCGCACCAGCGCTGATGGCAGTGGTGCTGCAGAAGTCTCGGTGAGGGTATTGCGCAGAGGGTTTGTCAGCGTGCGCGCCTCGCCCTCTATTAATATTGATGTGCCATCCGCAAAGCTTGCAGCCACCACCAGCAGAATAGAACCGCCCACCGTGCCGGTGCGAGAAGGTGACGTCGTTTTTACCATACGGGCCGGTTTGCAGCCGGTGCCGGAACTCTCGGCAAGCCAGGCTGATCTCGCGCGCTCGGTCGATCTCGCCTGCGATGCGATCGAAAACGGCGAAGCCACCGCCGAGCAAACCTTTGCAGCACAGGATTTTCTAACCCTGTGCAGCCTGGAAGATGAATCGGAGGAAGAGGTCAGGCAGGCACTGGAGAGAATTCTTCCAGAAGAAGTATTCACCCTTGGCGACGCCGCCATCAATCTGGCAGATATTCAGGTCACCAACGTCAACGCACGAATCAATGCACTGCGCTCGCGCTCGCCACGCGACAAGAAGCTCGACGCATCGGGGTTTCGCCTTGAACTTTTTGGTGAACAAATTCCAGGTAATGTCACCGGTGCTGTTGTCGACGAAATGCTGGAAGGCGGCGGCGCCAGCAGTGGCCTGGTCTCCAACTGGGGCTTCTTCCTGAACGGCTCGGCGTCATTCGGCAAGGCCGACAGCACAGAAAATGAAGTGGGCCAGGATTTTAATACCCGCGGTATCACTGCAGGCGCCGACTATCGGCTGCGCGATAACATGATTGTTGGTGGTGCGCTGGGCCACACCACCCACAACAGCGATTTTTCTGCCAATGGTGGTACCTCAACACTCGATGGCACCTACCTCAGTCTGTTTGGCACCTGGTACAAGCAGGATGCGGGCTATGTGGATGGGGTTCTGGAGATTGGACGCAACTCCTTCGACATTCAACGTCGCATCAATCTGAACATCATCGACCCCGTAACCGGCAGCCCATTGGTCGATACCATCAGCGATCAGTTTGCGGCAGGCGATACCAACGCGGATTCACTTGCCTTCACTGTCGGTGCTGGCTGGAACTTCGACAGGAACGGACTGCTGTTTGGACCCTACGGTCGCTTGTCGTATACGTCGGCCGATGTTGACGCCTATCGGGAACGTGCCACGCTCGAGAATACCGCAGGCGCCGGTTACGTACTCGATGTAAACAGCCATACCGTACGATCAGCCACGCTATCTATAGGCGGGCAGCTATCGAAGAACTTCAACACCAGCAAGGGAATATTCATCCCGCAGTTTCGCTTCGAGGCACAGTTCGAGACGCAGGATCGCCCCGATGGCATCACCGCAACCTTTCAGCACGACCCTACCAGCACCCCCTTCACCATCGAAGCCGACGCCAATGACAATGCGATCGTCAACTATGGCCTGGGCGGTTCCGCGGTTTTCGCCAATGGCAAGAGTGCTTTCCTGTTCTACGAAGGTCAGGCCGGCCACGAAACCATTACACAACACTTCCTGAAAGGCGGCTTCCGTGTAGAGTTTTAAAAGCTGACTCACATCGACCGGGCCGGCAATGGCAATGCTCGCAGGCATGCGAGCATTTCAGGCAAGGCAATCAACAGACTGATTTAGTTAATTCGCACAACGCGAAACCCGATCAAAATATGTTTTAGCGCTTTGGGTCGGGAGTGCCGCGCTGCCGGGCGGCAAACCCCGCAACCACTGTCGTCCCACGAACCACCCTTCACCCAGGCACGCGAATGCTCAGGCTCGCCACCAATCCATTCAAATACCTGCCCTGCCATATCCAGCACACCATGCGGACTCGCGCCGTTGGGATAACTGCCTGCCACCTCAGTATCGAAAGGACCTGCGTCGTGGCTGTTCAGTCGATTTTCATCGAACGCATCGCCCCAGGGAAAAGCGCGCCCGTCATCACCTCTCGCGGCGCGCTCCCATTCATCGAGCCCCGGCAACCGCCAATTTTGCCCTGTCTTGCGCGAGAGCCACACCGCATAGGCCGTGGCATCGGCGTAGCTCACCAGAACAACAGGATGCTGCTCCCTGCCGACAGGCGGCCGCCGATCTGCCCATTGAAATCGCATCGTGCGTTGATAGGGGTGCACAAGCTCGTAGCTCTGCCAGGTTTCTTTACTGACAGCAGGCGCCGGATGATTCGTTGCCTGGATAAAATAGGCGTACTGCTCGTTCGTTATCGCCGTCTTGCTTATGTGGTAGCTACCCGTGTACGCCACCTGCCTGTCGAGTTCGCTGTCATACCACTTCTGTTCACGGGTTAACCGATGCCAATAGGCAGCCTCATCCAGTTGATAGGCCAATTCTCTTTCCGGCTGGCTGGAACCTTTTGTAAAACTTCCCGCCTGGATAAACACCATTTCCGGCACAAACGGCTCGGAGTGCTCACCGGCTGCAGACTTTGGCTGGACAGCGGATATCTCCGCCCGCTCCTGTCCGAGAGAACAGGAAGCCAGTAACAACAACATAACAAATATCAGACAGTCGCCAGTTGCACGCAATGACACCGACGACTGCCTGACAGTCACAACCAATCAAACGCTAGTTGGTTTTCTTCTTCTTTTTGGCTGCACATGGATTGCAGGGGTTGCACGGATTAGCGGCACACGGGTTGCAGGCCTTTGCTGCACATGGGTTGCAGGCTTTGGCAGCGCAAGGATTGCAGGCTTTCGCCGCACAAGGATTACAGGCTTTTGCCGCACATGGGTTACAGGCCTTTGCTGCACACGAGTTACAGGCTTTGGCTGCACAAGGATTACAGGCTTTCGCTGCACACGGGTTACAGGCTTTTGCCGCACAAGGATTACAGGCTTTTGCTGCACACGGATTGCAGGCCTTTGCTGCACACGGATTGCAGGCTTTTGCTGCACACGGGTTACAGGCTTTTGCTGCACACGGGTTACAGGCTTTTGCTGCACACGGGTTACAGGCCTTTGCCGCACATGGGTTACAGGCCTTTGCCGCACATGGGTTACAGGCTTTCGCTGCACAAGGGTTACAGGCCTTTGCCGCACACGGGTTACAGGCTTTTGCTTTGCGCGCGGCGCAGGGATTACATGCCTTATAAGCGCTGCCGGGGACTCCTTGTGTTGCCTGCGTTGTGCATCCGCTCATGGCAAGTGCACTCGCGCCTGCCATCAGTACGAGCCCGGCCATAACCGACCTGCTCAATCGGGTTTGTCGAAAAGTAACTGGAAGTGTTTTAGTGCTCAACGGTGATTCCTCTGCGGTGACCTGTAGTAGTAAAGAAAGGCTTGCCCCGCAAAGGTGCCGTTTGCGGAATCGACCGAGCCGATGACCGACAACGCCTGATCGGGGCTAACTGACTTGCACTGTTGTGACCTCAAGCAGGCTGTCTGGTTCCCGACAAAATTGCCGCAACGGCTTGTAACGATGCTACGTATCTTTTTGTTAGAAACTTGTGATTTTTCCGTGATAACTTCAACGTTTGACTTAATGCTCATCTGCGAAGCACATAGGGTAATCGGCGATCAGTCTCGTCCGAATATTGCCACCAGAATCTGTTTGAACAGCCTGGAGCCGACAGCCCCCTGTTTGGCGCAACTGCTTCTTCGTACAGTAAAGACCGTTTGAATCATGCTGAATATCTTTCGTAAACAAAAACTGCTCAATTCAGAAGACGAGCACTTCCAGATCGAATGCTATAGCTGGTTGTTACGGCACTTCGGCGGCGTTGATTTCTACCACCACACAACCCTGGTGCTGCCAACACGCGAACATTTCCCCGAACCGGTTAGCTCGCACGACGAAGTGGCAGTAACCACCTTCCAGCAGGTAATGACCTACTGCAACATGCAGGACTGGCCGGTTACATTAGTCGCGCAGGAGCGCGAACCGAATAGTATCGTCGGCGAATCGTTGCTAGTGCAGAACGTACCGCGAAGTCCGCAGGGTACGTTTTCGGTGAACGAGCACAACGAAGTAACAATAAGCTACAACCCCGAACTCGTATCAAACCCGGTCAGCCTGGTTGCAACCTATGCGCACGAACTCGCCCACTACCTCACAGCCACAGCACCGCAAGCACCACCAGGCGGGTGGGAAAACTGGGAGTTTGCCACCGATATCGCCGCAACATTTCTGGGTTTCGGTGTATTCATGGCAAATTCCGCATTCAGCTTTCACCAGTTTTCCGGGAACGGCTCAAGTGGTTGGCAGGCCTCCCGAGCCGGCTATCTGTCAGAAGCCGAGCACAGCTATGCGTTAGCCATTTTTCTCCGGCTCAAAGGTATCGAACCAACCAAAGCCATACCGCATTGCGATCGAAATATACGCAGTTATTTAAAAAAGGCGTTGAGCGAACTGGACAAAAGCGATGTTATAGAAAGACTAAAAGCTATCGAGCCATCAAAATCTATGCGTTGATGTAACAAGAAAACTTGCCAATGATTTACCTGTGTGGCGCTAGAATCACTTGCCTCACTGTATAACAACTGGTGGATGCGCCACGGCTAATGCCACCCTACGAATCACGTGCGAAAATGTAGGGTGGATAAGCTTGCGCATCCACGCGGACGTAACACACGTTGCCGATGGCTTTCTAACTAACATCACCACCTTCAGCGCCCTACAGAATTGATAATTATGCGTATCAACCTGGTGGATGCGCCTTGCGGCTTATGCCACCCTACGAGATACATACGAAAGTGTAGGGTGGATAAGCTTGCGCATCCACGCGGATGTGGTACGAGTTCCACTGGAATTGTGTATTCACGTAATTGGTTCGACACACTATCGCAATGGTAGTCTTGCGTTTCTATCTGATGGCTTTGTAGTCATCAACTGCCATCCGAGTTTACAGGGTTTATTGTCGACAGATTGTCAGTGACCCCCACCACAACCCCGGTACCCCGCATTCTGGTAGAAACCGACTTCACCCCAGCCGCGGGTAGAAATGCATTAGTCTGTATATCATGGACAATCTCTTCATCATTCAGCCTGAATACAACACGACGGTTCTGGCGATCCATTTCAATAGACGTTCGGTAGGAGACACCGGTTTGAACCGCCGTGTTAAATGGCAGGCAAAATGAGTTCGGCGCAATAACACTGCAAATATCACTAAACCCATCATCTTGATAACGGATCATACAGGCACTCGCATTTGTTGAACCATTTGCCTGCGATAGTATCTCCAGGGTAGCTCTAACGTCACCTTCTATCGACCCGTCGATACCACCATTGGATAGATCATTGTACACTGCCCCGCCAATCCGCACGGTAGCGTGGCTGGTTGCGTCTTCAATAAGGGAATCACCGGAAAGCACCAGATCCGCCGCTATGTAATCGGTATCGCCGTTGATATTGAGGCTGGTAAAGGTCGAACCGCCTTCTTCAGAGCTACCACTTATCTCTACCTGCCCGCCCGTTGCCACAACCGAGCGGTTCGGTTGGTTGCTGAATCCATGCAAGTTAGCATATCGATCAACAACGCCGGGCAAAAGATCACTCAACGTGGTGTCAATGTTTCCATTTACCGCAATCTCATTGACGTGGGCCACGGAGGAAACATCGGCTCCTGTTGCGGCAACACCGGCAAACAAGCCTGGACTTGAAGCCCGCAGAATTGGCGTCGGAACCAACTCGCTAACCCGGGTGTCATCCACCTGAAAAAACACCGTACCTGCCTCACGGTCAACGCCTATACCCAGCAAATACTCACGGTCAAACTCGAGATCGACTGGCAGTGAATCGATCAAAGCACAGCCGTCACCGTCGCCGTCTTCGGTAAAGTCGACAAAAAAACCTCTGGACCCGTCATCACCTGTTACCTGAGCACAATAAATGAAGTCGCTGCGTGCATCACCTTCCTGATAATTTCTTATACTGAGTGTCAATTGGACATCACCCGCACGGAAATTCACAGCCGGATCCATCGGACCTCCGTCATTGACAGAGTTGAAAAACCTTCCAATCAATCTGAAACGTGAATCGGTATTGCTGTCAGCGGAGTCCACCGCCGTCGATTCGGACGGTATTTGTACACGAACAAAAAGAGAGTCCGGGTCACCGACTATTACCGGCTCAATGTTCGCCGAGCTGCCATCAGACGCTGTGCCGGTGACAGACAAAGTAGCGGCACCGTTCCCAATCGTAAGGCTACTGTCTGCATCTGCAGTGCCAAAGAAACGGGTGACGTAGCGTGGCAACCCGTTGTTGAAGTCATCTGTAAATTGTACGGGGTTTTGGTATACCAGTAAGGGTTCGTTATTCACATTGGATTGCGCCTCCGGAATAACCGGGCAGCCCAGGTTTGGTTCCGATCCTGTTGGCATCACAGTCGCCACACCCGACTCGACCTCCACACCATCAGCGGCGCTTAAAACCAGCTGTGTGTAACTGGCATCAGGAAGCGAACATAAAGCCACGATTTCGGTCAGCCCGTTGCTCAAGACCGTGCAATCGATGAACGACGTTCCGTCGCTGACACTGACCGAGATCGTCGAGTTGAAAATTCCAGTCGCTGTTATCTCGACGGATTGCCCAACTGTGAGCGCCAAAGGGACAATCTCATCGACGCGGTTGTAGCCCCGTGGGTTGACAAAGACACTGGTTGAACCGACTGAACTCCTGCCTGTCGATTCCACATCAGAGACGAGGAGCTCGACGGCAAAATCACGGAAAACGGGAATGGTGACCGTACAGGTGGCGAGAACCTCGGTTGGTGTAACGTTGTCGATTTCGCAGCTTCCGCCATCAATCTGCACCTCCGCCAACGGCGAAAACGACTCGCCAATCACCTGGACTGGCGTAGGGCGCCCAAATATGATTTCGTTTCCAGATTCGATACTGCCGCCATCGACGTTAATCTCTGTCACTGATGGAACCATATCCTCGCAACCTAGGTTCACTGGCAGGATCTCATCGTCCAGGTCCCAGCTAACCGTCAGTTGCCCGGCAAACAGGCCAGACGTTGCTCCGCAAGCCAGTTGCACGTCGATGTCGATAAACTGATCCGGTTCCAGCGTGCCCGAATCATCCGGTACGGTTATCCAGTCTTGTTCCGATAGCAC
>CAKZSB010000212.1 GCA_937920585.1 uncultured Granulosicoccaceae bacterium | reverse complement strand
TGTTCTATAGGCGAACAGAAATTGATCGCTTACTTTGGCAGAAGCTATGACGGCGCGGGGAAAGCTGCAATCTGGGTATCCCGAAAGGTGGGCGATGTATGGGAAAAACCAGCCCATGTAGTTAGCGGGAAAGCGGCGTGTAGTGTAGCACGTGCTTGCTGGAATCCGGTTTTTCTGGTTCTGGACGATACCGTTTTTCTGTATTTCAAGGTGGGTAGAGGACCATCTGACTGGGCTGGTTATTTTGTAGCCAGCCGCGACAAGGGTGAATCCTGGAGTTCTCCCGAAGCACTGGCAGGCGGTATTCTCGGACCGACCAGAAGTGCACCGATCATATCAGGCGGACTCATTATCAGTGGCAGTTGTACTGAGCTCTACAACTGGCGAATTCATTTTGAATTGAGCAGAAATGGTTACGACTGGCGAGCCGCAACACCGGTGCCACACGGTGATATTGCTGGATGTATTCAACCGGCCTTACTGGATCTGGGCAACGGATGCTTAAGGGCTTTGGCCCGATCGAATGAAGGTTGCATTGTCACGACCTGTTCGACAGATTATGGCGAGACATGGAGTCCTCTGGGGCGACTGTGCCTGCCTAACCCCAACGCAGGTATCGCTGCACTTTCTCTAGCGAGCGACAGGCATGTGCTTGCCTATAACCCGTCTACGTCACGCAGAAATCCTCTGGTGCTGGCTGCGTCCAGTGATGGTGAGAACTGGACGGATATTATTACTTTGGATTGTGGAAACGCGGAATATTCCTACCCGTCACTGTGTGCGACCAATAACGGCATCATGGTTTCGTATAGCGTTGATCGGGTTGATATTGCCTGTGCGGAAATTGACCTCAGTGAGCTTGATTTCATCGAATAGCGAGTACGGCAATGCCTGATCACTGGTTGCGTGTGGGTTTGTCTATGGTTATTCTGCAAGATGCAGATTCACGAGAAAGACATTGGAGAATAGCAGCGCAGCACTGAAAGGCATCCGGGTTATTGACTTTGGCCACTATGTTGCCGGTCCATTGTGCGGGATGCTACTGGCGGATCAGGGTGCGGACGTTATCAGTATTTCCCGCCCTGGCTGCGATCAATCCCGTACACCCGAATATGCCGTTCTCAACCGTAACAAACGCTGTATCGAACTCAACCTGAAAGACCATGCAGACCTTCAGCAAGCACGGCGGCTCGTGGGTTCTGCCGATGTCGTGATCGAGAATTTTCGACCCGGTGTGATGCAACGCTACGGACTCGATGCCACAACGCTTGCGGCTGTTCATCCAGGGATTGTTTATCTGTCACTGCCTGGTTTCGCGTCGACTGATACGGCGAACGCCTCGATCCGCGCCTTTGAGGGAATTATAGGGGCGGCGACGGGGCTGTTTACCGATCTTCAGGAGCTGCGGCGATTACTCGGTGGACGGCCTGTGTATACGCCAATACCTGTGGCCTCGACGTACGCTGCGATTCACGGTGCGACTGCAGTAACTCTTGCGATCTATCACCGTGAAAATACCGGCCGGGGTGAGCTGATTGAAGTGCCGCTGGCTGCAGCGGCGCTATCTGCGTTGGCGGTTATAAACATGAAGATCGAGGGTAAGCCTGCGCGTTACGATGCGCCAGCGCTCACGGAACGGGAGCAGCACTGTGTTGCGCAGTGGCGTTGTGATGTGCGCGAGCACGGGGATGTTGCGCTGGCAGCTATCGCCAGTGGGATTGTCGATCAGCACCAGCCCGCTACCGCCAATTATCAGGCCGCCGACGGTAACTGGATTTATTTTGTGGGATCCGGGCATAGCACCAATTCGCGAAAGATCCTGCAGACATTGGGCATTTATGATGAGCTGATTAGTGCGGGTATGGTTGATCTTCCGGTTTATGAGAACCTGAATCTAACGAATAATATAGCGGATGGCCCGGGATGGTCCCGTCACTGGAATAAGCGCGTTCGCCTGCGTATACAGCAGAAGGTGGCAGAGCAATCTGCAACAGAATGGGAGCGCAGGCTTGTTGCCAATGGCATTCCGGCCACTGCACACCGCACCAGCGGCGCATGGCTCAATGCTCCCGAGGCACTCGCGGCAAAACTGATCGTTGACGTTGAAGATCAAGTCCACGGCACTGTCAGGCAGATCGGGCTTCAAGTGACATTGTCTGGCAGTCCGCAGCGGCTGCATCAACCGTCAGGTTGCCGTAGTGTAGGCGTAGAAGCATTGGATATTGAAGAAGCCAGTGCTGAAAAACAGCGCCATAGTGGGATAGAGACAGTCAGCTCCTCAATACTGCAGGGCCTTCGTGTACTGGATCTTTCCAATGTTCTTGCGGGGCCCGTAGCCGGGCGCACACTCGCCGAGTATGGCGCCGATGTGATAAAAATTGATTCACCGGATACAAATTTCGGGCCGCGCATCTCTTGCATGTTTCCCATTGAGGCAAGCCCGGGCAAGCGGAGTGTGCTCGTGGATATAACCTCGCGGCGCGGGCGGGAAATATTTTTTGATTTATTAAAAACCGCAGATGTTGTCGTTCATAATTTTCGCCCGGGTGTGGCCGGTAAAATGGGCATCGATTACGACACACTGAAACGAATAAAACCCGAACTTATCTATTTGAATATTTCTGCGTTTGATGGTCCGCAGCCTGGTCCGTGGGGAAATAGATCCGGGTTTGATCCGGTGTTGCAGGCCGCAACCGGCATACAGTTGCGATACGGCGGGGAGGGCGAGCCACCCCGGTATCATGGCTGGGCTTCCTGTATCGACTATATCACGGGGTTTTCAGGCACTTTTGGTGTCGCCTTGTCGCTGTTACGGAGCAGGAGTGATAAGGCAGGCAGTAACGGGGATCTGGTTCGAACCTCATTGGCACAAGGTGCGCAACTGGTTCAGGCTACGCTGCTGTGGGGGACTGATAAGCAGCAGCCAGGCGGCGAGGCGCATGGCCAGGACGCTTTAGGCGATCATGCGCTGTATCGAATGTATCAGTGTGCGGATGGATGGGTGTTTATCGCAGCGTTGGCCGCCGAGCGAGCCTTGCTGGCTGGAATCGATGTTTTCAGGGGCTTAAGTCCCGAAGGGCTGGACAGCGACCAGAGATTGCAAAAGGCGATGGAGCAGACCTTAGCCGCGAAACCTGTTGGACATTGGATAGAGATATTTACTCTCGCAGGCATGGCTGCTCATCGCGTGGAGTCTCTTGATGATGTTTGCGCCCGAAACACGCATGAAGGCGCTACCCCATATCTGCAATCAACCTGGCGCGATGAACGAACGCTATCCTGGGTCAGGTTTACTGATCACCCTGCCGGTGGTGCAGTAGAGCTCTCGGCACCCGCTTACGTGCGGTTGCGAAATTCAAAGATCAGGCTTTTGTCTCCAACCCCGAAGCAAGGCTCACACACTCGTGATGTGCTTGTTGAGCTTGGTTATTCGGCAAAAGATATCGAATCGCTTTTGACAGAGGGCGCGATCAGGGAGCAGTTAAACGAGCGCTATTTACCCGAATGAGGTGGTTCGTCACCTTTTGGTGTGGATTGATGGGCGCGCTCAGTACCGGTAGAAATGCTGCTGTGCAATCTACAGTGAATTGACCAGAAAGTACGCGTCATGGTGTATAGCGAAACGTCAGTAGCATAGAGTTGAACCAGGCAAAGTTGTATAGCTGGTCGATATCCGCTCCGCCTTCCAGTGCTCTGTATTCAACGCCAAACTCGAGTGCCTCGTTAATCTGGTAGGCCAAATTGATACCAAGATCTATTGCTCGGCCCGGGCCTCCGGCCAGGCCATCGAAATCTACTGATATCGCCCATGGCCCGTCGAAACGGTAAACGGCGGCAGCGTAGAACAAGGGGACGAAACCAAGGTCATCATCCAGGCTGCTGACGGTACCCTGAGTTAGTTTTATCTCGGCATCGCGAACCTTTAGTGTTCCACCGAGCCACAAATCCCATCGATCGTTCGATCGAAGGTGATAGCGATAGCCGAGGCGCCAGGAGTTGAAGGTGTATTCTCCGGTAACGGCTTGCGCGGTGTTGAAGGTTTCGCCGGCAAAGTTGATGGTACTGTCGATTGTGCCTTGCTCTGCATAGCTCAACGGTGCAAACAGGGCCCGGACGCCATGTTTTTCGTTGATATCCCAGATTGCCTCCAGCCTGCCGCCGGGCCAGGGCCCTGTGCCCGCGATATCGGTGAGTGAAAATCGGGTGCCGCTGTTGTCGTTTGGTATTTGTACGTCGTTGCTCTGCTGCCAGACTGAGCCCAGTGATAACTTCAGTTCCAGTGCGAATGCGTGTTCCTGCACGACACCAAAAAGGAGAATGACGGTTAGCAATGATCGGGTAGAAATTATGTATTTGATTTTAGTGAGGGGCATGGCTTGAGCGGAGCAGTTGTGATTATTCAGGACTATATGGTACAGAATTGGTCAGCAGGCGCGTTATTGCAACGCCTTTGTAAAAATTTCCGGGTGAGCGTTTGTACATGGTTGTTAAGGCAAGGTATTGTAGAAAATTGCATGGTTTCGGAATCAGGTTGGCGATCACGATATGTACACGGGCGGACAGTTAACGTGAAGGGTCATACAATCTATGCGCTGCTGAGAAACCTCAACTGCTCACGTGAAAATAACCGGCCAGGTCAACCCTGCGCGCCCGGGCGACCTGACTGCCCAGCTGCGTAAAAAGCGTAAACAGAATGCGGCGATCGCGCAGGGTGACGACGCATCCCTGCGGTCGAAATCAAAGGTGGCAACCGAGCAACCGGCTGGTGAACATCAACCGGTTGCAACGCTCGCCGATGCTATAAGTCGCACCGAGCAGTGGTATGCCGAAAACCAGTGGCAGGTTTTCGAGTACCAGCGCGACACCTGGAATGCGTGGCATGAAGGACGCTCGGGGCTGATCCACTCGCCCACTGGCAGTGGCAAAACACTGGCAGCGTGGCTGGGTGTTGTGCAGGCCGCGCTGGTCGAGCCAAAGGTGCCGGCGGGGCTACAGGTTCTGTGGATTACACCATTGCGCGCGCTGGCGGGGGATACCTGCGAGCAATTGCGCGCTGCATCGGCGGCGCTGCAAGCCGGCCTGCGAATCGAGACGCGAACCGGTGACACCAGCAGCACGGATCGCAGCAGGCAAAAAAGTAAACCACCTTTCGCGCTGATCACCACACCTGAGAGCCTGTCGGTGATGCTCAGTTACGCCGATGGCGACAAGCGATTCAGTCGGCTTCATACGGTCGTGGTTGACGAATGGCACGAACTGCTGGGCAGCAAACGAGGGGTGCAACTACAGCTGTGCCTGGCGCGCTTGCGCAGGCAATGTCCAGGATTGAGGGTGTGGGGGGTGTCGGCGACGCTCGCCAATCTGCCTCACGCGATGGATGCGCTGATCGGCAATGGCAACAACGGTGCACTGATTCGTGGTGTTGTGCCGAAGTCTGTTGTGGTCGAGTCGATTGTACCCCGGGATGATCAGCGGTTTCGCTGGTCAGGGCATTTGGGGTTGCAGCTGGCCGAGCAGGTCATGGCGGTGATCGCGCCGGCGCGTTCCACATTGGTATTCACCAATACTCGCGCGCAGGCCGAGCTCTGGTTTCAGGGCTTGCTGGCGCTGGGTACATTGTCTGTTGATGACATTGCGCTGCACCATGGTTCGCTCGATCTGAAACTGCGACAGCAGATTGAATCCCGGTTGCGCGACGGTCAATTGCGCTGTGTGGTTTGCACCTCATCGCTCGATCTCGGGGTGGATTTCAGGCCGGTCGATCAGGTCGTTCAGATTGGTAGTCCCAAGGGCGTTGCCAGGCTGTTGCAACGGGCCGGGCGCAGCGGCCATCAACCCGGGGCTGTGTCGCGAATTGTTTGTGTGCCTACGCACGCGTTCGAGTTGGTCGAGATCGCAGCGGTGCGTATGGCACTGGCAGAAAACCGCATTGAAGCCAGAGTGACACCGGATTGTTGTCTGGATGTATTGAGTCAGCATCTGGTGACGATCGCGATGGGTAGTGGTTTCAATGCCGATGACATGTTTGAGGAGGTGAAGACGGCGGCGGCGTTCGAGGCGCTGACGAAAACACAGTATCAGTGGGTGCTGGATTTCATTACCCGCGGCGGGCAGGCGTTGAAGGGCTATCCGCAGTATCACAGGGTGGTCGATGACAATGGCACCTTCAGGGTCGTGAGCAACAGCGTGGCGCAGAAACACCGCATGGCTATCGGTACCATTGTCAGCGATGCGCAGATGAGTATTGCGTTTCAGCGAGGCAAGCGGCTCGGCAGTACCGAAGAGTCGTTTATCGCGCGGCTGAAACCCGGTGATATCTTTCAATTTGCCGGCCGCTACCTCGAACTCGTGCGGGTCCGCGACATGACTGCACAGGTGAAAAAGGCCACCCGAAAACGGGCCACTGTGCCTCGATGGCGCGGTACACAGATGCCGATCTCGACAGAACTGGCCGATAGCGTGCTGGAAACCCTCAACGGCTGGCGGGATGGAACCATCGCATCACCGGAATTGCACTCGATCGATAGTATGTTGCACTTGCAGCAGCAATGGTCTGCGATCCCGGGGCCCGACGATCTGCTGATCGAGTTCATCAGGACGCGAGAGGGATACAGTTTATTCTGCTTTCCTTTTGCCGGCAGGCTTGCGCACGAGGGGCTAGCGATGTTGCTGGCTTATCGACTCTCGCAGCAATTCTCGATAACACTGTCGTTGCAGGTTAATGACTACGGGCTTGAACTACAGTGTGCGGATCCATTTGATCAATTTCTTTCACTCACAGAAGAGGCGCTTCGCCCTTTGTTTCGCACCGAACATCTTATCGATGATGTGCTGGCGTCGATCAACAGCGGTGAAATCGCACGCCGTCAATTTCGAGGTATTGCGCGTATTGCCGGACTGGTGTTCAACGGCTATCCCGGAAAATCCAAATCGCAGAAGCAGGTGCAGGCTTCAAGCGGGCTAATTTACGATGTGCTGGAAAACTACGACGCCGATAATCTGCTGCTTGATCAGGCGCGACGCGAGGTACTTGAGCAGCAGCTGGAAATGAAGCGGATAGAATCCAGTTTGCGATCCATTGCAAGCCGCACATGGCGAATCATGCAGCCAGCACATTTAACGCCGCTTGCCTTCCCGTTGTGGGCAGAGAGCGTTCAGGGGCAAACCTACAGCTCTGAATCCTTCCGCTCCAGGGTAACCAAAATGCTGGGCACGCTCGAGAAAGCAGCGCAACAAACGCTGGCTGAGTCCGCTGGTGAGTGAGGTTTCATCCGCTGCACTGGAAGTTGTCTGTTGTGACGAGACGCTTTCCCTGTTGCCGGTTAAAGCGGCCTGGTGGGCAGCAAAGAAAACACTCTTCGCTGCAGACATCCACGCCGGTAAGGAGCAGGCATTCAACCGGGCCGGGATAGCGGTGCCCGGCGGGGTCAGCGAGGACACCTTATCGTTGTTGATGAATGCCGTTGATCATACCGGTGCAGAGCGGCTCGTGATTCTGGGCGACTTGCTGCACGCGGTGCCTGATCACTCGGAAGCCTGGCAAACTCACTGGCAGACATTGCTCGCCGCGCGTGCGCAACTCGACGTGCAAGTCATCATAGGCAATCACGATACCCTGACGGCCCGGCAGCGTTTAATTGCGCCTGTACACTGGCAAGCTGAATTGATGGAGCCGCCATTTGTCTGTCTGCACCATCCGCAAGAGGATCCCCGCGGTTACGTGCTCGCCGGCCATATCCATCCGGTCTGGCAATTGTCGGTGGGCAGGCGGCAGCGGATTCGGGCTCCGGTGTTCTGGTTCCGGAAGCAGTCAGCGATATTGCCTTCGTTCGGCTTGTTCACCGGTGGCCATCTGATTGAACGCGGTAAAGGCGATCGTTTGTTTCTGGCTGGCGATGATTGCGTGATCGAGGTGTAGATTGTGTTGACCAGAGTAGTCCACCCTTCGAATAAAAATTCGCGCCTTCAAATGTAGCTCTGGCTTGACCTGTACAGTCGGCGGGCAGGCGCGCCTGTCAGCGGATTCGGCCGTTACAACCTTTCCGCCCACAGTGTGATAGTGTCGGAACGCGGGTGGGCAGAATCAAACCCGGCCAGTACCAGGCAATGAGTCGCTGGTTGTTTTTTATGTTGTCAAAAGTGAGTGGAATTGAGATCCAGGCTATGCATCGATTGATAAAAACGGGGCCTGCGTTGCTATTGCTGCTAATCCCGTCAGTTGGTAACACCGGCTCGCTTTTTGTGGGTTATGAACTGGGGGAGATGGCACTGAACAAATTCAGGCACTTCGCAGGTGAGGTTGGCTATCAATTCGATAATAATCATGCCCTCAGGATTGGTCTGCTGAATGTAGCGCTATCCGAGCGCCACCTTTCAAGTGGCGAGGCCAGTGCCGTAGAAGGAGATGATGTGGAAGGGTTGTGGCGCGGTATTGATTTGTATTACGACTACCCGATAACGGATACTATTTTTGTCTCACCCTCTGTCGGCTACCATGACATCATCTATACGCACAGGGTACTCGGCAGCTCTGTCGGTAGTGCTTCCGGAACCGCCGGAATCGCGTTGTCATTTACGGGTGATATTGTCCCGGGAATAACGGCGCTTTACTGGAGATTCTCATTGACCTTCAACTATAGTTTCGAGGAGCAGGAGGAGGCGATCCTGGGTGAGACTCTCATCAGTGACGGTGCGTTTGATTTTGTGCCGTTTATATTCGTTGGCTACACTTTCGAGTAGCAAAGGCTCGAGGTGGCCAACGAATATAAATTCCCGCTGGCCTATGCTACTACTGCGTTGGCATTAACAGTTTGGCGTTGAGGCCCGTCGGATCAGCGTAGGCCGCCCACCAGGCTGCATTCCATACACTCATTGAATCTTGCTGGGTAAGCAGGTCGTAGTGGGTGCCGTTGTATTGAAAGGCCAGATTAGTTTCCAGTGTTTGTGCTTCGGCAGTGTTGAGATCACATGGGTCGGGAGTGCTGCAATGTGTTGCAGAAGCGGATGAAATTCGGATATTGCCCAGTTCGACTGTTCTGTCGAAAGGGTTGCCCAGTATTGTCCAGGCTGTGCGGGTGTTGCTGGTGCGAAGCGTTTGGGTGAAACAGCCTTCGCGGGTTACGCAGCCGCTGGTGTTGGCAATGCTGGTACCGGTTGAACCGGCTGGCATATCCAGGGTGGCCGTGTTAGCTGCGTTGTTTATAATCCAGTAACCTGTGCCGGGCAAGGGGGTTACAGGTGCGCCACTCTTCAAGAGCCGGGTATCGGTCTGTCTCTGCCACGCTCAGTGGCTTCGCCGGTCGCAGCTGGGTAAGGTGGCGCAGAGATCAGGTGCCGGACTCCATTTGATTTCCATATCGTCGAAGCTAAGGTCCACCAACCCCTTTTCACCCGTAAGCAAAACGCTGGACGAAATGGCTGGTTCAGCGGCACCGGTGTATTCTATGGCAATGTTCTGGATGTCCCCGATGGTGTGTTGCGGTGGTGAGGCCGAATACTGGAATTGCTTTGGTCAATTTTTTACTACTCTGGCTGATGCGGGACTGTTGCAAGGCAGCGAATCGACATGTGCAATAGTGTTCGGGTAGTTTTACCCGTGTGTATTCCTTATTCCTGCGCATGGCTTTGGGCGGTGACGCTTGCGGCACTTAGTGTGGATGCCGTGCCTGCCCCGCAGTTAAGTTACAGCACGTGAGGGAAGCGGGGTATCACTTATTCCTGTGATAGTGTCTTTCGTGTTGAGCAGCCGGGTTTGTGCTCAAGCCAGATGTGGTGAGACGGTTCATGTTTTCTCCGTGGCCGCAGTACGATCGTGCAGAAAAAATGCAAATGCCTGAACAAGCAACGTGGATACTGCCGGTTTGAAATATGTAACCGGTCTCGACACCTTGCATTAACCGTAGTGTGGTTTCGCAATTAGTCAGACCGTTGTTGGGCTGTGATTTTCTATCGAGAGTGACATGAGCGAAAGATACAGAGGTTCCTGTTTGTGCGCGGGCGTAAAGTTCTCAGTGGGTGGCTTTGGCAACAAGGTGGCTAATTGTTATTGTTCCATGTGCCGGAAATTTCACGGTGCCGCCTTTGGTACGTTGGTGAGTGTTGAGGAATTGACCTGGCATGGTGGAGCAGATCTACTGAGAGAATTCACAGCGCCAAATGGCACAGTTCGAACATTTTGTTCAGCCTGTGGTTCCAGTCTGGGGTTTCGTGTCAAGGACGCCTCCGATGATGAAATAGAACTGGCAATTTCTACTTTCGATGACGATATTCCGCTTGTTGTCGACGCCCAGATTTACACCGCCTATAAGGCGTGCTGGTCAGATTTACATCCCGGTCTGCCAACATTTTCCGAAGGGCGAGTGGAGTAGAGGCTCGATCAACAGCCCGTGTTTTATATTGTTCGGAAGCAGTTCAGCCAAGCAAAACACAACGATAATCGAACTTCCCCGGTGCCACTAATTTTTAGTTTTGCCTCTGCGGGCTGGGATAAGTTTCTTTCATACCCGGCACTGGCTTGCGCGCTAAATCCTGTCGTAATAAAGTTTCTAGTCACGGGAAATCCCGATTGACGTAAAGTGATCAGGTGTTTACCTCATCAGTGATTTTGTCTGGAGCGGGGGACTTGGCTATGCGATGCTCACTTAAGACGGTTTTTCACGCTTTCTGGCTGGGCACCATTTGCCTGGGGCTCAACGGTTGTGAACCGTTTGATGCCAATCATTCGGGTGGTACTCAAACTTCGAGTGATGAATCTGTATCGACAGATTTGCCCACGGGCCCGGTGGTGTCGGTGGTTACGGTATCCAGTGACGATAGCTCGGTCGACTTGCCGGCCAGCAATGACGAACTGCCAGATTCTGCTGTGGCAGCAGGGGATTCGCCAGTCGATGATGGTGTGCCGGTTGACAGTGGCGATTTACCGCTTGCAGGCGATGATACTGCTTCAGGGTCTGCTGCTCCTTCCGGCGGCGACCAACCACAGGATTCAGGCGCGCACGTGATAGCGGCTTTCCCCGGTGCCGAAGGGCACGGCGCTGCTGCCCGAGGCGGGCGTGGCGGGGTGGTGGTTAAAGTGACTAATCTGAATGATTCCGGGCCCGGAAGTCTGCGCGCCGCGCTTATGATGACTCAGCCACGAATGATTGTGTTCGACGTTTCCGGAACGATTGAGTTAGCGCAGCAGATTCGGCTTAAATCTGAAAACAGTTTTTTTACGGTTGCGGGACAAACAGCACCCGGCGACGGAATTGCAATCCGAAATCACAAGCTGGTGATGGATGGAGTTCAGCAGGGGATTGTGCGGCACTTGCGGCTTCGCCATGGCTGTGAGCGCAATTGCACTGTGGGAGTCGCAGACAATCTGACGCTGCTGGGGAACACTCGCATGCTGATTTTTGATCACCTGTCCATGACCTGGGCAGAGGATGAAGTTATGGACGTATGGGGCTCGAATATCAGCAACATTACATTTCAATGGTCGATAATGGGTGAGGGCACTGTTTTTTGTGTTGAGGGTGCCAGCCAGAATCTGGGGCCGCTTGTGGGTGGCGGAGACAGAATAGAAAAAATTACGTTTGCCAATAACTTCATTGTGCATACCTGCTACCGAAATTTCATGCAATCGGGTGGGAGTGTAAGTTATCTCAACAACATGAGTTACAACACCTTCAAGCTTGACTACAGCTTTTCTCAGCACCCTGTTTCAACACAGCAAATCTCCGCCGATATCATTGGCCACTATTTTCGTGAAGGGCCGCAGAGTAGTCAGCGAATGTTGGTTGATGTGATCAATTCGGTTGGAAGTGAAGATCGTGAACCCGTTAGCCTGTATATCAGTGATATCACGCCATTGACGATTTCCGGTGAGTTGCATCCGCGTTTCGATAATGACCCCTACGCGCTGGTATCTACTCGTGGCATTGGTTCTTCCATTCTGCCTGAATGGAAAAAGCGAGATCAACCGCTGGCGCTGGCACAATTTCCTGTTACGCTCGTACCCTCGGCCGACGTGCCTGAAAAAATTCTGGCATACGTTGGTGCCAGCCTGCCGAAACGAGATGCGGTAGATCAACGGTTGGTCGATAGTTTCCACTCGCTGGCTGCGTGGGATAGCGCCAACCTGCGCCAATACCCGGAACTACACACCTATGATATTCGCACCGACAGCGACGGTGACGGTATGGAAGACACATGGGAAGTCAGCAACGGGCTCAATCCGCTCGACCCACTCGATCACGCCGGAGATATCAACAACGATGGCTACACCAACATTGAAAACTTTATCAATGGCCTGGACTAGCGAATATTGGCTGTCCGCAGTCAGCCCGCAATGCAGGCTCGAAGGGTAGACAACAATGACATTGGCCCATTCGACAATTACGGGTTTTATCCCGACCACGGATCTGGACAGAGCGCATTTGTTTTTCAGTGAAATGCTGGGACTAACTCTGTTGGAAAAAACAGAATACGCGCTTGAGTATGCCGTTAAAGGTGCAAAGTTGCGCGTTGTACCGGTGGCAGCCAATGTGAGCGCTGATCACACAGTATTCGGTTGGGAAGTTACTGATATTGAATCGGTCATGGCGGGCCTGATCAATAGCGGTGTTCGTTTCGAAATTTATCAAGGCATGCCTCAGGATGAACGAGGTGTTTGCACTTTTCCAGGTGGCGGAAGAGTTGCCTGGTTCAAAGACCCGGATGGCAATACGCTATCGTTAACCCAGAGTGCCCGGTGAACGGCGAAAAATATTGAAACAATCTTCAGTGGCCCCGGCTAATCTTCTCATCATCACATCAGACGAGCACCGTAAAGATGCCATGGGGTGTGTGGGACACCCGCAGGTTAAAACACCTCATCTCGATCAATTGGCCGCCCGAGGTGCGCTGTTCAGCAATGCGTATACACCTTCTCCAATGTGTGTGCCGGCGCGTGCCAGTATGGCTTGTGGCGACTATGTGCACAAAACAGGCTACTGGGACAGCGCCACACCCTTCGATGGATCGAGGCGAAGCTGGATGGCATGGCTGCGTGACAACGGCGTCGATGTTACATCGATTGGCAAGCTGCATTTTCGATCGAGCGAGGATGACAACGGTTTCACCGAGGAGATCATGCCGATGCACGTCGTTGGTGGCGTTGGCTGGCCCATTGGCCTGTTGCGAGAGAATACACCTGCATACGATCAGGCCGCCGAGCTGGCCGCAGATGTTGGTGTCGGCAACAGCACCTATACCGACTATGATCGCGATATCACAGCAGCGGCGGAACAATGGCTGCGTGACAGGGCCGGCAGTAACGAACCGTGGGCGGCCTTTGTGTCTTTGGTGAGTCCGCACTATCCGCTAACCTGTCCGCAGGAGTATGCGAAGCTCTACGATCCGGCCGAGATGCATCTGCCGGTTGGTTATGGAAAACACCACGGGCCAGGCCATAGTGAACTGCAGAATATCGCTCGATTCTTCAACTACGATCAGTATTTCGATGAGCGCAAAACCCGTGAGGCAATCGCCGCCTACTATGGCCTGACAACCTTCATGGACAGTTGTGTGGGGCGGATACTGAACGTGCTCGCAGACACCGCGCAGTGCGCCAACACCGTTGTGATCTATGTGTCGGATCACGGTGACATGCTCGGTGACCAGGGCTACTGGACCAAGCAGATCATGTATGAACAATCAGTTGGTGTACCGATGATCATAGCCGGCCCGGGTGTTCCGGTGGGGATGCGTGTCGACACGGGGGCGTCGCTAATAGATCTTGCGGCAACGGCCATTGAAGTGACCGGTGTCGGGCACGATGCAGCCAGTGCGCTGTTGCCTGGCAGATCGCTGCGCGAGTTAGCCAATCGCCCGAACGATCCGGATCGAACGATACTGAGTGAATATCACGACGGAGGATCTACCACGGGCACTTTCATGGTGCGCTGGCAGCACTGGAAGTATGTTCACTACGTGGGTCATCCACCGCAATTGTTTAATTTGCAGGCAGACCCGGATGAACTGCATGACCTGGTTCTGGCAGATGGCGGGCGTGATGTTGGCGATGTGATCGCGGAGGGCGAGCGCCGCCTGAGAGCCATTTGCAATCCCGGAACCGAAAACGCCCGTTGCTTTGCCGATCAGAGAAAACGGATTGAAGCACTCGGCGGTGAGCAGGCGTGCCTGAACGCCGGTGTGTTCAACCACACGCCCACACCGAAGGAGCAATGATGTGCACCGGTCTGCCGGTGCACATTTGTTGCGCTTATCTGTCGATTGTATATTCGATGATTAATGCGGCGGCGTTGTCGCGGTTTCCCTCGTAGGATTCAGCAGTGCGCCTGCCAGAACCGGTAATGATAAAGGCGATCGCATTGCCGTTTGCCCAGCCTGCTCGATCGACAATGGCTTGCACGCTGTCTTTCAGGTCGGGCGTTTGTTGTGCCTCGCTACGTTCGCCGATTGTGGTCCAGGGGGCTGGCGACCATTCAATGAAATCGCCGACCGGCCGCGATGAAAGATTGCCCGGTGCGTCGACGAATTCGCTCGCATCGGCTGTTGCCTGTGCCGCGATGAATGTCTGTGTCGGGCGCGTATTGGTTTCGTCGGTGGTGAACTGAATTCTGGCGCTTTGGATCGAAGCACCGCGTGGCAGCGTGACATTGCGGAACCGCAGTCCAACGGTTTGCACAACGCCATCTTCGGTCAGCTCAATATCAGAACTGCTCATGTACATGCTGGAATCGAATCGTTCTTCGGCATCGTCTTTCGCACTCGCGATCGTGAAGACAACGGTTTGAGTTGTTGCCGGTGCGTTTGGGTCGGTGACGGTAATATCGAGCGTAGCATCGGCTGATTTACCGGTATCGTCGGTTACGGTCACCATTGCCGTGTATTGTCCCGGATTCTGGTACGTGTGCGCGGGGTTCGCTGCGCCGTCCAACAGGAACTGGCCATCGCCAAATGCCCAGTCGTATGATTCGATCCGGCCGTCATCACTGGAATCTGAGGCATCGAACAATACGGTTAGCGCGGCGTCGCCGCTGACCTGATCGGCAAGGATTCTGGCGACCGGTGGCTGGTTGCCGTCGAAGGTGTATTCAATACTCAATCCGGCGGCGTTGTTGTCGTCGCCCTCGTAGGACTCGGCGGTTCGCTCACCGCTGCCAGTAAAAACAAATGCCATCGCATTGCCGCTTACCCAGTCGCTGCGATCGACGATTAACTGGACGAGGCTACGCAGTTCGGGCGTGCGTTGCGTGGCGCCCCGTGCGCCAACGCTATCCCAGTCTGCTGGTGACCAGTTAACTGTGTCACTCGTGGTGCGGTTTGAAATATTGCCGTTGTTGCCAGCGAATGCTGAGGCGTTGTCGGTTGTTTGCACAGCGATTTCGAGATCCGAATCGCCGCGGCTGCTTTCGTCGGTAGTAAATTGAATACTCGCGCTTGCTATTACTGCACCCCGTGGTATGGCGACATCGGTGAATCGCAAACCAACGCTCTGGGGGCTGCCGTCTTCACTGAGTTCCAGGTCGCTGCTGTCGAGATACATGCTTGAGTCGGCACGTTCTTCAGCATCATTGTTGCCACTATTGATGACAAACAACGCGCTTTCAGTAACAGCGGGTGGATTCGGGTCGGTTACATTGATCACTAAACTGGCAGTGCTGCTTTTGCCATTGTTGTCGGTGATCGTGACACTTGCGGTGTAGCTGCCGATGTCATTGTAGGTCGTACTCACAGACTCTGCAGCGTCGTTCAGTGCGATGCCGTTGCCAAAGTCCCAGTCGTAGCGTTCGATAAGACCATCATCGCTACTGCCGGTCGTGGTGAAGGTGACGTTCAGTGGCGGATGCCCGCTTGTTCGATCGGCCTGAATCTGTGCCTGTGGCGGCTGGTTGCCATCAGTGCGGTATTCGATTGTGAGGCTGGCTGCAGCGGTTGGATCGCCCTCGTAGGATTCGGCGGTGCGTTTACCGTTGCCGGTAATGATAAACGCCATCGCCTGGCCGCTATTCCAGGTGCTGCGATCGACGATGGCTTGCACGATTGCCGATAAGTCCGGTGTCCGCTGGTCGGCCGAGCGCTGTCCGACAGTGCGCCACGGTGGCGGGTTCCATTCAATTGAATCTGCCGTTCGGCTGCGCGATGAAATGTTGTTGTCGCGATCGGCGAACCGAGCGGCATTGGATGAGGTTTGCGCAGCGATAGAAAGCCGGGCTGCATCGCTGCCGGTTTCATCAACCTGAAATTGAATCCAGGCGTTTTCGATTATGGCGCCCGCCGGCACGGCCAGATCGCTAAATCGCAAACCGATGGTTTGCTCGCCGCTGTCTTCGGTCAGTTCGATATCGCTGCTGTCGAGGTACATGTCGCCGCCGTCGCGCTCTTCTGCATCGTCACCGCCGTTTGAAATGGTAGCAGTCACGTTTAGTGGCGGGTTCGGGTCTGTAACGCTGATTTGAATATCAGTGGTGCTGCTTTTGCCGCCATCGTCGGTTACGGTAACCCGTGCAGTATAGTTGCCGGCCCGGGTGTAGACGTAACTGGTTGCACTGTCGGCATCCGGCAGGGTTGCGCCGTCGCCAAAGTCCCAGTCATATCTTGTAATAGTGCCATCATCGCTTGTGCCATTCGTGGTGAAGGACACGGTGAGCGGAAAATTGCCGCTGGCGGGTGTCGCCTGTATTTGTGGTTGTGGTGCCAGATTGCCGTCGGTGGAGTATTCGATTGTGAGCGTGGCGGCGGCGGCCGGCTCGCCTTCAAAGGATTCTGCGGTGCGCTCGCCATTGCCGCTAATGATAAAGGCAATTGCCTGGCCGCTGTTCCAGTTGCCACGATTGACGATCGACTGCACGATCGCGGATAAATCCGGTGTCCGCTGGTCAGCGGAGCGCTGGCCTGTGGTACGCCAGGGTGGCGGGGTCCAGTCAATTGACGTTGCGGTGCGGCTGCGCGATGAAATGTTGTTGTCTCGATCGGCGAACGGTGCGGCGTTGGAAGACGCCTCGGCGGCGATGATAAGTTGTGTTGTGCCGCTGTTGGTCTCATCGACCTGAAACTGAATATAGGCGTTCTCTATAACTGCGCCTGCGGGTACCGCAAGATTGGTAAATCGCAAGCCGACAGTTTGGGCAGCGCTGTCTTCTGTGAGTTCGATATCGCTGCTGTCGAGGTACATATCGCCGTTTGAGCGCTCCTCCGCATCGTCATTGCCGCTACTGATGGTGACGTTCGTGGTTATGGTGGTAGGTAGTGAACCGAATCGCAGTGTGTCGAGAT
>CAKZSB010000211.1 GCA_937920585.1 uncultured Granulosicoccaceae bacterium | reverse complement strand
AAAAAACAACTGCCCTTCAACGAGATAGGTGCGGGTAGAGCCGTCTTCAGACAGGCTTGAGCTGACTCTGAACAACTGGGCAATCTTCCAGGCGAAAAATATTCCGGACAACAACACGCCAATCAATACGCCCAGCGCGAGATTGTGCGTGGCGACGACAGTTACAACCGTGGCGATCATCACTATCGACGAGCTGCGAGGGTGATCGCGAAGATTCTTCAGCGATGACCAACTGAACGTACCGATCGACACCATGATCATGATCGCCACCAGTGCTGCCATTGGAATCTGCTTAACCCAGTCGCCGAGAAAGACAATCATGATCAACAGAAATATTCCGGCAGACAGCGTAGACAGCCTGCCGCGCCCACCCGACTTTACGTTGATGATCGACTGGCCAATCATCGCACAGCCTGCCATGCCGCCGATGAATCCGGTGGCTGTGTTGGCAATGCCCTGGCCAATGCACTCGCGATTCTTATCACTGCGCGTGTCGGTTAATTCATCGACAATGGTTGCTGTCATCAGTGATTCGAGCAGCCCCACCGCGGCGACCGCAGCGGAATATGGCAGGATAATCTTTAGCGTCTCGAGTGTGAGCGGAATATCCGGCAACAGAAAAACCGGCAGTGATGAGGGCAGCTCACCCATGTCGCCAACAGTGCGAATATCCAGCCCCATAAAAATCGACACCGCGGTGAGGCCGAGAATGCAAACCAGCGGCGATGGCACCGCCGTTGTGACCAGTGGCAACAGATAGATTATCAAAAGTCCGGCGACCACCATGAAATAGGTTAGTGCCGGCACGTTGATCAGCTCGGGCAACTGCGCCAGAAAAATCAATATGGCCAGTGCATTGACAAATCCGGTCATCACCGAACGCGATATGAATCGCATGAAGAAGCCGAGCCGCAACAAACCCGCACCAATCTGTATCAGGCCGGCCAGCACCGTTGCGGCAAACAGATACTCAAGGCCATGTTGCTTGACCAGTGTCACCATTAAAACAGCGGTCGCGGCAGTAGCCGCGGAAATCATTCCTGCGCGCCCACCGGTGATGGCAACGATTACCGCGATTGAGAATGATGCGTACAAACCAACTTTGGGATCGACGCCGGCAATGATTGAAAACGCGATTGCCTCGGGAATCAGCGCCAGCGCCACGACCAGGCCAGCCAGCAGCTCGACACGTGGATTGCACGACCAGTCATTGCGGAATCGCTCAATCCAGCGTCCGCTAAGGACACCAATTACATTATTGTTCAACGCTAAACTCTATCGGGGGGTAAACAGTATGCCCGTATATAACGCAAGTCGAGAGACTCGGGCATTGGGGAGGGAGACAAATCGGTTTGTCTGCCAGGGATTGTAGCATCAACGCACGAAGCCCGGTCTTCGGCTTTTCGTGATGCAACGCAATTACCTAATTATATAAGGAATACCATCGGCCGCACCGGCAGGTGCTGAACAGCTGTTGTGAAATGAATGGCAAAGTGCTGGCGGCAAGCGTGTAGCTGGATGGCGGGTGATCACACCACTGGCGCTGGCACCTCACCGCTAGTCTGTACCGCCGCCAGTTGCTCTATCGGCTGCGGCTTGTCGATCGCATAGCCCTGTACGTAGTCCACACCCAGATCGGTCAATCGAGACTGAATCGCCTCATTTTCGACAAACTCGGCAATGGTTTTCATCCCCATGGTCTTGCCGATTTCGTTGATCAGCGTGACCATCGCAAGATCCTGCTCGTCGTCGAGGATATCTCTGACAAACACACCGTCGATTTTCAAGTAATCGAACGGCAGCGTCTTGAGGTAGGCAAGCGACGTGAAACCGCTGCCAAAATCGTCCAGTGCGAGCGAGCATCCGCGTGCGTGCAGCGCCGACATCAGCGCCAGTGCATTATTCAGATTGGCAATTGCCGAAGTTTCGGTAACCTCGAAGCACAACTTAGACCCGGGTACTGACGTGGAATCGAGCAACGCCGGCAGCCACGCCAGAAACTGCTCGTCACCCAGCGACTGGCCGGACAGATTGATCGAACACTGAGCACTGTTTTGCAAAACTAACGGATTGCTTTCCAGGTAGCCAAGCGTCTCTGTGACCACCCAGCGATCAATTCTTGCCGCCAGATCAAATCGTTCAGCGGTGGGCAGAAACCGACCAGGCGGTATCAGCGAGCCATCGGCTGCGAGCATTCGCACCAGCACTTCAAAGTGGGCGACACGATCGGCCATGCCGTCAATCGGACGAATTTCCTGCGTGTGGAGCACAAACCGATCGTTGACCAGCGCGGCATCGATCTGATTGACCAGTCGTAACTCCTCGCGCCGGTCCGCTATTGTCATATCGGCAGAGTGATAAACGTGAACCCGGTTGCGCCCGCCATCCTTCGCCACGTAACAGGCGGTATCGGCATCGGCCAGTGCCGCTGTGGCGCTGGCGGTGTGCTGATCAATGGCGACGATCCCGATGCTGATACCGATCGTAAACAATCGATCACCCCACACAAACCGGAACGCGCTGATGGCAGCCAGCAGCTTCCCGGTTACGCGCGTGCCCTGCTCTACGTTGCAACGATTTAGCAGCAGCGCGAATTCATCGCCACCAAGCCGGGCAATCACATCACCCTGCCGCACCTGGCTGCGGAGTAGCTGCGCGATCTGGCGCAACAGTTCGTCGCCGGCGACATGGCCGCAGCTATCATTCACTACCTTGAACTGATCCAGGTCGAGATAACACAAACAGTGTGTGTAGCCGTCCCCGGAAGCGGCAACCACGCCATGTAACAGTTCATCGAACTGGCGTCGATTCATCAGCCCGGTCAGTTCATCGGTGCTCGCCTGGCGGACCAGTTCAGATTTCAGCGCCGCCTGTTCGGTCACATCACTGAACACCAGCACAGCACCGCGCGCTGGCGATTCGGGCCTGATCAACAACGGACACAAGCGACACTCGATTATGCGCTGCTGGCCGGCGGCATCGAGCATTTGCAAATTACAGTCGTAAGGTGTGCCGCTGCAGATGGTGGATTTTACAAGGCCGGAATCCAGCACTTTGTTTTGCTGCGAGTCACGTGCTCTGAAAACCTGCTCAAGCGGCTTGCCGATAACGTCGTCGCTGCCCAGGCCACAGTGCAAAAGCGCGGCCCGGTTCATGTACTCAACGTTGCCTTCTCTGCCAACGGTGATCACACCATCGGTGATCGAGGCCAGCGTTGTCTCCGCCCTGACCTTTTGTTCGGTGACCTCGGCAAACGAGGTTTTCAGCCGCGTGCGCATGGATTCGATTGATGTCGCGAGTTCGCCCACTTCGTTCGAACAGCTCGTATCAATGAATACGTTGAAACGCCCCGCCGCTATTCGATTAGCCGAATTTTTCAGGCTCAGCAAAGGTTTGACCATCAGGCGCAGGAACAGCTGCAACGCAAACCAGACGATAAAAAGCGTAAGCAGTGCAAGCGGAATGATCCTCGCCAGCTGATTGCCGAGCGAGCTGAGATAATCGGACAGAGGAACAAAAACACCCACCCGCCAGGCGAGCTCAACGTTCTCGGCCAGCGGTACAACCTGCAGCAGCCCGCGGCGTTCTTCGATGCCGATTCGCGCCTCAAAAACCTCATTAATAGCACCGATACCGCCATGCCGTTCGTCCAGGTAATCCAGTACCTGTTGCGGTTGCAGATGATCTGCAGCGGCAGTACCCGACACCGGGCCATCGTTGCCAATTAAAACGCCATTGCGATCGGTGAGTAGGACGGTTGAATTCTCACTGCCCGGCAGTTGCTCGAGAAACTGGCGAATCCGCGACAACAGCAAATCCACCCCCACCACGGCGAGCAGCTGTCCCTCGGCATCTACAATCGAGCGCGCCCAGGTCAGCACCGGCTGACCGGTGTGCGCATCGCGATAGACGTCGGTCCAGA
>CAKZSB010000210.1 GCA_937920585.1 uncultured Granulosicoccaceae bacterium | reverse complement strand
CTGGGGCTGCCCTGGTACACGATTTTTCTACTTTGGGCCGTTGTCATTGCGCTGGTAGCGGCGAATCAGTTGCGGGGTTCGTCACCGCGTGGGGATTGAGCTCTGGGCGCTGTTTGCAGTCGCACTGACCTATCTCGGCGCACTGTTTCTGATCGCCTACGCCACTGATGCCGGATGGTTGCCGAGGGCTTTCGTGGATCACCCCGCGGTCTATGCCTTGTCGCTAGGTGTTTATGCGACATCCTGGACCTACTACGGCAGCGTCGGGCTTGCCAGCAGCAGCGGTTTTGCCTTTCTAACGATCTATCTCGGCTTGACTGCCGCCTTCCTGCTGGGCCCCTATTTGCTGCAGCCGATCCTGCGCCTGTGTCGTGACTATCAGCTCGCCTCTATCGCAGATCTGCTCGCTTTCCGTTACGGCGGCAGAGCGACGGGCTTCATCGTCACCGTGTTCATGTTGATTGGCATATTGCCCTATATTTCTCTACAGATTCACGCGGTGGCAGCGTCGACCCGAGTGCTGACACGGGAGGCGGCGCCTGCGCAACTTGCGCTGTTGTTCTGCGTGTTGATTACTATTTTTGCAGTGCTGTTCGGCGCTCGGCATCTGACCCCGCGCGAACGCCATGCGGGTCTGGTTGCGGCGATTGCGTTCGAATCGGCGATCAAGCTGGTTGCACTGCTGGCGGCTGGAGGATTTGCGGTTACGCAGGTCTTTGGCGGCATCGATGGTCTGAATCAGTGGCTTGAAGCAAACCCCGAGGAGATCAGTGCGTTGTACGCGCCTGTCGGCACGCCACTATGGAGTTCGCTGTTGCTGCTTTCTTTCTGTGCGGCATTCCTGTTACCGCGCCAGTACCACATGACGTTTGTCGAAAACGAGCGCCCGGCGTCGCTAAAGACAGCCTATTGGCTGTTCCCGCTTTACCTGCTGCTTTTGAACCTGCCGATACTGCCAATACTGTGGGCGGGTAAATTCCTTGCGCTGCCATCGGCACCGGATTTTCACGTGCTGGGCATGCTGACACCAGATGATCGAGCGATTGCACTGCTGATTTATGTCGGCGGTCTTTCCGCTGCCAGCGCCATGATTATCGTCACCACGCTGGCGTTATCGTACATGTGCCTGAATCACCTGTTCCTGCCGGTCAGCATTGGTGCCATCGGTCCTGATGCGAATCTGTATCAGCGTATTCTGTGGAGCAAGAGAATACTGATCGCCGGCATTATTGCGGCCGGTTACGGTTTCTATCTCGTGATCGAATTACACGAGGGGCTGGCCAGTCTGGGACTAATTTCGTTTGTCGCAGCCGTGCAGTTGCTGCCCGGTGTGCTTGGCTTGTTGTTCTGGACGCGCGCCACCCAGGCTGGATTCATTACCGGCCTGCTGGCCGGTGCCTCCGTCTGGTTCATTTTGCTGGTGATGCCATTGCTGACCGATTCTGCCTCGATAGGCTCGGTCCAGCGGCTGATTGCCAGTCTCGGTTTTGCCGATACCGATGTCTGGAGTTTGTCGACGTTCTGCTCGCTGGTATGCAATTGCGCCGCATTTATACTGGTTTCGATGTCAACCCGGCTCAGTGCAGAGGAGCGTGATGCAGCGGCGGCCTGTACGTCTGATTCGATCCGTCCGCTAACCGGTCTTGTGACTGTTCCAACGGTTGCCGAGTACACCCGGCAACTGGCGTCGCTGCTGGGGCGCGAGGCAGCGGATCAGGAAATCCAGCGAGCGCTGGCGGTACTCAACCTGCAACCGGGCGATTTGAAAGCCTATGAAATGCGCTTGCTTCACGAGCAGCTGGAGCGCAATTTGTCGGGGCTGCTGGGGCCGACTCTTGCGCGCCTGACGTTGCGCGGGAATCTGAATCTGGCCGATCAGGCCGACCATGCGCTAACAGAGAGCCTGCGCGCGATGGAACTCCGACTGGAGAGTTCCCGTGAACAGATGCGTGGCGTCACCAAGCAACTCGACGACATGCGACGCTATCTGCGCGACGTGCTGCAGCGTCTGCCGATCGGTGTCTGTTCTCTCGGGCCGGGCGGGGAAGTGCTGATCTGGAACTCCGCCATGGAGGAGATCAGCGGCATTTCCAGTGCGGCCGCCAGACGCGGTATGGTGGCCGAGTTACGCGCGCCCTGGTGTGACCTGATCAGTCAGTTCCTGGCCTCTGATCAGGGACAGATGCTGCGTCAGCAGGCGGATCTTGGCGATAGCGTCAAGATCATCAATTTCCATAAAACCAGCATTGCCGTCGCACCGGGCTGGGGCACCGCCGGCAGCGGCGTGGTGCTGCTGGTCGAGGATCGAACCAGTCTGGAGACGCTGGAATCCGAGCTGGCGCACAGCGAGCGACTCGCCTCGATCGGCAGACTTGCCGCCGGGGTGGCGCACGAGATCGGCAATCCGCTGACCGGGATCGCCAGCATAGCGCAGAATCTGCAGTTCGAATCGGCACTCGATGCGCTGCCGGAGACCTCGGATGATCTGCTCGGCCAGGTCGAGCGCATTGATACGATCGTGAAATCACTGTTGACCTTCGCTCGCAGCGGAGCGCCGATAGGGGCGATGCGCGAGCGTGTGGATCTGCGTGCCAGTATTGACCAGGCGCTGCAGCTGGTGCGCCTGCGTGAGGACGCGCAGAAAATTAGTTTTAATATCGACTTTGAACAATCACTGCCAGTGGTGGCCGATGCCGGCCAGATGGTGCAGATTTTCGTCAACCTGCTGAACAACGCCTGCGATGTGACCGATCCGGGCGGGCAGATTGATATCATCGGCGCGCAGACGGGCAATCAGGTGCAGGTACGGGTGCGGGATCGCGGTTGCGGTGTACCGGCATCGCAACAGTCGACCGTATTCGAGCCGTTCTTCACCACCAAACCGGTGGGCCAGGGCACGGGGCTGGGTCTGGCACTGGTGTACAGCCTGGTGACTGATCACGGCGGACGGATCAGCATCGATCCTTCAATTGCCCGGGGCAGCTGCTTTGAAGTCCTGTTGCCGCTTGCGCCATCGACAAGTGGAGCCGCTGCATGAGTCGTATCCTGTTGATCGAGGATGAAGATGTCATCCGCAAGCAGTTGGCGCGGATGCTCGAGCGCAATCGCTACGAAGTGACCGGTGCGGCCACAATAGAGCAGGCGATCGAGCTCGATTGCCAGAGTTTTGATTTGATTCTGGCGGACATTCGGCTGCCCGGTGCGGACGGGACCGACATCATCGCCCACGCCGATCCCGTGCCGGTGATTATCATGACAAGCTTCGCCAGTGTGCGCTCTGCGGTCGATTCCATGAAGCTGGGTGCTGTCGACTATATCTCCAAACCATTCGATCACGATGAATTGCTGTTGCTGATCGAACGATCATTGCAATCGCTGCAATTGTCCGCCCAAAACGCCGCATTGCAGCTTGATCTGCAACGCTATATGCCAGCGCTGGATCGACTCCCCGAAGGCTCCCCCGTACGCAAATTGATCGACCAGCTGGCCGATGTCAGTGCCAGTAATGCGCTCTGGATGTACGGTGAGCGTGGCAGCGGGCGAGAACTCGTCGCTCGCATCGCACACGCGCGGGGCGTGCGATCGAGCGGGCCGCTGGTATTTGCCGATGGCCACGCCAGCGACGACTCCGACACGATGCTGCAGGTGCAACTGCAGCGTGCGCACGGTGGCAGCCTGGTGATCCGCGATCCCGAGCAGCTCAACGCCGATACCCAACGCTATCTCGCCCGTTTGCTCGTGTCGTCGGGGCGCGGTGCGTCTCGCACATTCGACGGCACAGTGGTTGTTGTGAGCGGCTATTCGCCAGAGACGCTGTTGCAGCGTGAACAACTCGTGCCAGAGCTTGCCAGCTGTTTTGGAGAGCGGGTCTATTCGATCCCCGGCCTGCGCGAGCGACGTGAAGACATCATTGCGCTGGCAACTGCCTGTATCGACAGTGCCGCCAGTCGCCTCGGACGTTCAGCGCCGCAACTTGGCGCGGACGCGCAAAGCGCGTTGCTGGCGTATGACTGGCCAGGTAATCTTAGCGAGCTCAGAAATATGGTCGAGCGGGCGATCCTGCTATGCGATGGTCAGCAGCTGCATGCATCGCATTTTGGCTTTGTGCTCGACGCGGCGGCGACCGATCCGATCAGCGGCGCCATGCAAACCTGTATGAATCTGGACGAGTACTTTCGATTTGTCGTACTACGCTATCAGGAGGAAGTCTCGGAAACAGAACTCGCGGCGATGCTTGGCGTAAGTCGAAAGGCACTGTGGGAGCGCCGCCAGCGCATGGGCCTCAATCGCAACCGTGGCCCGCTTTGAGACAACGGCTCGCGCCAGACCTGTTACTTTTCGTAACATCATTTGAGATTAAGCGGCAACAATCCCGTTTTACCGATCGGCAATAAGATAACCTATTGATTATAAATAATAATATTGTGCTCGTAGTTGGTTGAAACTAGCCCTATACTGCGGATTCGGGCGGCATGCAGCGAATGCACCCGTGCCAAGCGCGGTTCCATTTTACGAATGAACCGTGTGTTCCATTGTCAACCGTCGATTCAGAACAGGCGGTCCATTTCAAACTCCGAGGAACAGAATCTTATGACTGGCAAAAAAAACTGGTCCAGGCGTGATGTACTGAAGGCCGGTGCGGCTTCAGCGGTAATCAGCGCGCCAATGATTTTTTCAAGCAAAGCCCACGCTTACCTCAATGAGCCGAAAGGCAAAGAAGTAACGCTCGGCTTCAACGTCCCGCAAAGCGGCCCCTATGCAGATGAGGGCGCCGATGAGTTGCGTGCCTATGAGCTCGCGGTCGAGCATCTGAACGGTGGTGGTGATGGCGGTATGCTGACTACCTTCTCGTCAAAGGCGTTGCAGGGCAACGGTATCCTGGGTCGCAAGGTCGTCTACGTAACCGGTGATACTCAAACCAAACCGGATGCGGCTCGCGCCTCAGCGCGGTCGATGATCGAGAAAGACGGTGCCATCATGATCACTGGTGGATCTTCTTCTGGTGTGGCGGTAGCCGTACAGGGCTTGTGTCAGGAAGCTGGCGTAATTTTCATGGCAGGCCTGACTCACTCAAACGACACCACCGGCAAGGACAAGAAGGCAAACGGTTTCCGTCACTTCTTCAACTCCTACATGTCCGGTGCGGCCCTTGCGCCAATCCTCGGTGACAACTACGGCACCGATCGTCGCGCCTACCACCTGACGGCCGATTACAACTGGGGTTACACCACAGAAGAAGCGGTTCGTACCTCAACCGAGGCGATGGGCTGGGAGACTGTTGCAGCGGTTAAGACCCCGCTGGCACAGACTGACTTCTCTTCTTACGTAGCACCTGTTCAGGCCTCGGGCGCTGACGTACTGGTTCTGAATCACTACGGCGCCAATATGGTCAACTCTCTGACCTCTGCAGTTCAGTTCGGTCTGCGCAACGCTCAGGCGAATGGCAAGAATTTTGAAATTATCGTTCCGCTTTACTCGCGCCTGATGGCAAAGGGTGCCGGCGAAAACGTCAAAGGTATTTTCGGTTCTACCAACTGGCACTGGTCACTGCAGGATGAAGGCTCTAAAGCATTCGTGAAATCCTTCGGTGAAAAGTATGGCTTCCCGCCAAGCCAGGCCGCGCACACTACTTACGTTCAGGCGCTACTGTACGCAGATGCCTGCGAGCGAGCTGGTACGCACGATCCTTGCGGTGTTGCAGCAGCGCTGGAAGGCTTTGAGTTCGATGGCCTCGGCAACGGTCCTACACTGTATCGCGCCGAAGACCATCAGTGCTTCAAGGACGTGCTGGTCGTGAAGGGTAAAGAGAATCCTTCGTCTGAATTTGACCTGCTCGAGATTGTAGAAGTAACTCCGGCTGCTCAGGTTACCTACGATGCCTCCATCTTCGGTGGCGAACTGGGTTCTTGTAACTCAGGCTAGTCTGCGAGCCAATTTTGCGCCGGTCCGGTTCTGTCTGAACCAGCGGCCGGCGCAAAATCCGCAATTCCCAAGTTAGCGATCGAACTGATCGCAACCAACCGCGAATGATAAGCGATGGAACTTTCTGCTCTATTATTGCAGGTCCTGAACGGGCTTGATAAAGGTAGTGCCTATGCGTTGATAGCGTTGGGGCTGACCTTGATTTTTGGCACCCTGGGCGTGGTGAACTTCGCGCATGGTGCGTTGTTCATGATCGGTGCGTTCTGCGCAGTAACACTGCAAAAAATCTTGACGCTGTCTGTCATCACACTCGATGAAACGAAAACGGATTTCCTCGGCAGACCGCTGCAAATAAAGACTCCCTATCTGGAACAGTGGTTCGGTGAAACAGTGGGTCAGGCAATGATTGACTGGGCCGTACCGCTGGCAATCCTCTT
>CAKZSB010000209.1 GCA_937920585.1 uncultured Granulosicoccaceae bacterium | reverse complement strand
GGGCGCGCACCTATTTCGCTGCCTAATTCTGCACAGTCCCGGATCAGGCGATTCACTTGATCAGAAAGCCTGTGGTGACTGTAGATAAGATCAATTACTTGCACGATTTCATTCTCTGCCTGCAGAGGGACGTCGGGAAACAGCTTGTCGCTAAAGAGCAGGTTTACCGATGTCAGTTTGTCTGCGCACTAAACGCCTCGTAAACCAACCGAATCGAGATCGTCGCCTGCCGAATTAATCGACTGGCGGGCGCCTTTGATGCCAGTCGGTTTCCCGTTGAAAGAGATGTCCGGCCGCCAGCAAGTGTGCCTCGCCGAAGTGTGGACCAATCAGCTGAAAGGCAACCGGCAATCCGTGCTCCGTGGCACCACCTGGCAATGTCAGTGACGGGTGTCGGCTCATATCAATCGGCGCTGTAAACAACAGCCTCGCCATGCGTGCGCTGAGATCGTTGACCTGCCGGGCGAGATCCTCGTTGGTCGGCGCCGCCACGTTCATGGCCGGCAGGATGATCAGTTCTACTTCATCAAACAGCGCATGCATTGCGCCCTCAAATGCCATGCGTCGATAGCCAATTTCCAGCAAATCAGTCGCATCGACTCGACGCCCGGCTTCGATCAGGTTGGTTAACACCGGCCCATACTTTTCAGCATTGGCATCGTAGTTATCCCGATGGGTCAAGGCTGTCTCTGCGACACAAAGCTGCAACGCGTCACTGGCTATGCCAGCCATTGCTGGCATAGTGATTTCTTTGATCACCAGACCTTCCGCCTCAAAAGTTGCCAGCGCAGTTTCACAAACGGCGGTCATCGAGCCATCTGCATTGGCTTCAACCAACCCGCGATCAATGCCGACCCGCACACCGTTCAACGGCTTATTCAGTGCGTCAGGGTAATCGGGAACCGGTTGGCGGGAACAGGTAGGGTCGGCACTATCAACCCCCGCAATAGCGCCCAGCATAATCGCGGCATCCTCTGCACTGCGCGCCATCGGCCCCACATGGTCCATCGATTCAGCGAGCGGCAATATGCCGGCCCGGCTGACTCGTCCCCACGTTGGCTTGAGACCGGTAATGCCATTAACCGCCGACGGAAAGCGGATTGAGCCGAGCGTGTCTGAGCCCAAAGAACCAAAACACAGTGCACTGGCCGTGGCAACACCGGAACCGCTGGACGACACACCCGACCAAAGCGCATCCCCCCATGGATTGATCGGCACCGCAATGTCCGGATGGTGGGCTGAGAACGCCCCTTCAGTCATTTGCAACTTACCGAGCAAAATGGCACCGGCTTGTTTCAGGCGTGCAACGACAGTCGCATCGGTCGCGGGTACACGGTCCGCATAGAGTGGCATTCCGCCCTGAGTCACTATACCCGCCGTATCACAGAGATCCTTCAGCGCAATGGGTACGCCGTGCAAGGCGCCTCGACTCTGGCCCTTCGCCAGTTCCCGATCCGCCGACGCTGCATCGTTCAGGGCACGATCACCCAGCACCGTTGCATAACTATTTAAACGGGAATCAATTTGCGCAATGCGAGCAAGCAACGCGCGCGTCACTTCAAGTGAGCTCAGCTCGCCAGATTGAATGCTTCGGCCCGCTTGCGCCAGTGATAACCACGCCAGCTCGCTTGCGTCGTCTGCCATTAGTAGATCCTTGAAAGGGGACTATGCGGATACACCGAAATCGGCTTGCGAACGCAATGCGATGAATTACCGCGGACACGCCGACAGGCATAATAACCGAATACTGCTGTGTGCATCGGTATCAGAGCTCGCCCGACTTGACCACCCGGGCGCTTTGCCCGATGATCCAAGTCTTCATTTGCCCGGCATAAACGCACCCGAATGTCATTAAAAAATTATAAGACAGCCCTGGTTACCGGTGCGTCGAGCGGGATTGGAGCCGCGACAGTAAAGGCGTTGACCGAGCGCGGCCTGGAAGTAGTCGCCGTAGCTCGACGCATTGATCGACTCGAAGCGCTGGCGAACAGCACGGGCTGTAAGGTGCTGTCGATGGATCTTCGCAAACACCAGCAGATCTACGATACGCTATCGACTATTGACGCAGACATTCTTGTAAACAATGCCGGTACAGGCCGAGGCTTTACCGGGTTTCTGGATGCAACCGCCGAGGACATTGAGACAACGATGGGCACCAATGTGCAGGCCGCAGTCCATGTACTCAGGGCGGTGCTACCCGGCATGGTGGAGCGCAAGAGCGGGCACATTGTCAATCTGGGGTCGGTGGCCGGCCTCTACCCGATCAACTCGGCTATCTATGGTGGCAGCAAAGGCGCCATGCACCTGATCAGTCAGAACCTGCGTATCGAATTGCTTGGCAAAGGCATCCGTGTGACGGAGGTCTGCCCGGGCCGTGTCGACACCGAATTTTTTGATGCCGCTACCGACGATCAGGCACTGGCCGAACGAGTTAAAAATACCGGCGTCGAGGTACTGCAATCCGAAGATGTCAGCGCTGCCATCATGTTTGCTTTGGACGCACCGGCCCGAACCAATATCAGCACCATCGAACTCACGCCGACCAATCAGGTTTTCGGTGGCGGGGCCTTCGCCAACACCTGATACAAGCCCTGCCCGATCATCGGGAGGTTAGAACCAGACTGGCGATCTGCTGAAACACCAGGGCCTGAAATGCCATGAACCTATTTGTCGCCAGCCTGCCTATCGTCGGCTCAACCCTTGCTATTCTGGTGTTTCGCCAATCTGCGTTGAGAGCCGGCATGCTCGGCTTGCTTGTTACTATCGTCATTATCGCGCTGTGGCCTGAATTTCTACTCGCTGCACAGGGCTTTGGCAACGCCCTGGCGTCAGGCTTGTACAACACCATGAACGTCAGCTATGTGTTACTGGGCGGCGTAGTGTTGTATCAGGTCCTGAAGGCCGGGAGTGCACTCGATACAATCGCAAAAGTCGTCGCGAGCACCATAACCAGTCCATTGCACAGTCTGCTGGCGATCGTGTTCGGCGTCAGCGTATTTTTCGAATCCGCCACCGGCTTTGGTGTGGGGATCGTTGTGGTGGCACCATTATTTCTCGCTCTGGGATACACACCGCTGCAGGCAGCGGTGCTGGCACTGCTTGGACAATGTGCGGTGCCGTGGGGCGCGCTGGCCGTTGGCACCGTGCTGGGTTCGGATCTGTCAGGTGTATCCGAAGTTCGCCTGGCTGAGATATCGGCCATCATCAGCTACCCCTATCTGCTGCTGTGCGGCGGATCGGCATTGCTCGTGAGCGGATTGTGGTCTGGCCAGATCAGGCAACTGCTATGGGTAGTGGCTTATGCAACGCTATTGAGTCTGGCGCTGTGGCTGGCGTCTGTCACTATTGGGATCGAACTGGCCGGTTGTGTGGCAGGTTTGCTGGTGGTCACGATGGCGATACTGATCAACTTCAAACAGCGCAAAGCGACCCCGCTGATCGAGCTTGGCCGAGCTGTGCTGCCATTTGTGATTTTGATGACCGGCTTGTTTATCACCCGCCTGTTTTCTTCGTTCGGCAACGCGTTGAAAGAAATCTCTATTCCGATGGGGGAATTTACACTCGAACTCTTCTATCACCCGGGTTTCTGGCTGCTTGTCGCCGCAGCAAGCGGATTCACGAGCCTTCCAGCTACCCGGGGATACGCCAGATCCATCTTCCGGCAGTCTGCAAAACAGTGGCTTCTTGCCTCGCTGGCGGTAGGCGGATTTCTGGTCTTCGGCGAGTTGATGAAAGAGGCCGGCATGACCAGGCTGATCGCCCAGACGATCGCCACCGCCGCCGGCCCCTACTATGCTGTTGCCGTGCCTTTTATCGGTGGCCTCGGGGGCTTTCTCACTGCCAGCAACGCCGCCTCCAATGCACTATTCATGACTTTGCACGTCGATGCTGCTGAACAACTTGGCCTGCCACTCGATGTTACCGCTGCGGCACAAAATGCCGCGGGCAGCAACAGCAGTATGGCCTCACCTGGCAGGCTGGTGTTCGCCGCGGCCGTCGCGGGTACACCAGGCGCTGAATCGGACTTACTGCGACAGATATTGCCAGTGGCAATCCTCGGCATTGTAACGCTCACAGCAATGTCGCTACTTTTGATGTGATTTTCTGTAAGGACAACCGCTTGTCTCCCCAAACGGCGCTATCGCAAAGTTATGGCCTGCGAACAGATCCGGACAGCCGATTCTCATACATGACCACCGAACGATTACCCCCTCTATCCCATGGCAAAGAGGACACCACGTTTCGCCTGATCAGGATATCGCTGGAACTGCGAAACTCGATTGCACCGGGGTAATCTCCACCAAGCACTACTGTATTTCTCTGTACCAGAACATTGCTGGCAGTCTGTAATTCAATTCCGGCATCGCCGGGCTCTGACTGTAATATCAGGTTATCCGCTACCACTCCGCCGTCGTGGCCTCTGCCCAACCCCAGAGCAATGTTACGGAAACTATCAATAATCACGTTGTTGTAGATGTAGACATCACTCGATCCATTCCAGACCAAAATTGCCGGGCCACTCGTATAGTTGCCGCACAGCACATCGACATCACAACCGCTGCCGTCACCGTTAATATTGTAGAGCGAGTTATGCGCTATCTGCCAATTGTGCGCATCGTGCAAATCAATGCCACCGTTGTAGTCTCCCATGGCACCTTGCTCTGTATAGCCAATTGAGGAGCAGGCTACAACCCCGTCGCTGATGCCACCTGTACTGCCTTTTATATGTTGGGTACCAATGTCATAAATATGCAGGTTGTACAGATACGTTCGGTCACTACCCTCTCTGATGGCAACGGCGTGATCCCGCATATTACTAATGGTGATGTCGGCAATCGTGACGTTATCACCTGATACGGCGAGCCCTTCGCCACGCACCTGATAGCCCGCTCCCACTACATGGACTCGCGCCCGGTTCCCGCTGGCCGATCGCACAGTCACGTTATTGCTCAAACTGATGGAATGGCGGGTCAATTCATAGATACCGTCTTCCAGCAATACTTCGGTGTCTTCGCCTACCGCCTCCAGGTCACTCTGCCAATCGGCATCGGCCTGGAGAAGCACCTGGCTCGCGCGCGGTTGATACAGTATCGAGTTCTTGAACGTTGCGCAGCTGGCAATAGTGAACTCTGGCACTCGCCATTCGTGATCGAGCGCCCGGTCAGATTCCGGCTCCGCCCCACAACCAGTGAGTAAAACTGCAATAATGACCGAGCGATAATTCAACACAAATAACCTCGATGTCGCTTCAAATTGCTCCCGACTGCTCATTCAAATGCAAACTTTGCTGGCAAACCGTGAAATCGCTCACGGCGTGACACACAACTTTGAAATTCGACTTACTGGCACCCGATGCCTCTGTTGCAGGCGGTACACGGGCACTAGAAT
>CAKZSB010000208.1 GCA_937920585.1 uncultured Granulosicoccaceae bacterium | reverse complement strand
GGATACTCTGCAATCGCCACACACTGCGAGAACAGTTTGTGGCACCATCAGACTCATACCTGCCAGCCCTCTTCCCCGACCAGCCACTCAAACGCTGCGGCGGCGCTTTTGGCTTGACACCTGTCCACCCGCTGTAACCCTGCGCTCGCGCTGGAATTTCACGCATGAAAGAGTTCGACGATAAACGCACCCGGCGCAATGTTGCCGTGCTGGTTGCAGCCCAGGCGTTCCTCGGCGCGCAGATGCCGATGCTGTTTGTGGCGGCAGGCCTTGCCGGCAGCATGCTCTCGAGCAACCCCTGCTTTGCCACCCTGCCGATTTCGATGATCGTATTCGGCTCGATGACCACTGCTCCCTGGTTGTCGCCTCTGATGCAGCACAAGGGACGCCGCTTTGGTTTTTTTGTGGGCGCGATCGGCGGGGCGATCGGAGCTGCAACCGCCGCCTATGGCCTGTTTATCAATTCGTTTGCGTTGCTGCTGCTGGGTTCCTACTTCACCGGTATTTACATGTCGGCACAGGGATTTTACCGATTCGCCGCGGCAGATTCGGCCTCCGAGGCTTTTCGTCCGAAGGCAATCTCCTACGTGATGGCAGGTGGGCTGCTATCGGCAATATTCGGCCCGCAACTGAACAAGCTGGTGTTTGATACCATCGAAATCCCGCTGTTTGGCGGCATCTATTTGCCCAACCCGTTTCTGGGCACCTACCTCGCTATTATCGTTTTAAACCTGGTTGGTATGTTGCTGTTTCTGTTTCTGGATTTGCCAAAGGCCGATCAAAGCGCAGGCGGCACGCCCGCGCCCGCCAGCCGAAGCCGTATGCAACTGCTCACCAACCCCACCATTCTGGTCGCGATCATCTGTGGCATGGTGTCATTTTCACTGATGAATCTCGTGATGACTTCAACGCCACTGGCGGTTGTGGGTTGCGGGTTCAGCGCCAACGAGGCAAACGACATCGTCTCTGCCCATGTCCTGGCGATGTTTATACCCGCCTTTTTTACCGGCCATCTGATTGTCCGCTTCGGCGCCACGCGCATCATTAGCGCAGGCCTGTTGATTCTGGCCATGGCCGGCATCGTTGGCCTGATGGGCGTGAAGCTGGGCAATTTCTATATCGCGCTGATCCTGCTGGGCATCGGCTGGAATTTCGGTTTCGTTGGCGCTACCAGTCTGTTGTCGAGCGCACACGAGCCCCATGAACGAGGCCGTGCGCAGGGTCTGAATGACATGCTGGTGTTCGGATGCGTAACGATCGCAAGCCTGGCCTCGGGTGGCCTGATGAACTGCTCTGGCGGCACACCGGTCAGTGGCTGGAATGCCGTCAATATCGCTATGATACCTTTTCTGTTGCTGGCTGGCGGCGCACTGGTTTGGCTGACCGTCAACGGGCGGCGAAACGCGGCGCAGCCGGCGGGTTGAATGGCACATGCGCCTTGCGGTTTAAGATCTCACCATTGAGCGCCTGGCATCAACGTTAGATAAAAAACACCGTCCGACCCCTGAGGTTGGATCTGCTTGCAAAAGCGATACGCGTTTATGCATAGATCGTTGTTATTAAAAACTCAGCCTCACTGTTACACGACATGTTAAAACAGCTTTCAATTCGTGCGATCTCGATGGGCCTGTTGGCTGCCTTCGTCGGCTATGCGGCATCGTTCGCGATTGTCGTGGCCGGCCTCACCGCAATGGGTGCCAGCGCTGAAGAATCGGCCACCGGTCTCTTCTTTGCCACCATTGGCATGGGCATTTGCGGCATCTGGCTGGCGCTGACCACACGCACGCCAGCCGCCGTCGCCTGGTCGACACCGGGCGCGGCATTCCTCGTTTCTACCAGCGCGCTGCCGGGAGGTTTCCAGGAAGCCACAGGAGCTTTCATCCTGTGCGCTGTATTGATAGTTCTGACGGGCTTCATTCCGGCAATGGGGCGACTGGTGGGCGCGATTCCAAAACCGGTGGCAAGCGCGCTGCTGGCTGGCGTATTACTTAATCTCTGTTTTGCACCGGCGCTGGCACTGGGCGAGATTCCGCTATTGGTTCTGCCAGTTCTGCTGGCCTGGTTGCTGGGCCTTACCTGGCACAAGCTCGCCGCCATGCCGCTTGCGGTCGCGGCGTTTGCGGCGGTGCTGTATTTTATGGTCGACACCGATGTAAGTGCTACGCACACCATTGGCCTGCTGCCCGAGTTCACGTTTGGCACACCGATGTTTACCGTATCGGCTTTCATATCGGTGAGCGTGCCACTGTATCTGGTCACCATGGCGGGCCAGAATATTCCGGGTTTCGCACTCCTTGAACTCAATCGCTATCCGGTGAATCGTCCGCCGCTGCTTCGCAATACCGGCTTGATCAGTCTTTTGATTGCGCCATTTGGTGCCGTGCCGGTGAATATGTCGGCTATAACCGCTGCGATGATGTGCGGCGAGGACGCCGGCCCGGACCCGGATCGACGCTACTGGGCCGCCGCGGTTTGCGGGCTTGCCTATGTGTGCCTGGCATTCGCCTCGGGCAATGTTCTGGCACTGGCCAATCAGGCGCCGGCTGGTTTGATTACAGCGGTTGCCGGCCTGGCACTGATACCCGCCCTGGTCGCCTCACTGTCGAGCGCTTTTGGCGAACCAAACCAGCTCGAGGCACCGGCACTGACGTTTCTTATCGCCGCCAGCGGCATGACACTACTGGGCGTCAGTGCCGCATTCTGGGGCGTGGTGGCGGGTGTGACGGTGTGGCTTTTTAAACGCGCCAGACACCCGGGCAACTAACGGGGCGCTGAAGCATCGCGGTTAAACGGATTTCCGAAGCTGCAATTCGTCCTGCGCCGATAAAATCGGCTCGCCACTAATCGCGCGCGACTCGCGCCCGTCCACCCCTTTAAGTTTCTCCCCTACCAACGTCACCCGATAGAGTTGCCGATCAAAGTCGGATTCAAAAATATCGGCTGGCGCAAGATGTGCGGTGGCGCGATTGTCCCAGACGGCGACATCACCGGGCTGCCATTTATAACGTACGGTGTACTCGGGGCGCACCACGTGCTCCCACAACATTTCCAGCAGCACGTCACTTTCACGCGCGGCCAGACCCTCGATGCGAGTGAGAAAGTACGGGCTGACGTAGAGCAGTTTTTCGGCAGATTCAGGATGTACCGTCACCAGCGGATGCACGCTCTCCATATAACGACTCTGCACGTCTCTGACATAATCCTGTGCAGGTTCGACGCTTGCCGGAAGCTTGAATCGATGGACGCCATTCAGGGTGTCAAGAAACGCGCGCAACGTTTCCGATAAACCGTTGTAGGCTACAGCGAGATTGGTCCAGAAGGTATCACCGCCATAGGGCGGAATATCGACGCCGCGCAGGATCGAGGCGCTCGGCGGATTGACAGCCGCGGTGATATCGGTGTGCCAACCGGTCCACGGGCGCTGCACTCTCTGTGAATCTGCGCTGTTGGCGGTGCGGTGTTTGGCGACGGAATAAATTTCAGGAAAGTTATCGTCGTGACCGAACACCGCATGGCCGATTGTGGGCTCACCCAGCTGTCTGGCGAACGCGACGTGCGCGGCGTGATCGAGCGACTGTTGCTGGAAAAATATCACTTTCCATTTCACCAGCGCTTCGCGTAACTGTTGCAACGCCCCGGTGGACAATGGCATGCACAGATCGATATCGTCGATGCGGGCTCCGATGTGCAGCGTCAGCGGTGTCAACGTGAAATGTGGGTTGCTGCCAGACTGTCGATTGACCACAGTATCCTCCAGTTGCAGCTAACTATTCTAACCCGCACCGGTAACGCCGGTTCTGCATTTTATAGATCCAGCACCAGTATTTTCGATGTGGACCTTGAACAACAGACTGCCATTCGCCGGTTGGTCGATTTTTCGGCATCGGTCTGCACCATATCGCGATGATCGGGCACACCGTCCAGCACTGTTGTGAGGCAACTCCCGCACACCCCCTGCTGGCACGAAGTCGGCACGGCGATTCCGGCCTCGTTCAATGCCTGCAACGGGGATTTATCGGCAGGCACTTCTATTGTTAACCCGGATCGTTTTGCCACCAGGGTAAAGGGCTCGGCGTCCGGGTTGATCTCGGCGCCAAAGTGTTCGAGATGGATGCGTGCGCCATCAACACCTGCCTCCGTTGCCTCTCGACAGACATGCCCCATGAACCCTTTCGGTCCACAGACCAGTAACTGCACATCACTGGCGCGATCCCCAAGCAACTGCGCAACCTTTAGTTTATTGCAACCGGGCTGTGTCGCTTCACTATCGATATAGAGTTTTATGCATCGGGCAAACGGCCAGTCATCATACTCGTCACCAAACGCAAGTCGTGCGTGCGTCCGTGCACACACATGCAATTCAAAGTCGCGCTGCGCTCGATACAGATGCCAGGCCATCGCTAATAATGGAGTAATACCAATACCACCGGCAATCAGTACGGTTGTGCCAGTGAAAGAAGGCAACTCGAAATAGTTTTTCGGCACGCCAATTGTCACCACATCATCGGTATGCAGATGTTCGTGCATCCACGCCGAGCCACCCGCAGAATCAGCCGCCCTTTGCACCGCTATGGTGTAGCAATCGGGTTTGATCTGTGTTGTCAGCGAATACTGGCGAATCAGCTCCGGCGACATGTGTACCGGTATATGTGCACCCGGCTCTGCGGGTGGAAAACCTGTTTCACCCGCTGGCACCAGATCAAAACACACTACATCCTGCGCAACGGTTCTGCGGCTGGATACCCGCGCCTGAAGCAGTGTTTCGTTTGGCACGGCCTGCCCACTGCTGACAGGCACACTGATAGCCCGCGTCTCCGCTTCGAATCGGCAAGGCAAAGTAGCATAGGCGCAAATCGTGTTATTCAGTTTGACCTGCGGGGTGCCGATTGTGATTGCCCCTACTCTGGAAATCATCGCATTCAGCAGGGCTTCCATCTCCAGTTGCGCGAGATGCATCCCCACGCACATGTGCACGCCACTGCCAAAACCCACATGATCTTTTCCGCTGCGGGTCACGTCGAATTTATTCGGCTCGGGAAAGCAACGCTCATCGCGATTGGCAGAGGCAAACAGCATCATTACACGACTGCCTTTTTCGATTCGTTGACCGGCAATTTCGATATCGGTTGATGCGTGACGTGAAAACGACCGGATCGGCGTGCCTAGCCGCACCGCTTCATTGACGGCATTATTAACGAGCTCGGGATTTTGTTTGAGCAGCTCCCACTGATCGGGATTCTGTGCGAGCTGGCAGATCATTTCAGCCGTGGCGGAAATGGTGGTGTCGAGGCTTGGGTTGATGTAGTCGCGTATCGCAAAAGGGGCCAGATCATCAGAAAGCAAACCGGCATCTACCAGCTCGTGAATGCGATGTGTCCAGCTCCCGGTTTTGAGGTTTTCGCGGGTGGCACCGCGCTCGATAAACTGGCGCATCTCGGCGATGACAGGCAATGCCGCAGCACCACGCTGATTCTGCACGCCCAGCACATCAAACGCGGCCGCAGCCCAGCGCAGCATATTCTCCTGGCCGAACTCGGGTAACCCTACGCAATCGCGCACGATGGTAAGCGGTAGAAAACGCGCCAGATCCAGCACTGCATCGAACGAACCTCGCGCCACCAGACTGTCGATCAACTCGTCGGCCGCATTCTGCACACTGTCGGTAATGCTGCCCAACGCACCGGGTAGCATCGGTTGCGCCATCGCACGGCGCAGCGTGGCGTGGCGCTCGCCATCGGAGGCAACGGTATTGCCCTGCAAAAAATCGCAGCCAAACTGATCAGCCGCAACCCCATGCGAACTGACAAAGGTTGTGTGGTCGCGCAGGGCCTGCTGCACTTCGCGGTGACGCGGCAAGGCATAATTGCCGAGATCCGGCAACCACAATACCGGCCCGGCTTCGCGCATGCGCGCGTAAACGGGCCAGGGATCGCGTATCGTCGCGTCGGAAAACAGGTTTTCTGTAAAAATGGATTGAGATGGCATGGGCTGACTTTAGCGCTATCGCCACTGAGTTTTGCATTGTTAAACGTATTTATCAATGTTATATTTTTCAAAGTACCACTCTGCACTTGCGTACAGGGCGCCGCCCGGCGTAGTGTTCCGATACTTTCTATGACGAGGAGCAACCCGCTTGAAAATCGGTAAATATCTCAAAGGCAGCCTCGCTGCTGCCGTACTGGCCGCATCGCCTGCTATGGCCGCCGACCACACGCTGACCATTTCGAGCTGGGCACCACCCGGCCACGGCCTGAATGCGCAAATGTGGCCCAATATCATCAAGATGATGGAAGAGGCCACCGACGGCAAAGTCACTGCCGAGGTTAAATATGGCCTGGCACCACCGCCGGCTCAAATGGATCTGGTGCTGGATGGCGCCGCCGACATGACGCTGATCTTTCACGGCTATCAGGCGGGGCGCTTCACCGCCACCAAGCTGATTGAACTGCCGGGCTACGAAGGCAACGCCGAGGCGGCATCCGTCGCGTACTGGCGCGTACACGAAAAACACCTCGCAGCGGCGAACGAACATCGCGGTGTGAAGCTGATCGGGCTGCACACGCACGGTCCGGCGCAACTGCACTCCGATGGCGCAGTCTCCGGCCTTGCACAAATCGAAGGCATGAAGATACGCGTTCCGGGCGGCGTGGGCTCCGATGTGGTCGCAGCCCTCGGTGGCACTGGCATCAAGGTACCGGCACCCAAGGTATACGAAACACTGGCTTCCAAATCGGCCGATGGTGTTGTCATGCCAATGGAGGCGCGTGCGGGCTTCAAGCTGACCGAAGTGGCGAAGAATGTCTATGAAGTGCCCGGCGGCCTGTACCGTGGCTCTTTTGCCTTCCTGATGAGCCAGGAGACTTTCGACGGCCTGCCGGCCGATATTCAAAAAGCGCTCGATGAAAAGGTTTTCGGCGAGCCGGTCAGCCGTATGGCGGGCCAGGTATGGGACGACATTGACGTGAAAGGCCGCGCTGCAACTGAAGCCGCTGAAGGCAATTCTGTCAATGCCGCGTCTGCGGAAGATCTTGCCGCCTACCAGCCTGTCGCGCAGAAAATCATCGACAGCGTACTGGCCGAGGTTGACGGCAAGGGCGTCGATGCCGCTGCGGCACGAGACATGATTCAATCGGAAATGTCTGCCAACTAGGTACACCGTGTACTGCACCCGGAGCGCCATTCGGCTCTCCGGGCTCAACTCAATTGATTGAAACTACCTCTCCTTGAACAAGCTGCTCAGGTTCGTAACCAGGTTGTCTGAACTGCCGTTGCTACTGGCATCGGCGGTACTGTTTTTAATGATGGCGATGACCTTCAGCGATGTCATTTTGCGCAGCGCATTTGACACCCCGATCGAGGCTGCTACCGAACTGATCCGCATCGCCATGGCGATCATTGTGTTTTCGGCATTGCCGGTCATATCAGGCCGCAATGAGCACATCTCTGTCGATCTGCTCGACAGCTTCTTCAACACATTCTGGAGCCGGTTGCGCGACGCGGCGGTTGCCATCGGCTGCGGTTTAATGCTGCTGTGGCCGGCGCAACGCATTGTAGTACTCGCAGAACGCGCTGCCTCCTACGGCGATGTCACCGAGTATCTCGGCATTCCGCAAACCTATGTGGCATGGATGGTTGCCATCTCCACTTTCATCACCGCACTGGTACTGATCTGCCGCGGCATATTAATTCTATTCTGGCGAAACACATCCAGTGACTGAAGCACTCATCGGCTTTGCCGCAGTATTGGCGCTGGTACTGCTGCGCATGCCCATCGCCTTCGCGATGGGCCTGGTCGGCATGCTCGGCTACGCACACCTGAACAGTTCTCGCGGTGCTATCTCTATGGTCGGTCGACTCATCATCGACACCTCCCAGAACTATGGATTATCGGTTGTACCGCTTTTTATTCTGATGGGTCTGTTTGTCAACAAGGGCGGATTGAGCCGCGAACTCTACGCGCTTTCATTTGCATTTTTAGGCCATTTGCGCGGCGGCCTGGCGATGGCGACTATCGCAGCCTGTGCCGGTTTTTCCGCGATCTGTGGCTCATCGCTCGCCACGGCTGCGACTATGTCTAAAGTGGCTATGCCGCAAATGCGCAAATACAAATATCACGACAGCCTGTCGACTGCATCGATTGCCGCGGGCGGCACCCTGGGTATTCTGATACCACCGTCAGTGATTCTGGTGATTTACGGACTGCTCACCGAAACCTCTATAGGCAAGTTATTCATTGCCGGGGTCATACCGGGCGCTATTGGCGTGTTGTTTTATTTGCTGGCGGTGCGCTGGACGGTTGGTCGCAACCCGGATGCAGGTCCGCCCGGCGAACGCACGAGCTGGTCGGGCAGAATGCGCGCGATGAGAGATGTATGGGCCGTGCTCATTCTGTTTGGCCTGGTATTTGGCGGCATGTACGGCGTTTTGAATTTCTGGCCAATCAACCTGACATTCTCACCCACCGAGGCGGCGGGCATGGGAGCCGCCGGTGCATTTATTATCGCCGTGGCTCGAGGCATGCGATTTAAGGACACGCTGGAAGCGCTGAAGGAGACTTCCCGAACCACTGCCAATCTGTTTTCGGTGTTGATCGGCGCATGGATCTTCTCGAACTTTGTCAATCTCGCTGGCCTGCCGGACGCGCTGCGGGCGCTCGTCACGGCCAACGATGTATCACCGGGCACGGTGATTATGTCGATCCTGCTTGTCTATATTATTCTCGGCTGCGTATTCGAAAGTTTGTCGATGATGTTACTGACAGTACCGATATTCTTTCCGCTGGTAACCTCTCTGGGTTACGACCCGGTCTGGTTTGGAATCGTGGTGGTGGTAGTTACCGAAATCAGCCTGATCACGCCACCAGTGGGGCTGAACGTTTTTGTGCTCAAAGGCGTGCTGGGCGATGTACCCACCGGCACAATCTTTCGCGGGGTGACCCCGTTCTGGATCGCCGACCTGTTTCGCCTGGCACTGCTGGCCGCGGTGCCGGCCATCACGCTGTGGTTACCGCAACTGGTGCGCTGAACCGGTGTAGCCCAGTTGCCGTGATAACTGTGATGCGCAACGGGTGAGTGAATTAGCGAGCTTTCCATCCAGCGCAATATCGAATTCACCCGACCATCCCAGCTGCGTGATCACGAGCGCAAGCCTGCCTGCCTGATCGAACACCGGCGCTGCAAGTGATGCGATACGAGGTAGCAGTTCGCCATCGACACGACCGAGCCCGATCTGCATCGTGGTGTTTCGAATCACATCGATTTCTGACTGTGCTACTTTTTCGCGCGCCAGAACCGGTGCCAGTTGTGATTCACTGCCCCAGGTCAAATACACTCTGCCAGTCGCGGAAATTGCCAGCGGCAACACGTTACCTACCCGTATCTCAACCGTGACCGGCTGTGCACCCTCAAAATAGCGAACCGAGGTCGGCCCGAAATTGCCCCACACCGAGATGAAAGTCGCTTCGCCGGTTTCATCACACAGCCTGCTGGCAGCACTGGACGCAAGCTCTACCGGCTCGAGTTTGCGCAATGCGGCAAGCCCCATATGCAAGGCGAAACTGCCAAGATCGTAAGTACCGTCGGGGAGTTGCCGCACAGCACCTACACGCACCAGCGAGACCAGGTAGTGATGCACCTTCGACGCCGGCATACCGGAGACTTCGGCGATATCTTTTATCGCCAGTGATTTCTCGGCGTGTACGAAAACCTGCAACAAAGCAAAAGCGTGCTCAACCGATTGCACGCCCTTGCGGGTATCCCGATCACTGGATTCCGGTACCGGCACCAGATCCGGCACTGCAATCTTTGCCATCGCGGATACCTCTTCGCCTGTTGCTTTTGCCAACGACCTGCCTTGTGATCAATTTGTAGAAGAGTTTACCTCAACTCAGCAAATCCCACGCTACCATCCCGAGCCGGAACTACCCGGCAGCGGCCCCTCGGACCAGAAACGCGGCGTGATCAAAGACATATCAACAATTTGGCGCAGCACTCTATCATCACTCTCAAGTGACATCGCCTCCAGCCACAATATCAGCTTTCCAGCCAGACACTCTTCCCAGAACCATTTACCCAGTTCTTCTATATCGTCGATGT
>CAKZSB010000207.1 GCA_937920585.1 uncultured Granulosicoccaceae bacterium | reverse complement strand
TCAGACCCTCTCAGCCGATCGGCTCTGGCGCCATTGATCCAGCACCACCGCGCCGATGATAATCGCACCCATCGCCATCATTTGATAAAACGCATCAATTTTCAGGTAGGTGAAACCGGTGCGTATCACACCGATCACCATTGCACCCAGCACGGTACCGATAATAGAACCGCGCCCGCCCTGCAGACTCACCCCGCCAATAACCGCCATCGCGATAGCGTAGAGCTCGTAGAATTGCCCCATACCCGACTGCGCAGTTTGCCCCTTGGCGCTCAGCGCAATGGCAGCAAAGGCTGCGAGCATACTGGCGATGGTGTAGACCAGAATCTTGTGGCGCTTAACGTTGATACCGGAGGTTCGCGCCGCCTCTTCATTGGAGCCGATCGCGTAAGTGTGCTTGCCATAGACGGTGTAGCGCATGACAAAATGCAGCAGCACCGCCAGCAGCCCAAACCAGATGACCGGATTCATCCCTTCACCGATCCATGCATAGCCTTCGGTGGGAAAGGAAATGGGGTTGCCGCGCGTCCACCACTGTGCAATCCCTCGGCAGATTAGAAACATGCCAAGCGTGGCGATAAACGGCGGGATGCGCGCCCGGGCGATAAAATTGCCATTGATAAACCCGATAAGCGCGCCGAACCCTATCCCTATTATGATCGGAATAATCGTGGGCAAATCCATCGACCAGGTGCCAAACACCGCCTTGGGATTGGGGTTGCCGTTAACCAGTTCGGTTTGGGCAAAAGACATGGCAATCATTGCAGTGGCCGCCACCAGCGGCCCGGACGACAGATCAATCCCGCCGAGAATAATCACCTGCGTGACACCCAGTGCGATGATGCCAATGATGGCCACCTGGAGAATAATAATTTTGATGCGCGCCATATTCAAAATGGTGCCATCACGCTTTAAGTTGAAATCGAAGAGCATGCTCTGGCCCTTCATATAGGGCAAAAGCTGACCCAGCCCTTCAAAGAGCAAAACAATCAGCACCAGCGCGATAAATATATTCAGCTCGGTCGGCCAGGACATCCTGCTCTTGCTGTTAGCAAGTCCGCCGGTGCTGTAAGAATCGTTTGCCATCAATCACCTGTTACCACTGCATAACGCCGTGGCATGGGCACAATAATAAGTAGAAACGGGGCCGGCACACTACACCGACCCCAAACCCAGGACTAGTTCTTGTCCAGGTACTCATTCATATTAGCCGGGGTTACCAGCTTGAACGGAATGAATACCGCACGATCGACATCTTCACCACGTGCCAGACGCAAAGCAGTATCGAGCGAACCCGCGCCCTGCCCTGCTGCATCCTGGAATACCGTTGCATCGAGATCACCCGCCTGCATGGAGACCAGCGCATCCTGAGTGGCATCAACACCCACCACTACCACATCGTCCATGCTGATATCGGCCGCTTTCATCGCCTGAATCGCACCGATCGCGCTTTCGTCGTTGTTGGCGAATACAACATCGAAGTCTTCACCGGATGAAATCCAGTTGGTCATCAGATCCTGTGCCTGGTCACGCTGCCAGTTGGAGGTCTGCTTGTCGACGATCTCAATGAAGTTACACATGTCCATGCCAACGACATCTTCAACGTCTTTGGTGCGCTGCACCGCCGCCTGGTTTGAGAGCTGTCCCATGATGATGTAACCCTTCGCACCACCACCCTTGCCAGCGGCGCGCAACATTTTGCAGGCTTCAAAAGCCGACAGCGTGCCGCTTTCAATTTCATTGGAGGCGACAAACGCCTGATTATCAGGCAGGGTCTCGAGGTTGATTGGCTGGCGATTCACATACACCAGCGGCACACCCGCTTCTTCTGCCGCATCAGACATTGCCTGTGTGGCAGAGGTATCGACCGGCTGAACCACAATCGCATCTACACCGGATGCGATGAAGTTATTGATCTGATCGAGTTGACGCGCCACATCATCGAGTGCGTCTTCAACCTGCACGTCCACACCATCCAGCGTATCGGCATGGTCAGTGAGACCCGTGCGCATAACAGTAGTCCAGACATCATCAAACAGATAGATCGATACACCCACCGTCTCGGCAGAGGCGGTAGTTGAAAGCATCGCCGACAGTGCGGCAGCCAGCAGTGGTTTTCTCATTGCTTTTCTCCTAGTGTGTCCGGTGCACAGTTAAATGATTGATACCGGAATGCCCTTGCGGGCTGATCGAACATTGCAGCGCTCATGCGGCAGGCGCATAAAGTTGACTGGCAATGTAACGGTAGGAACCAGCCAACTGCGTCGCTGGATCCGTCATCTGGTGTACTTCTGGCGCAAACGCCTCCATCGATACAGGCCCCGCGAAACCGGCCCGCATCAGAGCATCAATTTGCTCGACATTTTGCAACCGATCCCGATCATCAACCAGACCGCGATGTGCATCTGTCAGGTGTGTAGCCAGCGTGGTTTTATCGCAAACCCCTGACACGTGAACCAACGCCGTATGCGGCGCGAAAAACTCCGTTTCGCCAGCGAGATAATGGTGAAAGGTATCGTGAATGATTTTTATGTGTGAGGCGGCGTTGAGCTCATTGATTACCTCGACAACCTCAGCCTTGTATCGCAGCGAGGCCGTCTCGAACCCAAGCGGCTCGACCAGGCCTGTCACATCGGCCTGCTGTAAAAGCGGCAGCAATGCTTCGAGGCTCTCGCGCAGCATCGCGATTCGTTGATCGCGGCTCTCGACAGCCCCGTCGTTGGCCGGTATCAGGCAAACGCCCTGCGCACCACAGGCGGCGGCCTGTTCGATCAGCGTCTCGGCAGAGGAGAGCATCTGCCGGTTGCAGCGGTTGAATGCCGACACCTGCGCCAGGGCGAATATTTCAAGCCCGCGCTCGCGAAGTAACGCCCCGGCCGCCGCGGCATCGCGCACTCCAAACAGAGGTTCTGCCAGATCGTTGCGCAACTCGACGCCCGCACATTGGCTGCCGACGGCAATATCCAGCAAGTTATCCAGTGACGCACTCGCCACAGACATGTGATTGAGCGAAAACCTGAGCAAGCACCCTCCGAAAATCGCTGACTGTTCCCCGGCCACAACGACCGGCTTGGCAGGTGTTGAAAAACGTCATCAGCGAAAGGCTGCTATGCGACCGAAAACGCGCCTTTCCTGGTTCACTAACGTGTGTGATAAGCAGACTGGCTTTCCAGCAAGAATTTACCGCTCTGGAGCG
>CAKZSB010000206.1 GCA_937920585.1 uncultured Granulosicoccaceae bacterium | reverse complement strand
CCCGGCGGCAGAATATCCACTTCGCTCAGTTGGCCGTCGGCTGTGCGCCCGGGTATATGGCTCACCTCTCTGGCGCTGCGCTGTTCAATTGGAATTTCTCTTAAGCCATCGTCAATGGAAAAATCGATGGAAGGTGAAGGGGCACATACATAAAAGGGGACATGATTATCGTGCGCCGCCAGCGCTTTGAGGTAAGTACCTATTTTGTTGCAGACATCACCACTGCGGGTGGTTCTGTCGGTGCCCACCAGGCACAGATCAACCAACCCGTGCTGCATGAGATGACCGCCAGCGTTATCGACTATCACGGTATGAGCAACACCCGCGGCACCCAGTTCATAGGCACTTAAATACGCTCCCTGATTTCTCGGCCTGGTTTCATCTACCCATACATGGACATCGATACCGGCATTCTGCGCCTTGTAGACCGGAGCCAGTGCGGTGCCCCAGTCAACGGTGGCGAGCCAACCGGCGTTGCAGTGTGTGAGAATATTAACCGTATCACCGGACTTTGCTTCCGAAACAGCCTTGATCAGTTGCAGGCCATGCTCACCAATCGATTCACACAGCGCAACATCTTCATCACAGATGATTCGCGCCTCGGCAAACGCTCGCTCGGCACGCTGATTATCAGGCAATGCGGATAGCACCTCGCGCATACGATTGAGTGCCCAGTTAAGGTTTATCGCCGTCGGGCGCGCGAGGGCAAGTGTCTCAAGGGTTGAGTTCAATCCGGTGGTGGTGGAATCTTCGCGCATTGCGAGCGCGACACCATAGGCGGCCGTTGCACCTACCAGCGGTGCACCGCGCACTTGCATGTTGCGTATCGCATCGAAGGCGTGCTGACGCTCCTTCAGGGTGACAATTTTCAATTCAAACGGCAGGCAGGTTTGATCAATGATACTGACGCCTGATTCTGGATCGTCGCACCAGATCGTGCGGTAGTGCTTGCTGCCTATTTTCATCAATCTTCCGATATATATTGGGTAACAGGGAACACGAGCGTAGTACCACTCGATAGCATTCTAGCAACTTCCACAATCCACCGGTCCAACTGACTCAGCGATCTATCGAAACGCTGGAGGTTTGTGCAAGCTCCACAATTTTTTCCCACGTCGCCATCGGTAGCTGAATCGGTTGATCACGATTTCTTTTTCGTGCATCCGCTTCACGCTCACCCGGTATCTCTACTTTCTCGAACCCGGGTGCTGGCGGGCAACTGCGAAACTCCTGCAGAATCTCTTCAGCGATTCCCTGTAATCGCGATGGCTCCTGATACAAATTGCAATTGAGCGCCAGCAGTAGCCAATTGCACTCGGTAGTCGCCGGACCCAGCATCGCCTCGGCAATCATTTCAGCCGCCACCGATAGCGCATAACCTTTAGCTCCACCGGCGGTGACAATCGCACCGCCATCGAAATAGGCTTGTGGATCGTTACTTGGATTGCCGTCGCTATCGATCAATACTCCATCCGGTAGCGTTGCACCGGCAATGCGCGCACCGTATACCCACCCGGCAGCCGCAGCCGAAGTGGCAAAGTCCACAATCACAGGCCCGCGCGCTCCAGCGGGAATTCCTATCGCGTAAGGATTGGTGGACATCAGCGCTTTGCGCCCGCCATATGGCGCCACCAGCCGCCAGTTCTCTCGCCCGCCTCCACCGATGATTATCGCAAGGCAACCGCGGTTTGCGGCGTATTCAGCGAAGGCGCCAAGCCTGCCGGTATGGCCGACATGCTGCAGTGCGATCGCAGCCAGTCCATTGCTAAGCGCACGCTCAACGACATCTCTGGTCGCCATGCTGATGGCCGGAATTCCAATACCACCGTGTCCGTCAACCAGCCAGGCGCCCGCGGCGTTTTGCCGGATCGACGGCCGTGCCTCGGCATTCAGGTAACCACTGTCGTAGTAGTCGGCGTACTGCAGGATTCGCCAGATGCCATGAGACTCCACGCCAGAGAGATCAGAATCAATCAAATGCTCCACCACCTCGGTGGTGATATCTTTCGGGCAACCTCGGGAAAGCAACACACCCGTCACGATAGATCGGGCGGTATCCTGCGATACCGGCATTCGTTGTGTGTCTGTGTTGTATTTACTGGCGTTCATTTTCATCGACGAATCATTGCCCAAATGCGATATTGCCCGAATGGCGCCAAAGGCGGATAATTTTCGCAAGGTCAATCAGGTGCTCCAGATGAATCCGCTCAAACCACAACCAGACTTGTCCACCCATGTAGTCACCAACATGCCACCCTACATGGGTGATCAGAACTTGTGGGCAGACGATGCGCCACTGCGCCACTGGAGCGTATTGCTGGGCGCGGCACCTCACACCGCCCATCTGGCAAACGCCGGTGCCGCTGCCGGCCGTGATCACACCTTTGAACTGGCCAATCAGGCCAATCGCCACGGCCCGGAGCTACGGGCTTTCGATCGTTACGGTATGCGTTTGAACGCCGTGGAATTTCATCCCGCCTACCAGGATCTGATGAAACTTGCGATCAGCCACCAGGCACACACGTTTGCATGGGCACACGAGGGCAACGCCGGGCATGTCGCACAAGCGGTGCTGTTTTATCAATTTTGCCAGCCTGAAGGCGGCATCATGTGCCCGATGGCAATGGCCTATTCGGTCGCGCCGTCGCTGCGCAGCACACCAGCGATAGAAGCCGAATGGATGCCGCGATTGTTATCAACACAGTACGATCCACGGGACATACCGGCAGCTGAGAAAACCGGTGCCATGATCGGTATGTTCATGACCGAAAAACAGGGTGGCTCGGATGTGCGCGCCAACACAACAACTGCTTCACCCGCCAGTGCCGGTACCGGCCCAGGCGCCGAGTATCTGATTACCGGTCACAAGTATTTCTGTTCTGCACCGATGAGCGATGCCTTTCTGGTATTGGCGAAAACCGATGCCATGGGCGTATCGTGTTTTCTGGTGCCGCGCTGGAAACCCGATGGCACGCGCAACAACCTGTTGCTGCAACGACTGAAAGACAAACTCGGCAATCGATCAAACGCTTCCACCGAAATGGAGTTCCAAGACACCTGGGGTGTGATGGTGGGTGAGGAAGGACGCGGTATTCGCACCATCATCGACATGGTGATCGGCAACCGCTTGTACTGCGCCATGTCATCCGCTGGCATTATGCGCCAGGCGCTGGTGCAGGCACTGCACCACACCAGTCATCGCCAGGCATTTGGTAAACAACTAATTGAACAGCCACTGATGAAAAACGTGCTGGCCGATATGGCGCTAGAAGTGGAGGCCGCACTCGCACTGGGTTTACGCGTCGCGAATGCAATGGACAACAGCGATAAACCCGAACAAGCGGCCCTCGCTCGTATTGGTACCACAGTGGCAAAATACTGGAACACCAAACGCTGCCCGCCGCTGGTGGCCGAGGCGCTGGAATGTCACGGCGGCCCGGGCTATGTAGAGGATTGCATCATGCCACGGCTGTATCGCGAGGCACCGCTGAACTCCATCTGGGAAGGTTCCGGCAACATCATGGGGCTGGACGTCATGCGCGCGATGGGCCGCGAAGCCGATTCAATCGACGCATTGATAGCCGAACTGGAACTGGCGCGCGGCGGCCATAGCAATCTTGATCGTGCAATCGATCAACTAAAAGACGAT
>CAKZSB010000205.1 GCA_937920585.1 uncultured Granulosicoccaceae bacterium | reverse complement strand
CGCTCGGTCGGATACCGTGGTTGAATACTTTTACCAACGATATCCTGATCGTAGCAAACCCGCGAAAAAACGATAAAAGTGCCGCACAATCCAGTGACTAGTTTTCACCCCGACTTTCTCGGTGAAACCGCCCGCCGGATTGGTCTTACACCCTATCCGAATACCGTGCAACTGGTTGTACAGCATTTATACCCGTATACATTGCGACTGTTGTTGATCATGCATCGCTATGTGCCGATTCTGCGCGTGATCGGGATTGGTTATTCTGGCAACGATGAGGTTGTAGAGCAGTTGCGCAGCGTGGGTGTAGCTGTGGAGACGCCGGATTATGCTGATCTTGGGGATGCGGTTGATCGTGCCCTCGATGCCTGCCTCACTCACTGCGAGCTTAACAGCCAGTCACTGGTGCTACACGAGGTAGGTGGTTATGCAATCGATTGTCTGCACAAGCGCTACTGCGATCGTATTGCAACTGTGGTTGGCGCTATTGAAGTGACCAAGCAGGGCGTGTGGGTGGCCGAGCAACTGCCCGAGTTGCTGATCCCGCAAGTCAATTGCGCACAGACCCGACTCAAGCAAATCGAAGGTAAAATGGTGGGTGAATCTGTGGTCACCGCGCTGGATGTAATTCTACGAGAACTGGGTTATTCGGTAGTGGGCCGACAGGCGCTGGTACTGGGTTATGGCTGGGTGGGGCGCGGCACTGCCAACAGCTTGCAGGACCGTGGCATGCAGGTGGCTGTTTTCGATAGCGATATTCTCACGCGGGTGGAGGCAACGGTGGACGGCTTTGCTGTGCCTGTCGATCCACGACAGGCCATCGCACCTGCGGTGGTAATCGGGGCGAGTGGATATTGCTCGGTGGATGCTGCGTTGCTCGATAGTCTTCCCGATCGCTGTTTCATCGCGAGCGGTGCTTCCAAAGATCATGAAATTGACCTTGCGCATTTGCGCGATACAACTGCGGAGCGCGTGCAGATTCACCACCACGTCGAAGCCTGCGAGTTGCGCGATGGCAGAACGTTGTTTCTGGTGAATCGCGGATTTCCGGTCAACTTCACCGGCAGCAGCGTGCCGGATGAGATTGTCGAGTTTCTGTTCTCGGAGTTGCTGATGTTGGTGCCCATGTTGCTGGATGAGTCGCTACCGCCGGGCTTGTACCCGTTGCCGGAAGAGCAAGAGCGCATTGCCGCCCAGGTGTGGCTCGATTTGCGATAGCGATAAGCTGTTGTCTATTGACGTTGCGGTGCTTCGGGTGTTTCATGATCGCCTGGTGACTACCCGGTTAACAACACGCTTTCATGTCCAGCTACGATCTGCTTTTTGAGCCCGTTCAAATCGGCCCGGTAACGGCGCCCAATCGCTTTTATGCCGTGCCTCATGCCACCGGTCACGGCTGGAATCAGCCCAGTGGGGCCATTGCCCTGCGTGGTATGAAGGCGCAGGGCGGCTGGGGTACGGTTGCGGTGCAGATCACCGAGATTTCCCCCAATACCGATATGGCCAATCATCCAATGGAGCGGATCTGGGATGATAGCGATATACCGCGTCACGCGGCCCAGGTTGAGGCGATAAAGAAACACGATAGCCTGGCTGCCATCGAGCTCGGGCATGGTGGCATGCGCGCCCGCAACCTGACCAGTGGCTCGCCGGTGATCGGGCCAACGGCGCTGCCGGTGCTGCGGCCCGAAGTGCCGGTTCAGGCGATGGAGATGACGCTTGCGGATATTCGGGCCTTTCGCGACGATCACCGGGCTGCAGCGCGTCGGGCTGTTGAGGCTGGTTACGACATCATCTACGTCTACGCCGCTCACGATATATCGCTGTTGAGTAACTTTTTATCGATCAATAATAATCAGCGCAGCGACCGCTATGGTGGCTCGTTCGAGAATCGCGTGCGTCTGTTGCGAGAGGTGATCGAGGATACGCTTGAAGTCGCTGCAGGTGAGCGAGCAGTGGCGCTGCGATTCAGCGTGGCGGAGCCCGGCAAACAAAATGGATTGCGTCACGATGGCGAAGGGCGTGACGTGGTAGAAGCGCTGGCGGAGTTGCCTGATCTGTGGGATGTGAATTTGTCGGGCTGGCCTCACGATAGCCAGACGGCACGATTTGCTGATGAAGGTTATCAGTTGCCCTATACCGATTTCGTAAAATCGCTGACGACTAAACCGGTTGTAGGAGTGGGGCGTTTTACTTCACCTGACATGATGGTGTCGCTGGTAAAGAAGGGCAGGCTCGACTTGATCGGTGCCGCGCGTCCTTCAATAGCCGATCCGTTTCTACCCGAAAAAATTAGAAACGATCGCATTGATGAAATACGCGAGTGCATAGGCTGCAACATTTGCGTGAGTATGGATAGCTATGGTTTGCCGTTGCGATGCACGCAAAACCCCACCATCTCGGAAGAGTGGCGACGTGGCTGGCATCCCGAAACCGTTCCGCAATCCGATGTCGAGCGCTCGCATTTGATCGTTGGTGCCGGGCCTGCCGGGCTTGAATGTGCAGTGACACTGCTCAAGGCAGGGCACAGAGTAACGATTGCAGAAGCAGGGGAACAAGCGGGTGGGCGAGCGTTGAAGGAGTCGCGGTTGCCGGGTTTGTCGAGCTGGCTACGAGTGCGCGATTATCGTCTGTATCAGATCAGTCAGGCGGCGAAGGCCGAACTGTTCGTATCGAGTGAATTAACACTTGCCGATGCACTGGAATTCGGTGCGGACACGATTACCTTTGCAACCGGTGCGAAATGGCGTGACGATGGTGTTGGCTCGACCAGCGCCCTCGCAATCGACACCGGCACGCTGCCGCTACTCACGCCCGATGACATACTTAACGATCTACCTGAGCTCGCGCTGTTTGGCAGCGATAAACCGGCCAGTATCGTGGTTTACGATGATGATCATTTTTACATCGCAAGCGCTATCGCCGAGCGGCTGGCGATGAATGGTCACCGGGTTCGCTATGTAACCCCGCTCCCCACGATTGCCACCTGGACCGACTTCACCCTCGACATGCCGCGCATTATCGCGCGATTGAACGAACTGGGCGTTGAGCTCTGGCCGAACATGAAGTTAACCGGCGAAAAGATTTTTACCGATCAGTTGAAAGGTGATCAGAAGAACCTTGATATGGACACGTTGGTGTTTGTGGGTGCCCGCGTGCCAAATTGCGTTGACGGGGCTTTTTCATCACCGGCTGAGGGGCAGCCTGGTGATGCGCAAATCTATCGAACAGGTGATTGTCTCGTGCCAGGTACGATTCAGGCGGCCGTGTTGTCCGGGCACCAGGTTGCGCGGGATATATTGTCTGGCAGATCGACGCTTCGGGATCAAAGACGGGATCAGATTACGTTTTCGCTGGCTTGAGTGTCGCAGGCGTTTGAAGCAGAGCATAAACTGCCATCGTTTCGTCGAGCGCGAGTGATATTTGCGGATGCAAGCGTGAGTAACCAGGTTGCTTGCCAGTTCAGTTGAATCGCTTTGCAGCTATTGACCTTGTCCGCATCCCGTGTATTGTATTGGGTATGTGGTATACCAGATACAGGCTGTGCTGGTACACGCAGCTCTGTGGGCCCGGATTTCTTGATGATTCGAGGCGGGGTGATGTAGGAAAAATTGGTTGTGAAGACAATTAATGCCGCACAATTAGCAACGCAGAGTGACTGAGATGTGTAACCTGTGGCAGGCACGTTAAACATGTGTTCACTAACTCAAATAGAGAGGAATAATGATGTTTATTAGAAGAATCATGAGTGTTGCAGTGGCGGGTCTGCTGACCCTGGGTGTGGCCGGGCAGGCGCAGGCCTGGGAGCCCAACAAGCCGGTTGATTTTGTCATCATGGCTGGCAAGGGCGGTGGTGCCGACAAAATGGCTCGCCTGATGCAATCGATCGTCGAAAAAGAAAATCTCGCCTCCAAGCCATTGGTGCCAACCAACAAGTCAGGCGGTTCGGGCGCTGAAGCGCTGGTTCATATGAAGGGCGCTTCCGATCCGGATCACACCATTATGGTGACGCTGAATTCGTTTTTTACTACACCCTTGCGCCAGCCGGGTCTGGATGTCGATATCATGAAGTTTGCGCCGGTAGGCCGCATGGCGGAAGACACCTTCCTGTTGTGGGTTCACAAGAACGAAGGCATCAAAAACTTCGACGAATTTCTCGCTGAAGCCAAAAAACGCGGTTCAGGCTGGGTGATGGGTGGCACCGGCAAGAACTCCGAAGACAACATCATCACCGATCACCTGAACGACGCCTATGGACTGTCGATCAAGTACATCCCCTACAAAGGTGGCGGTGCCGTGGCAAAAGATCTGGCGGGTCAGCAGATCCATAGCTCTGTCAACAATCCTTCAGAGGCGCTGGGTTTCTACGAGAGTGGAGACGTCATTCCGCTGGTTGCCTTCACCGATGAGCGCCTGCCAATGTTCCCCGACGTACCCACGTTAAAGGAAACAGGATCGGAGTTTTCCTACTTCATGCAACGTTCTGTAGTGGGTGCGCCCGGTATGTCTGACGATGCGCTTGCCTACTTCACTGGCTTGTTCACCAAAGTGTACGAGTCTGCTGACTGGCAGGAATACAAAAGCAGCAAATCGCTGATGGGTGATTTCATCGCCGGTTCTGATCTCGCCGGCTACTGGGATACCCAGCGCGCCCGTCACGAGACTATTCTCAAAGCCTCTGGCGCGATCAAGTAGTACCGTTTGCAAGTTCGTTGTTCCAGGTGTGGCTGCCCTCCCGGGTAGTCACACCCGCTGTACCGACACTCTTTTTCCCGATTGAATTAAAGGTACCCACCGATGCGACGTGCCGAACTCGTTACGGCCATTGTGCTCGCGTTCCTGTCACTCTACCTGATGTGGAAAAGTGGCGAGGGCCCGTCCTGGGATCCGGACATAGCACGCTTTGA
>CAKZSB010000204.1 GCA_937920585.1 uncultured Granulosicoccaceae bacterium | reverse complement strand
CCTATTCCGTGGCCCGAGTTGTTCACGTCGTTCCAGACTGGTGTTGTCGAAGGTTCCAAGAACGGTATCACCGACATCATGGGTATGAAATTCCCCGACGCCGGCCTGAAGTATGTCACCCTCGATGGCCACGCCTACATGGGCGCACTATGGTGGATGTCGAACGATCGCTTCATGGGCATGGATGAGAGCATGCGCCGTGTTGTTGTAGACGGTTTCGCCGCTCTTCAACAAGCCACTTTCGCTTCACCCAAGCGCAAGTCAATTCAGGCGTACCAGGATTTCGTCGCTGGTGGTGGTGATCTTTACGTCCCGACCGCTGAGGAAAAGGGCGCCTTCAAAGAAGCCGCTGCTCCGGTCTTCGACTGGTTCAAAGAGAATGTGAAAAACGGTGGTGATGTATTCGATGCACTGAGTACTGCCGCTGCAGCCGCTGAGGAAAAAGTCGACGGCGGTGCCGCGATGGATATTAAGTAACTGAAGTGCTGCTGGCGGCCATTGCGGCCGCCAGCCGTGTTAACGAAACGGATATAGCCAGGTTCTATAATCATCCACCAGCACATGCGCCTGTTCAATTTGTTCCGCGGTCATTTTTTTAACCACCTCCTCCTGCGATATCGCAGCGTCCGGATCACCGCCGATCGCCGACAACACATACCACATGTAGGCTCGGACCAGATCCGGCGCCGGCATGCCACGACCGACTTCGAAATACCAGCCAACCCCGGATTGAGCACCCGGATGCCCCTTAAGCGCCGAACGCAGGTACCATTCAAAGGCGCGAATGTCGTCGCGCTCGACACCAAGCCCCATCGCGTACATCACCCCGATCAGTTCCTCGGCATCGGCGTTGCCCGAACGGGCCGCAGGCAACAATTGCTGCATCGCCTCTTCAAAGCGGCTGCTCTCCATCAGATCGCGCGCTTTTTCGATGTCGGCCTGCAGCGGTGGCGCCAACATGAGCGCTGTCACGACTGCGGTAATCGACAGGGTATGGCGGGCGTTTGGCAATGGCTGATCCTCACTATCGGGCTTTGCATTCACACCGGCACAGCCGGCGCTGCCGACAGTATATTCACCCCGCTGGGCGCTGACGATTTTCTGCCCCACAAAATGGCGCGTGCGGAACTGGGCCAGCTGCTGTTCTACGATCCAGTTTTATCCGGCAACCAGAATATTTCCTGCGGCACCTGCCATCACCACGATCTGGCCAGCGCCGATGCACTGCCGCTGGGTGTGGGTGAAGGCGGAAGCGGCATCGGCACCAAACGCAATACCGGCAGCGACGCCAACCGTATTGCCAAACGCATCCCGCGCAATGCGCCGGCGCTGTTTAATCTGGGTGCACGCGAGATTACCCATCTTTTCCACGATGGCAGGCTCAGTCGCTCCGATGACTACGAAAACGACTTCGACAGCCCGGCCGAGGAATGGCTGCCGGAAGGCCTGCCGTCGCTGCTAGCCGCACAGGCGCTGTTCCCGCTGACCTCCGAATTCGAAATGGCCGGCAACCCGGGTGAGAATCAGGTTGCCGGTGCGGCCTATGATCGCATTGATTATGTCTGGCCGATCATCAGCGATCGGGTACGCAACATTCCACAGTACAAAGCCGCATTTATTGAACAGTTCGACGATATTAGAACCGCACTGGATATCAATATCACCCACATCGCCATTGCCCTTGCCGACTTTATCAATTTCGAGTGGCAGAGCTACGACAGCCCGTGGGATGACTATCTGGCGAACGGAAAAGCCTTGCCCGACGATGCCAAGCAGGGGCTGGAACTCTTCACCGGTGTGGCCAATTGCAGCAGTTGCCACAGTGGTGCGCTTTTTACCGATCACGGCTTTCACGCGCTGGGCCTGCCGCAGTTCGGCCCCGGCCGCACCCGCCGCTTTGACCCCTATGCACGCGACGTGGGCCGCATGGCAGAGACCGACGATCTCGCAGACGCCTATCGTTTTCGCACGCCGAGTTTGCGCAACGTCGCACTGACCGCACCCTATGGCCACAACGGTGCCTATGCCACGCTGGCAGAAATTATCCGCCACCACCTGAATCCGCAACGCGAGCTTGATCGCTGGCAACCGTCGCGGGTTAATCTGCCGGCAGCACCCTGGCTTGCTTCAGTTGATTTTGTCAGCCTTAACGATCGCCGCGAGCAACAGCGCCTGCGTCGCCACATCGATATCACGCCGGTGAACTTGAGCGACACTGAAGTCGAGCAACTGATTGCCTTCCTTCATACACTCACCGGCACCCACAGCCGCTATGGCCGCATGGGCCGACCCGCCAGCGTGCCGAGCGGTCTGCCAATCGATTGAGAAAACCATGAGTAAGGAACCCACACGCTGTAGCTGGTGCGCCGGCCACGAGTTGCACATTGAATATCACGACGCCGAATGGGGCGTGCCGGTGCACGACGACCGCCACCTGTTTGAAATGCTGAATCTGGAGGGCGCGCAAGCCGGTGTGAGCTGGCTGGTGGTGCTAAAAAAACGCCCGCACTATCAAAAAGTATTTGCCAATTTCGAGCCCGAAAAAGTTGTGCGTTTTACCGATAAAAAACTGGAAAAGCTGTTGCTCGACCCGGGCATCATTCGCAACCGACTGAAAGTATTTGGCGTTCGCCAAAACGCCCGTGCGTTTTTGCAGGTACAGGAGGAATACGGCAGCTTCAACGACTACATCTGGCAGTTTGTCGATGGCAAGCCGATCGTCAACAAATGGAAGACATCCAAACAGGTGCCCGGTAAAACCGACATTAGCGACACCATGAGTAAGGATTTGAAAAAGCGCGGCTTCAAGTTTATCGGCAGCACTATTTGTTATGCGTTCATGCAGGGTGTGGGTATGGTTAACGATCACACCACCGACTGTTTTCGCTATAAGAAAGTGTAACTGCGAGCGCAATGTAACAGGACACCGGAAAATGTCAGACACAATCCACGACAGGATGGCGGCCGAGCTGCGCTCGAAAACGCTGTTTCAGCAGGCGCAAACGCACGCCTTTGAATACGCCGACGGCGCCGCTGAGCGCAACGTGTTTCCCACCGATGCCGCACTGCAGGGCCTGGCCGCTTTCGATGAAAACCTGCCACAGCAAAGCGGCGATGCCAGCGCCATACTCGAACAACTCCACCAGCACGGCTCGCCTGCCACAGTGGCACAAAATGGCGGGCGCTATTTTGGTTTCGTCAATGGCGGCGTCGTGCCGGCGGCGATGGCGGCACGCACGCTTACAGACTTTTGGGATCAGAACTGCGCCCTCAATCTGATGTCGCCGGTGGTATCGCGGATTGAGGAAGTCACCGAACGCTGGCTGGTCGAGCTGCTGGATCTGCCGCCGAATACCGCTGCCGGTTTCGTCAGCGGCACCTCGATGGCGATTGTCTGCGGGCTCGCCGCGGCGCGCTACCGAATTCTGCACAACCAGGGCTGGGACATCAACGGCCGCGGCCTGAACGGCGCACCGACGATTCGCATTGTCACCGGGCGACAGACACACGCGGCAGTGGTGAAGGCCATTGGCGTGCTGGGACTTGGCATCGACAACATCGAGTGGGTCGACACCGACAAACAGGGACGAATCATCGCAAAACAGATTCCCAAACTGGATGCGAATTCAATGCTGATTCTGCAGGCCGGCAACGTCAACTCGGGTTCTTTCGATGACTTTGGCACCATAGTCGAAACTGCGCGCGCCACCGGTGCGTGGATACACGTCGATGGTGCGTTTGGTTTGTGGGCAGGCGCGACACGATCGCTAAAACACTTAACAGACGGCATGCAACAGGCGCACTCCTTTTCCGGCGATGGCCACAAAACCCTGAACACGCCCTACGACAACGGCGTGGTCCTGTGTGCCGATCGCGATGCACTGATCCAGTCA
>CAKZSB010000203.1 GCA_937920585.1 uncultured Granulosicoccaceae bacterium | reverse complement strand
TGGCGTTTGCAGGCTCTCCTTCCGAGTTGCTCGGCCGATTTATCGATCCGCAATTGATCGGCCGCTGGGTGGCAGCACACGGGGTAGTCGGCATCGCGAGTTTTCTCGCCGCCGGCGCGCTGGCGGCATCCTTCGGCGTACCTAGGCAACTGGTGTCGCTGGTCGCAGGCATCAGTTTCTCATTGCTGCCGGCAATGCTGATGGCACTGGCCAGCACCGCCGCCGGCGCACTGCTCACCTTCACTGCCTCACGCTATCTGGCTCGCCCCTGGGTGCGGCGCCGCTTTCCAAACGCCGTCGCACAAATCGACGCTCTGGCGCACGATCAACCTTTTTTAAAAATCGTGGTCATACGGTTTTTGCCACTGGGCACGAATATGCTGACCAATCTGGCCGCCGGCGCGACAAACATGCCGATGCGGGTGTTTGGCGCCGCTACGCTGTTAGGTTTTATCCCGCAAACAGCTGTGTTTGTGTTGATCGGTCGCGGCCTGCAGGTCGATGCGAAAAGCCAGTGGTTACTGACCGGCGTGCTGACACTGATCGCGCTGGTTATCTGTGTGCATTTGTACCAGCGCCACCGAGCGCAAAAGCAGGCGTCACAGTCGGCATGATCTGGCGCGTACTGCTGGTGCTGACAGCCTTGCTGCCCTGGCTGTTGCTGCACTGGATATTTGCCGACCAGACACCGGCCAGCCGTGTGTTTTTAAATGCCAATATCATCAGCATGGATGCGACTGACAATCGCTATCAGGCCGTGGCGGTAAAACACGGGCGGATAAAGGCGCTCGGCAGTAATGATGACATGCGCCAACATATTCGCGCCAATACCATCGTATCCGATCTCGACGGCGCCACCCTGTTGCCCGGCTTTATCGATGCGCACAGCCATTTTCCATCCAATGGATTGAAAGCCATCGTCGTCGATGTAGCACCGCCACCGATTGGTACGACCTCGACTATCGACGTTCTGCTGCAGCAAATTAGCGACTATATCGAACGCGAAAAGCCGGGTAATAATGAGTGGATTATCGGCTTTGGCTACGATGATTCATCGCTTGCAGAACGCCGCCACCCTACCCGCACAGAGCTGGACGGCGTATCGTCAAGCCTGCCAATCTATCTGTGGCACAGCTCTGGGCATATGGGGGTCGCCAACAGCCGTGCGCTTGAACTGCTGAATATTGACGAATGGACCGAAGCGCCACCGGGTGGTGTAATCGTGCTGGATTTGAGCACCGGATTGCCGTCCGGTTTACTGATGGAGACCGCCGCACCGTCGACGGCCAGGCTGCTGCGCAATCGTCCGCTGTTGGACTATTGGCACATCATGCAGCACGCGGTCGACGATTACGCCACCCACGGTATTACCACCGCGCAGGCCGGTGGCATCAACCTGACCACGATGCGCGCGCTGAAAGCGGCAAGCCTTTTCAAGCTGCTGCCGTTTCGCCTGAACGTGTGGCCCAAGCACCATGCAGTGGGTGAGGCGCTGTTGAACGGTGAGATCAATCTATCACGCTACAACGATTCACGTTTTCAGATTGGCCCGGTGAAAATACTGGCGGATGGCAGCCCGCAGGGCCGCACCGCATATCTGACAAAACCCTACCACACCAATCCGCCGGATCGGCCTGACGAACGGGGCTTTCCAAGTTTTACCCGCGATGCGTTAACTGACATTGTGCAACGCTATCATCAAGCGGATATACCCATGGCCATACACGGCAATGGCGATGCGGCGATCGACGATATTCTGCACGCGTTTGAAAACGCCCAAGCGAAGTCACCTGCCGATGATCCACGACTGGTACTGGTGCATGCGCAAATGGCCAGACGCGATCAGTTGCCTGCGATGAAAAAGCTTGGCATCACGCCGAGCTTTTTCAGCAATCACACCTACTTCTGGGGCGATGCGCATTTCAATCTGCATATGGGGCCACAGCGCGCGCCAGCCATCAGCCCGGCAGCCAGCGCCCGTGCAATTGGACTGCGCTACAGCATTCACACCGACGCGCCAGTGACACCGATCGATCCGATCCAGTTAATATCAAGTGCAGTGGAGAGACGCTCGACAAGCGGTCGGATTATCGGTGAGCACGAGCGGATCTCGGTGATAGATGCGTTGCGAGCGATCACGATTGAAGCGGCCTGGCAGATGCAGCAGGAGCATGATCGCGGATCGATTGAAGTGGGTAAGTTGGCTGATTTTGTGGTGCTGAATGAAGACCCGACCCGACGGGATTCTGATTTTTCAGATGTTGCGATTGAAGAGACGATAGTGGGTGGCAGGACGATTTATCGGCGATAATTGCAATGGTTCACCGTTGCGAGCAAGCGCGCGGATTGTACCTCGCTCACGCGTCGGGCTACCGATTGTGCTTCACTGAAAACCCGCAGCATGAGCAAGGTCAATCTATTGGGCGTACGTCGCAAGGTGCACTGCGTCTCGCTTACGCGGCGGACTACCAACCGTGTATCACTGGAAACCCGCAGCGTGAGCAAGGCCAATCTATCGGGCGCGTGTTGCACGTTGTAGTGAGCCGTACTCACGCGAACGGCGATAACTTATTATTTCTACTGTCACACATAAACGTTAGAGATCCGAACGCAATTCAACGGGAATTACGGTGTTCAAAATTTCAGACTTTGACCAATGCCCGAGACTGGCTTCCCTACTTAAAGTTTGTACCCCAATTACAACAACCAGTTTTCAACTTTCAAATCCGGCACTCTTTTAAACTCCTTCATATTTCCGGTTACCAGCACCATATCTTCACTCAAAGCATGAGCCGCTATGAATAAATCGTTCGGACCAATCGGAGTACCACTGGCTGCCAACGTTGCGCGTAGCTGCCCGTACCAGTAGTCCGCCGGTTCGGAAAACGGTAGCACTGCAAGGGTACTCAGCACCGCATTGACACGTTCACTTAGCCTGACGGAACCTTGTTTCGCGGCCCCGTATCGAAGCTCCGCAGCGACGATCACACTGCAGCACAGTTTGTCGACACCGACTGACTCAATGCGTTTCGATATCGGCCCCTCAGGTGCCTTCATCAACCCTGACAGAATATTGGTATCGAGCATATACCGCACGCTCATGCCGTTATATCCGGCTCGTCATTGTCGTGCTCAAAATCATCCACATCGGGGAAAGGCTCTTCGAGCGGACCCAGAGCACGCA
>CAKZSB010000202.1 GCA_937920585.1 uncultured Granulosicoccaceae bacterium | reverse complement strand
GCGTGATCAAAGACATATCAACAATTTGGCGCAGCACTCTATCATCACTCTCAAGTGACATCGCCTCCAGCCACAATATCAGCTTTCCAGCCAGACACTCTTCCCAGAACCATTTACCCAGTTCTTCTATATCGTCGATGTCGTCTCTATGGGTGCGCGCTTCGGTGTAGTAGGCGGCAAGATCTTCCACCGCCAGTTTCAGGAACGGCACCGGCGCCATGCCGCGGCGCAAACTCCTGGGCTTTTCGCCTTTGACAAAGGCCGCAATATACGGTGCAAGTTGTTCAACCGCTGTTTCGCTCGCACCTACAGTTGTGCGCCCGCGCGCAGCAACCGCCGCCTGATAATCAGCCCGCAGCGACTCAACCTCCCCCTGCACCTGAGCCAGCAAGGCATCCACATCGCCGACCTCATCACTCGATACAACCAGTTCAACCGGCAACGCATAACCCATGCGCCCTTCGCGCACCGGGATAACGTGCTCAAAATCTTCCAGCACCGGGCCCGATTGCCTATCCAGCAAGCTGAATGCCGCGCGAATTACCGACAGCTGATACTCAGGATCATTGGGCTTGCCGAGCGGACGCCCCATTGGAAAATCGAGCCACAGTGCACGTGGCGGGGCGATTGATTCGATGTGTTCCCGAACAAAGCCAACCAGCACAGTCGCAAAACCTGCGGCTTCGAAGTAATGTGCAAGCACGCACACGGCGCGCGTACAGAAAGGTCAAACGGGAATCAAAAAAACGGTGTTGACGTTGTCCTGCTGCATCTGCTCGATCACTTCATTGGCAGACTTGTGCATGTCGCGAGGATCAGCCGCCCCCATAAAGGCATAGTGCTGATGCGCAACGGAACCTATCTCTTTGGCATCCGCCATTTCATTGAGCCGATCGAGCGGCAATATGGTGTTCAGATCCTGCTGCCATGCGGTGCGGTCATATTCGACGGCAACATGAGTCATCACCAGATCGCGATCGTTCCTGCCGATCACACGGTAGTCGCGTGCCAGCCAGGAAAAAGGTTTTTCGCCCCGTCGGGATACCGCCGCACTCGATACCACTGCGACACGGCGCTTACCGGCTGGCAACGGATTTGACCACGACGGATTCTCAATCAAAGGCATTTCGAGCTCGGAAATGAATCCCCGCCCTACTGCCGGCATTTCGGCCAATCGAACCATACTGAACAGGCTCCTGTATCAAAGTACCATGGTTATTCTTACCGGCAGTGTACAGAATCTGGCAGCCCCGTCGCAAACCGCGTGCCTCAGCACGATGCATTCAGCCAGGTACTCTTTTGTGCAATCAATAGAGCCGACACGGATCACCGTTCCATACGTGGTAATGATTTTCGTAAACAGTTACCTGTAGAGTGGTACTCAGGGTTTTGAACGCATACCCACAAAGAATAAATACTGCGCGATCGATGGCGACATCTTCAATCCCGAATCGCTCTGGTTGATGTCCACCATTGAAAGACAGGACAGCCTCATATTTGATTCATCTTTGTAAAAACAGGAGTTACCGTTATGAGCAATAAGCGAGTTAATTTTCATTCTGCAGTTATTTTTTCACTGGTTTTACTGATCTCCGGTTGCGGAGGTGGCGCATCGGATGACGACGACAATAACCCGCAAACACCTCCCGTTATCACCGACCCACAAACCAACAACGCCGGTGGCCAGGTTTACAGCGATAACTTTTTGCAGCTGAACTATCCGGATGACTGGACGCTATCAACCGACAGTGCAGACCTCAGCGCACAGTTGTTTGACTCAGTCGTCAACGAATTTGGTGGCAATGCGAATTGCGGGATCGACAGCACCTTTGACCCATCGATCTCGCTGATCGAAGCGACCGACGATATACTCGACCTCTTCGACGACACCCCCGCACCGCAAACCTCGTTCATAGAAATCAGCGGTGTGCCAGCCGCACGTGTTTCCGGAAACTTAACTCTGTTCGGTATAACGTTGGAAACAACCGCTCAACTTGTTCATGAAGACGATATCAATTTCGTTCACCTGGTACTGTGCGCAGGCGTCGACGAAGACGATCTGGCACTAATCTTAAACACGATGCAACTGCTGTAAGTCATCACTATCATTCGGGCCACCCTTTCGGTGTGGCCCGATTCTTCGCTGTCGTTTTTTCTGATCATTCATCGCGCGCCAGAACTTTAGCCTGGCGTGCATTGCGACTCACGCGCTTCGATGCCTTGTCGCTTGCGCCAACGGCTCATTCCGTTAAATAATGCTCTTTTCGTCGAACCGGCATGTGACATCGCCATCGACTCCCAAAAGGGACATTATTCGCGATGACGTACAACATTGCCGTAGGCGGCTTTCACCACGAGACCAACACCTTCTCACCCGCAAACACAGGCTATGAAGAATTCCTGAAAGCCGATGGCTGGCCCGGACTAACCCGTGGCCGGGCGATGCTCGACACCATGCAGCCGCTGAACCTGCCGATTGGTGGCTTCATCAGTGCCGCCGCCGGGCACAATCTCACCGCCACGGTGTGGGCCAATGCCGAGCCATACGGCCCGGTAACGCGTGACGCTTTCGAGCGCATATCCGCAATGATCATCGACGGCCTGCCGCCACTGGCCGAACTGGACGCCATCTATCTCGATCTGCACGGTGCTATGGTGGCGGAGCACACCGACGACGGCGAGGGCACGCTGCTGGAGTTAATCAGGGCAAAAATAGGCGACGAGATTCCATTGGTCATCAGCCTGGATTTTCACGCCAACATCACACCACAGATGTTCGAACTCGCAAACGCGATCACCATCTTTCGCAGCTACCCGCACATCGACATGGCTGCCACCGGCGCTCGCGCCTTTGCATTGATGTGCCAGCTAATCGAACAGAAAGGCCGCATTGCGAAAGCCTATCGGCAGATTCCCTACCTGATTCCGCTAAATTACCAGCACACCGAATCCGAACCCTGTAGCAGTTGGTATCGGCAATTGAATTCGCCTGCGAGCACTATCTACAGCAGCGATATCGCCTGTGGATTCCCGCCGGCGGACATCTACCACTGCGGTGCATCAGTGGTTGTTTATGGTGAAAACCAGGCTGATGCAGATCAACAGGCAGATCAGTTGCAGCAAATGATTGTTGCCGATGAGAACAAATT
>CAKZSB010000201.1 GCA_937920585.1 uncultured Granulosicoccaceae bacterium | reverse complement strand
AGAGCTTGCCAGCGATGGAGTCACATTCGTAGCAGTGACGTACCCGGGTAACTTTACCGTTCGCGAGCAGCCGTATGACGACACCACGCTCTGGGCTATGCGAGAGTTTGCAGATTTAGGCATACCAACTGTTGAGCTGCTCTGGCCTCTGCAAAAGGCATTTAAGGATAATGTCGACGGCGCTTATCTTCTGCCTGTTGACAGCCATCCCTCAAGACTGGGCTATCAAGTAGCAGCATCAGCGATAGCACAGCGTATGCTTAGCGATCCACGTCTGCAAGGTGCCTGCCGGACGGATTTAGCTGATTGAAAACACCCGGGTTCAATTTCAAACACATACTCGTTCGGTATAACTCTCAATTAGTTAACCTACGCCTTGGGCAGCACAATCTCGATTCCAGTTTCACCGGCCAGCAGACGCACCAGGTGAAATACTGCTAATGGGTCATCTACCCGGTTACTCACCAGCGCAGCAAACGCCTGCCTGGCCTCATCACGTCCATCGGCTACCATTTGCCAGGCACTATGATAAGCAGCGAGCCAATCACTACCTTTGGCACTGTCTGGCAACAATTCGTGTACAGCTATACTCTCTGTCTTGCCGGCCAGCAACAGACTGCCAATCGGACGGGTTACAAAACTCTGGCTACAGCAGTTGACCACCGCGTCACTGGCGCAAATACGTGTGCCGAGAAAACGATTGGCGTTTTCCAGACGCGCGGCCGTATTAATCGCATCGCCGTGGGCGGTGTAGTCGAAGAAGATCTTGCCACCAAAATTACCGAGCATGGCGGGACCTGCGTGGATGCCTATTCGTGTAGAGCCTAACCCAATACCATTAGCATTCAAGTTGAGCCTGAATTGTTCGGCAAATTCATCGATCGCAAGCGCGCAGGCAAGTGCACGGTGCTCCTGATCACTCTGCTCCTCAGGCGCACCGAAAATCACATGGACGGCGTCACCAACGATCTTTTCGGTGGTACCACCGTGCCGATAGACAATCTGGGTGAGATTATCAAGATACTCATTCAATACCCTGACGATAGTTTTAGGATCCAGCTGTTCTACCAGAGTGGTGAATCCCGCAAGATCGGTGAACAGGAAGGTTAAATCGCGGCGCTCACCAGATTGTTCGGAGAAGTCGCGATCTCGGGTGATTGCATTGGCAAGATTCGGCGAGAAGTAACGCGACAATGTTGAAGCTGCGCGCTCTGCGACCTGGTTCAGTCGTTGCAACTCGCGTTCATTTCGATCGCTCAGGCGCATAATTCGGCGGGTAGTTTTATAGAGTTTCTTATATTCCTTTGTTAACGACTCAAATACCTGCCGAGCGTCATCACCCTGGAATTCGCCACTCTCGATCCGCCGCTCTGCATCGGTTATTACCTTTTCTTCAACTTCAAACAGACCGGACATGGCTGATCGGCCCTACGAGACAAAGCGATTTGAAGTGAATCGGTTAATGTTTTTCATCACTCAGCTAGATCGTAGCCTTCAATGCAAAGAACGTGTAAGTATCGTCCACCCGATGAAAATCAAACTCAAGCGGCTCACTTACCCGACGGGCAATTTCCAGCAAACCCAGACCAGCTCCTTTGCTTTCCGGCGCCGGATCGGACTTTAGCTGTGCTTTGTAAGCACGCTTCAATTCAAGCGAATCCATCTCGGAAATATCGGACAATTGCTTGTCCATACGCCCCACATCCTTGTGTTTGATCATGTTGCCAACATCAATTGAAAACTTCTGGTTTTCGTTGACGATCGTGATCACACCGAATCGCAATGATGTTTCACTATCGGTATTTCGTGGATCGGTTTCTGCCGAATAGCGAATAATATTCTGCACTTGCTCAACATAGATGGAGAACACACTGCTGATGGTTTTCTTATCGGCATCTGCAAGTGACATCTTTTTCTTCAACGCCTCACCCAGGCCAAAGAGAATGGGCTCGGTGACATAGCCACAATAGGCAAAGATGATCTTCTTTTGCAACAACAGGGTACGAAAATCGTTTAACTCACTGGCGAGATTATTCATTACTTGCTCCTCTGTCGACACTAATCGGTGATTTCCTTGAGACTGAAACCGGCGTTGACTACATCTTCGCCAAATTCCTCCCCCAACTCCTGCATGGTGTCGTCTTCAGGGTCAAAGTACCAGTTGATCGAAACCGGTGCATGTTGTGCCGCTTCATCGAGTAGTTCGATAATATTCATCAACACTTTCGCACTGCTGCTGTTGAAGTAGATCAATTTGAGATGTGCAGTGGTGGTAGTGCGATCTGGCGATTCGAGGTAGGTTTCCAACGCCTCCATCACAGGGCGATAGAATGATAGAACGTCTTCCGGATAAGATTCTCCGGCGATCGTCAGTTCATTCGCTGCGAAGTCGAATCGTATATCAGGCGAGCGATCTGTCGCGCTGATCAATAATTGCTCGTTCATCATTTTCCCATGGTTGAGCAGGCTGTCACGCCTCTGCGGATTTGTACCCTGATTTGTCGAGCGGAGCACGTGGATCAAAAGCCAGCACACAGACATCATCACGGCGAGGCTCCGCCCCCTGATACTCTACAAAACGTTGCTGCAGTGCATCCGCCAGATCCGCGAAATTCAGACGCTGCTGTTGCTTCAACAGGTTGCGAAATCGTCGTTTACCAAAGGCGAGTCGCTTTTCTCCACCGACCTGATCGAGCAGGCCATCGGTGGTCATGAATGCGCGCTCAACTTGCGACAACGGCAATGCAAGATCCACAAAAGGTACAGGCTTGCGTGCTTTTCCCACCTGCGTCTTACTGCCAAGGGTTCTGCGGACACCCTTGTGCTCCGTCACCTCTCCCTGATTTGAAACCCAGACGGAGAAACGCCCACCGCTGAATAGCAGCCGCTCATTAACGGTGTCGATAAAACAGACACCGGCCTCGAGTCCGTCGTTGATCGCCGACGTTTTGGTGCTGGTAGCGAGTACCCTGCAGATACTCTCATCTAACGATTCGAGTAGTGTTGCGGGCGAGAATTCACCATCCTCTGCTAGCAGACGCTCCAGAATAATGCCGGATATCAATGTCATGAAGGCGCCCGGCACACCATGCCCGGTACAATCGCCCAGGAAAATAACGTAGCCATTGGGTACGGTCTGAAACCAGTAGAAATCGCCGCCCACCAGATCACGCGGCTCCCAGATCAGAAAATTCCCGCGGGTTAGCAGCGACAATTGCTCGGGGTCCGGTAGCACCGCTCTTTGAATTCGGCTGGCGTAGTGAATACTGTCCAGCAATTGGTCGGTGGAATAGCGCAGCTGCAACTCGGTATCTTTCAATTCGGTAACATCGGTAAACAACGATACGCGGCTGCCGGTATCGGTTAAGCGATCACTGATTCGCATCCAGCGCCCGTCCTGCAGTTGTTGGACAAGCGGGTGACCAGGGCGATGATGGTTGGCAAGCAGTCGATCGATCACTATCCGGCTCGATTCACCATCTGTCACGAGCGCACCTCGTTCGATACTGTCGGTTATCAGGTTAGCGTAAGTATGGCCGCTGGATGGCTGATGCTGCAGGCCGAGGTAGTTTCCGTATTGACGGTTGCACAGTTCGAGCTCGCCGTCTTTGCTGTAGAACGCAAAACCATCGGCAATGCTCTCCAGTGCATCGATCAGCCGCTGTTGCGCTACGGCAATCTGGCGCAGATTATTTTCTTCTACCTCAACGGCGGTATCGCGAAAACTCAGCAGCGCGCGGCTCATCGCAGAGATTTCATCGCGGGTATCGAGATCGTCGACTGATGTTGAAAGTTCGCCACCCGCGATCGCGAGCATATTGTCACTCAGCTTTCGCAAGCGACGTGATATATCACGATCAACGACAAAATAGATCAAAAGCACAGATGCTATTAACGCGATCGCACCCAGAATCAAGCCCGCCATTGCAGGTCGATGGCGAACACTACGTTCGATATCGATCGCATGCTGCAGGCCCACACGCAACTGCACCGCAAGCGTGGCAAGCGATCGATCAAGCTCCTTGAATGCAATATTGGTATCGATAGCACGCTGGATGAGTGAATCCAGATCCGAGGTTTTGTCCTGCGCGATCAGTTCGGTTTTGGCGAGCTCATCCTGTGCGCGACGGTGCGTGTTATCCACATCGCTAAATGCGCCCTCTGCCTCGAGATCGCCCGACTGAAATTGCAGGATGGTGCCAATTTCATCAGCCAGCAGCCGAGCCAGGGTTCTCAACCGCTGCGTGCTGTCTCGTGGTTCATCGTATACCGAGGGCAGCTTCTTGATTTCCGCCCTGAGCGCCGCAACATGATCGCTTGCCGAAAAATCTGCTTCGATCACAGTTTGAGCATCACCAATGATGGTGGTAGCCGACTGTAACTGACGGATGAAATAGTTCACCACAACAACCTGAATAATCAGGATGACGATCGGAATGGCACTCCCGATCAAAAGCTTATTGCGGATTCTCATACGAGGTGAGCCAAAGCCGCCGCGACCTACCCGCCGCGACTGCGAAGATCAACCACGCAAGGCGTAGCAGAACTCAATGAACATAAATAACTTTGGCTTGTCGAAATCACCGTGATTTTCTACAACATTCCGCGCTCACGCCATTTGTCGAAAATACCTGCTACTTCGGTGTGTGCCGCATCCATCGCCTGCTCTGCAGTGCTCTGGCCGGTAACCGTTGCTGTGAACATTTTACTGATTATACCGCTGGCCATGACTTCATCTGTCGCGGCATTGGCATAGCCTGGAAAGCCGATATTAACCATAGTTTCCGGCACTGAATTCAACACCGAATAGCGTTCGGGACGTGACGGATCACCGTTTAGCGTGCTGGAAAGATTATCAACTGCGCCGGGGAAGCCAGGCATATTCTGAAATCCACTGGCCTGCAGTGCCGGTGTAGTCGCCCCGATGGAGTCTACGATGAATTGCTTGGCCGCATCGATGTTTTTGGCAAATTTCCATATACCGTAGGTATAGGCGCCAAACACGGGGGCCTTACGACCAGCGGGGCCTTCCGGCACAGGCGCCAGAGCCAGGCTGGGCTCGAACTCGACGCCGGTTTTCTCGGCTGACCGGGCGATGGATATAGTATCGATCGTGAGTGAACCTTCATCGGAGAGGATAAAGCGATTGTTGGCCGGCGGATCCCATTGCGTCACTTCCGGCAACATCGCCTCCTGATAAAAGGCAGACCAGAATTGCAGCGCATCGAGTGTGGCCGGTGATTTCAGCGCGGCTGCACCCGATTCATCCTGAATGGCAGCGCCAAACGAATAGAGCAGTGCGCGCAGGCTATGCTCACCGTTGTGCTTGGCTGCCAGGCTTATGCCGACGGGTTTTTCGTGCAACAGTTTGATACGACTGCCACCCTTGCGCACTGCCTCCCAGTCCGTCGGGTCGATCGCCACATTGTCCCAAAGATCACGGCGATAGGAGATGACTGTGGGTGCGTAGCTTTCGCAGACGGCATAGTAATTATCGGTTTTCGGGTTGTAGCTGCCGCGGCGGGCTAGTTCAATTGCCTTGCCATAGCGGTTTTCGCACTCCTCGAAGACCTCGCGATGATCAATGAGCTTCGATTCAAGTGATGCAGGGGGCGACAGGTACAATACGAGATCATGACCGGACTCCGCTTGCGCCTCTGCGGCCGCAAGCTTGCCAACCTCACCCAATCCGACGTTGTCGACGATCACCTCGACGTTATTCTTCGCTCCCCATTCACGGATGAAGGTGTCATTGAACCAGCTATCGTAGGCGGGTACGAAGTGCTTCCATCGCAAAATTCGCAATGTTTCCGGCTGCGCGCTGGCACGATTTGACGCAATCGCTGACACCGCTGCCGCCGCAACACTGACCCTCCCGGCACGACGCAGGAACGCTCGCCGACCCGGGATTGTTACCGTTTCATTTTTCAACACCTTCCTCCTGTTGCGACACAACCGACGGCTGTTTCGAACTGTTATGACTGACAGGTCGCGATAGGAAGCTCGCCAATAACCAACAGATCATACAGATTTCTCCACTGAATCCGTATCAAACAAGCAGCTATCTCTTAATCACCCATATGGGGCATGTGGCTCGTGACTGCTATCAGTAACATCCTGATGCAGGGTTCGGCCTTCCGCTCGAATCAGGATATACAGTTATTCAGGAGATACAGAAAATGGCAAAATTCACCATAAAGAACCTGCTGTGCGCCATGGCGATTCCGGCACTAGCGGTGTCCGGGAGCGCTATCGTCAGCGCTGCCGATGACCCCTGGCAGGCGGCACACGGGCAATTTGTCAGCGCCTTCAACGAACGTGACTGGTCAGCCGTAGCGGCGATCATGACGGACGATAGTGTTTTTCATCGTGCCAGCAGCGACACGGTATACACCGGGCCGAAAGCGATCGTGGAGCGTTTCAGCAGCACCATCGGTGCGAACGATCAGTGGAATGTAAAATTCGCCAAGCTCGACACAACCGAGAGCATCACGGGAAAAGACGGCAGAGTCGTCGAACGAGGTGTGTTTGCTGTGACCGCCGGCGCCGATAGCAACGCCTGCTATGCCGGTTCGTACTTGATGACCTGGAAGATTGCCGACGACGATGCAAAACTTCAGACGCTGGCCTGGCAGGACGTAGAAGTTGATATTGGTATGTGCAAGTAGGTAGTACACCCCAACTGCAGCGGCGTTCCATCGTCGCTGCAACTCAACCCCGGACCAGCAGATCAGTTGATGCTGTCCTGAAGGCACTAATACCCGACGCCGATCTATCGTGGCAGATAAGGGCGTGTGTATGCAATCAAGCCATTCGCTGATACGTTTACACTTTTAATTACAACAATCGCCTGCTAGAGAATGCCGGGCCGCGTATTAGCCACTAGACCGACTCCGGCATGCTACGATATTGCCCTACATCATCGGTGGCGCTCATCTCGCTCGAACCCAGCACTACCAAACCGTTTTCCGGATTCGACTGCCCTACATCTAATGAAGAATTATCAAAAAGGTTTTATCAGCCGAATCACGATCGGTATCGTGCTCGGCATCTGTCTGGTTCTGGCCTTTGCCGTTACCTTGCTGCCAAAGGGTTTCAAAGATGATCTCACGTTAATCGGTAAAGGCACAGCGAGCGTGGTACTGGTCCACGACAAGCATCTGGTCGAGAGCGCAGGGATGATGGAGCTATTGAACAAGGTACGCGCCGACTACGAACCCAGGGTGCTCTTTCTGGCCGTCGATATCGCCACCCCTGTAGGGCAACGCTTTACCCGGGATCAAAATGCGGGCCCGTTAGACCTGATCGCATTCGGCCCAGCCGGGGAGAAGGTGACGGTGGTAAGTGGCGGTACTAATGAGCAGGGATTGCGCTCGATTCTGGATGGTATCTAGCCCGGATTATTCATGAGATTGACGATTTCTCGCTTGCACCCTTGTTCCCACAGCGAATTTTGCTCCCTTACAAATATCTAGTGCTCTGACAACACTAAAAATTGTAATACAGTATGGCCTTTGATGTGCCGGCTACGCCCTGTGCAGGTATCACACCTGGCGTTCGGCACATAAAAAGCCATCCCCTGCAGGCGAGCGCCAAAAGCTGCCATCGCGGCGTTGCGCTGACCACTTCTCCACTCGCTGTGCCCCAACTTTTAATGTTTTCAAAACACTAGCCAGCTATTTCAATCCGACAATACCACCGTCGGGCTATCGGTACTGCAAGCTGCCATCCTCGAGATCGGTCGCGGCAATAGTGTGCTTCTCCGTGTAATAATCCTGACTGAAAACCCAGGGCTCGCGATCGCCCTGTTTTGGCAGTAAGTGCATGCTCCGCATCAGATACCCCGCGTTAAAATTTTCTTCATCGATGAATGGCAGCAGCGGCATGTCGGCGTCTTCGGCGCGCAATTGCGGAGTCACGACCTCGTAGTGGTTGTCATCCATATGCTGAAAAATCCGACACACAAAACCGGCGATTAAATCGGCGCGCATGGTCCAGCTGGTGCGCAGGTAACCAAACATCCAGGCCAGATTCGGTACCCCGGTATACATAATGCCGCGATGCCCGACACACTGCGACACATCCAGTGGCTCGCCATCGATAACAAAATCGATATCACCCAGTACACACATGTTGAACCCTGTGGCAGTGATAATGACATCTGCCTCGAGTGCCTGCCCGGACTTTAATTGAATACCGTCGTGCGTGAAGGATTCGATCTGGTCGGTAACCACTGATGCCTGTCCGGCGCGAATCGATTTGAAAAGATCGCCATCGGGCACCACGGCAAGACGCTGACGCCAGGGACGATAATGCGGCGTGAAATGCGGGTCTATCGGGTAGTTCTCGCCCAGATAGTATTGGGCGGTAGACAACAGGTCGTCGCGCAAACCCTCTGGATCGGCAAAGGAACGATGGGTAATAGTTTTCTGATCATGCAGGGATTTTCGCCGCATAATTTCGTGTGTCCACTGCTCGGGCAAATCCAGTGGCGCTAAAGCGTCTGCCAGTTCATTGTTGTTCGGGCGTGCAAAGAAATAGGTGGGTGAGCGCTGCAGCATGGTGATGTGCCGGCAGTCCTGCGCCATGGCGGGGATTAATGTGGCGGCCGTGGCACCAGAGCCGATTACCACGACCTTTTTATCATGATAGTCCAGGTCTTCCGGCCACTCCTGCGGATGCACGATTGCGCCTGCAAAATCGTTCATACCCGGGAAGTCGGGCGTGTAACCTTTCTCGTGTCGATAGTAGCCCTGGCACATCCACATGAAATTGCAGATGACCGTCTCTCGTTCACTCGTGTCCAGATCATGAATGGTCACGGCCCAGTGACTGGAATCACTGCTCCATTCAGCTTTAACCAAGCTTTTGCGATAGCGAATATGCCGACGGATGTCCTGCTCGTCTATCGCCTCGTCCAGGTAGGCAAGGATTTCATCGGCCGTAGCGATGGGCACACCGATCCAGGGTTTCCAGCTAAAGCCGAATGTATAGAGATCACTGTCGGATCGGATACCCGGATACTTATGTGTACGCCATGTACCACCGAAGCTTTGCTGGCGATCAACCAGTTCGAACGTGCGATCGGGAAACTCGCGCTGAAGATGGTATGCAGCGTCGATACCGCTAATACCTGCACCGACAATCAACACATCCACGCTGCGTTCGGTTGTCATTGAGTTATATCGCCATTGTTGGTGGAAGAGGTGAAGGTTTACGGTTGGTGACGCAGA
>CAKZSB010000200.1 GCA_937920585.1 uncultured Granulosicoccaceae bacterium | reverse complement strand
GTCGTACATACTCAAACCGGTGGTCGGTTCGTCGAGCACGTAGAGGCACTTCGTGCGTTTGCGCTGGCGCCCCAGTTCGCGGGCCAGTTTTATCCGCTGTGCCTCTCCGCCACTGAGTGTATTGGTCGGTTGGCCCAGTGTGATGTAGTCCATGCCGGTGCGCGTCATTACCTCCAGCATTCGTTTGATCGGAACATCATCACTAAACAGCTCGCAGGCCCTGGCGACACTGCTGGATAAAATTTCGGCAACTGAAAGTCCGTGGTAACGGATGTTTAGAATGTCGCGCTGATAGCGCTTCCCCTCGCAGTGATCGCAGGGATAGGATACGACAGAGCCACCGAGCCACAGCTGGTTCTGGCCGTTGCCATGGCATTGCTGGCACGCACCGGCGGCGTTGAAAGAGAAGTGACCGGCGGTGAAGCCGGCCTTCTTTGCGTTTGATGTTGCAGCGAATCGTTTGCGAATTCGATCCCAAATGCCCAAATAGGTTACTACGTTTGAATTGGCGCGTCGGCCGATAGGCGCTTGCGATACTTCTATACACTTGTCGAGTTGTTCGGCGCCGATCAATTGCTTGAAAGCTGTTGTTGCATGCGCGAGGTTCAGATATTCTGATTCCGGTTGACCACTGCTTTCAAGGCTTGCGGGTTCATCCGATTGATCGGGTTCAGTATCCAGAAATTGAGATATCGCGGGCACGAGAGTATCGGCGATCAGTGAACTCTTGCCACTGCCGGACAGCCCGGCCACGCCAACCAGTACGCCAAGCGGAATTTTGGCGGTCACGTTCTTCAAATTATTGGTCTTTACGCCACTGAGGGTAAGCATAGGTGTGGCGCGCCCGACTACACGCGCCACTGGGTTTGGCGCGCTCGTGATTTTTCTGTTTAGCTGTTGTCCGGTCAGTGAGGCTTTGCAGCGTTTCAGCGCAGCAACACTGCCCTGAAAAATCACCTCGCCGCCTTGCACTCCAGCCAGTGGGCCCATATCGACAATGTAGTCGGCCGTCTGTAATGATTGATGGTCGTGTTCAACAACGATCACCGTGTTTCCGGTATCACTGAGTGATTTCAGCCGTTTGATCAATTCATGTTTTTCTGTTTCGTGCAAACCTGTGGTGGGTTCGTCGAAGATGTAGAGTAGAGGGGCGACCTCTGCGCGAAGATGGGTAGTTAAGAACAGCCGCTGTATTTCCCCGCCGCTCAGCGATGGCACCGGCCTGAATGCATTGAGGTAGTCAAGCTTTACCGAGATCAACTGTTCGGTGATTGATAGCGCTTGGTCGAGGAGCTGTTGTGACGCTACTGCAGTGTTTCGAGTTGAAGAAAGCTTTGCAGCAGTTTTGCCGAGATGCTCGTGCAGCTCGGCAATAGTCATTTGCCCCAACTGGCCGATGTGTTTTCCATTGAGCACAATGTTGCGCGCTTCGTCACCGATACGATGGCCGCCGCAATCCGCACAAGTGCTGGCTTTGAACGCGCCATTTATCGGTTTGCCATGAATCAGCTTGTAGCGCAGAAAACTGAATAGAGCAGATAGCTGGATGCCGTGTACGGGTTTGCCGTACAAAACGAGTTGCTGAATTTCTTCCGGCAGCCTGGTGAACGGTGTGGCGGAGTCGAGTTGCAGCCTGCTTTGCAGCCTTTCTATCCTGCGGGCAAATGTCGACTCCACCAGTGCATTTCTGTACAACTGTGTAAGTGTTGTGTCCGGGGTTGGAAGCAATACTGAAAAGTCGAACTCAAAGCGTATGCCGCGTCCTTCGCAGGATAAACACATGCCCAGCGGCGAATTGAATGACAGCTGCGATGCCGTAATGGCGTCGGTGTTGTTGGTTCGATTGTGGTGATCGGCGTAGAGTGTGGCGAGGTAGTTCAGCAGTCGAGTCTTGGTGCCGACAACGGAACGCGGATTTGAGCGACGAATGATCCCCTGCTTCACAGCGACTGTTGGTAGCAATCCGGTGATTTCGTCGTAGCCGTAGTCATTGCCGAGGCTTGCCAGTGCACCCAGCGCCTGCAGGTAACTGCGTTTGCCGGCTTCGAAGAGTATGTCGAAGGCGAGTGTTGATTTGCCCGAACCACTCACGCCGCTGATGGCAATCAGTTTTTCGGTTGGCAGCTCGACATCGATGTTTTTCAGGTTGTGCAGATGCGCATTGTGAATATGAATATTTTTCATTGCGTGCTGTATCAGTGCACCCAGTCGCTCTCATAGCCTGTGGTGAATACCACTGTTTCGCCTGCCGCCAGTATGTGTTCTATTCGAGTCGGTTTGCCGGTTTCGTCGAAGTGGATTCTACCGATGCCGCAGCCATTAACCAACCGTTGATGGCGATAGCGGTCACGGTACTGGCCCGGGCGCCGTTGCCGAATACGCATGCGTCGGCGGCGGGTCAGCCAGTTGAGCGGTGACCTGCTGGCAAACATCCAGCGATTAATACGATCGAAAAACCGCAGCAGTCGAGGCGGGAATGCATTGCACAACCCGGAGCTTGTGACCTGCCAGATTTGCGGGCTGTTATCCACGTGGCGCAGCAAGACGTCATAGGCGTAGGCATAGTGCACATCGCCCGACAGAATAACGAAATTCTGAGGTGTCTTGCGATGGCGGACAATATTCAGAATGCCATTGGCGCTGCCGGGGTGGGCCATCCAGTTTTCTGCGTCAACGGTAAGTGAAAGCGATAACCAGGTGAAGATACGCTGGATGATCTCGATCAGTTTGACACCGAATATCGGCGCAGGCGAAACGAGGATGACAGCCGGTTGGCCGAGCAGATGCTGCTGCATTTCAGCCAGCGATTCCCAGTCCATAAGCCCCGAGGGCCAGCTGGATATAGTGTCAGAGTGCCAGCGCCGGGTGCGTGTGTCGAGCACCACGACACGCGGTTGGCAATCGATGACAAAATGCCAGTGTTCAAATTTCAACAGCCGCTTGATCAGTCGATCGTGTTGCGACGGGCCGCGTTCGTTAAAAACGGCTTTTACATCCTGCAGGAAGTCATCGTCGAAGTTGTCCGGTGCGTTGCCCCAGCCCTGAAACAAAAAATATCCGATCAGTGCGTTGCCGATGATCCGTCGCGCCAGCGGATGGTTGTAGGCGCTTTCCTCCCACGCGCGTGAAAGGTTCCAGTCGTCGGTGACGTCGTGATCATCGAATATCATATACACCGGTACGTGTGCCAAGGCACGGCGAACGCGCGCGAGGTTGCCGCGAAAACGCTGTATCAGCTCAACCTGTTTTTCATACAGCGCATGATGCTTCGCACTGAGCCCGGCGGGTGGATCAGTGATACTGATCGATTGCCAGAGCACCGGTGACCAGCAGAGCAGATACTGGGCGATAACTTCGCCCAGAGTCAGCAGATGGTTCTCGGCATTGACACTGGTGAAAATTGGTTTGCGTGCGCCGCGGAACAGGATCTTTCTCGCGCCGGCTGTCTCTTGCCCAGGTAACAGCGTTGAGCGCTGGTAGTAGTGTGGATCGTCCAGCAGTGTGGTGCTGTCGATTGTCGCGGAGCCCGTGTCGGGTAGCGTCTCATCGTAGAGGCCGAGCAATTTTATAGTTTGCGTAATGGCGGACAGGTAGGGTCCTGCCACATCGTCGGTGTAGACCTGATCGCCGGTGCAAATCAGCATCGCCGGTTGTGCCTGCGGACCTTCGAGGCGCGCTTCGGCCAACAATTGATCGAGTTTTAGCAAGCCGTCGGGGCCGTCGAAATGAGGTTTTCTGCAGGAGCCATGCAGTACCTGATCAACATGCGATTTGACGACGAACTCAGGTCTCGACCGGTCCGGGTAGAGCAAGTCTCGAACGCTGTGCTGAAGCCACGTCACTTGCTTGTCGACAGCGAGCCCAACGTCGTAGCCGATCCAGCAATCGGTGGGCAGCTTATGGTTGAATTTTATCGTCAGGCAATGCAGAAAGGCGCGCTCACCGAGGCGGATGCACGCGGGATGGTCCGCATTGAATACGCCGTGTTCAGTGGGGTTTGTTGCCTGCTGATCAGCGTATATTCGCCAGTGTATGTCCCGCGATGTTGAAGTTACCAGCCAGATCACCAGCTCATCGGTGCTGGCGTGGCGTACCATCGGCCCGGCGATGAGGTCAGGTAACGCAGAGCAGTTAGAATTCATAGCGCACACGAATCCAAAGCGGGGTTTCGACTGCCCGGGTGCACAACAAACGGTTTGAATTGTTCATACGGGCGTATCGGGATCCGGGTGGAACGAGATTTCGACACTGCGGATAATGGTTGTGGTCCGATCAGATTCAAGGCTGTGTTCTTTGTGCTGACAGGATCACTGCGGCGATGCAGTCCGTTGCAATTCACAACGAAGGTAGCGCGATGATAAAACTGATGGCGTCTGACAGCTGGATCACGGCATTCGGTAGCGAGCCGTTGTGTACGCTTGAACTTTCACTCAATGAGTTTCTGTCGCGCTTTGAGATTGAGTGCGATCCGTTCGCAGGAGAAACGAACCCACCCGTGGTGGAGTTTTATGGTCAGCTCTATCGAGTGTCAAGTCAGTATGAGGCGACGGGGAAACCGGTCACGACAATTGACATGCAGGGCAATAACGCCAACCCCGCTCAGGCACTGGCGAAGTTTCAGGATGCAGTGCTGAGTGGTGTGCAGCTGATCTGGCTGCGGGATGATCTAACACCGGCGCGCTGGGCTTTGTTTCGTCAGGGCGATGATGGTAACGAGGTGGAGATTACGCGTTTTCTCAGTGAGGCGCTTGCCCACGCTGCGATGCGTGAATTCGAGCGGCGCGGGCACAAGCAGATCTATTTCATCAAAGTGGCGGGGTAATCTGCCATCGACCAGACATCGCGACGAGGGACAAAGGGTTATTGGCCCGGTCAGGCCAGGCGCAATAGTTTTTTTCAATACCCTGCGAACGGCTTATTGCAGATATTCCGGTTCCTGCTTGGCCAGCATCCGTTTGATCGCCTTGAAGTGTCGATCTGCGACTTTCTTTGACTCGGTGATCTGCTGCTGCGCGGTGTGTTCGATTACGTCTGCGGGGATATCGATCAGCTCTCTGCCGGTCGACAGTGCCTGGACCTGAAACATCGCCGCGCGCTCCAGATAGTAGAGGTCGTTGAAAGCCTCTTTCATGTTGGGGCCTGTCACTGTTACGCCGTGCCCTGCCATCATCAGTACGTCTTTATCTGCCATCTGGCTTGCCAGCCGATTGCCTTCGCTGTTGTCGAGTGCGAGGCCACCATAGGCATTGTCGTAGGCGATTCGATTGTGAAATGAGAGTGCGTTTTGTTCGCACATCTTCAGTTGCCCATCTTTGAGTAATGTCAGCGTGGTAGTGAAGGGCTGATGGGTATGAAGCACAACGGTAGCGTTAGGCACGTTGCGATGGATGCCGCTGTGGATGAAAAAGGCGGTATCTTCGACCGTGTTGTCACCTTCCAGCACCTGGCCCTGGCCATCGCACAGCACCATCGAGGAGGCGGTGACTTCGGACCAGTGCCAGCCAAACGGGTTGATCAGGAACCGATCACCGTTGATCGCGCCGGACTCATCGGGCACGGCGATGGAGAAATGATTGTCCACACCTTCGTGGAGGTTCATTCGCGCGGCCCAGCGCAGCGCGGCGGCAAGGTCGGTACGCAATTCGTAGTAACTGAGGCCGCTGGCAGACGCGGCGGCGGCGATTTCATCGAGCATGAGACTTTTCCGGCGTGGTTGCGTTGGCCGATGCTACCACCAATTGTCTGGTGGATGAATCCGTCGGTTGTGACTCAGGCGGCGCGCTGCTGCACTTTTGCGTATTGCAACAGCTGATCAAATGGCATGGGCGGGCTGATGTGATAGCCCTGCGCATAGTCGATGTTCAGCTCGCGCAATGCGTCCATGATTTCGGCAGTTTCAACAAATTCCGCAACGGTCTTTACGTTCAGCGCCTGGCCGACCTTGTGAATGGATTGCACCATTTCGTGATCGACGTTGTTGTTCGCCATTTCGCGAACGAACTGGCCATCAATCTTGAGGTAGTCGACAGGGAGTTTTTTAAGATAGCCGAATGAACTGACACCTGCGCCAAAATCATCCAGTGCAATGGTGCACCCCAGGTTGTGCAAATGATCGATGAGTGCCAGCGCCTGATCGAAATTGCCGATCACTGAGGTTTCGGTAATCTCGAAGCACAGTTGCGCCGGGTCGACGCCGTGAACATCGATGCAGCTGGAAATATATTCCGCGACGCTGGCGTCAACCATGGTTTGCCCGGACAGATTGATGCTGAAGCGATGGTGCCTGAGCGAGGTGTTCTGAATGATGGCAATCTCCTGCATCGCCGCGTTAACGACCCAGCGATCGATCGAGCGCATCATGTCGTAGCGCTCGGCCGCCAGGATAAAGCGAAAGGGCGACACAATCTCACCATCGGCAGAGACCAGCCTCAGCAGCACTTCGTGATGCTGAATAGGCTCGTCGCCGGATTCCGGGCTGACGGTTGCGATGGGCTGGACAAACAAGGTGAAGCTGTCGTCGCGCAGGGCCTGGTGGAGCACCGGCATAGACAGCATTTCGCCATAGCGGGCTCGCGTTTGCTCGTCGCCCGGATCATAGACATGCAGAATGTTTCGTCCGGCATCCTTAGCGCTATAGCAGGCCAGATCAACCTCGGAAAGTGCCTCGTTAATGTTTTTGTGCTGCCCGTTGATATGCACCAGTCCAATACTGGCGTGGACCTTAAATACCTTGTTTTCCCAGGAGAACAGATAATCCTGAAAGAAGGCGTGCAGGCGATTGGCCAGCGCCTCGGCCTGCTCGGCGGAGCAGTTGCAGATCAACAGGCCAAATTCGTCGCCGCCAAGGCGGGCCAGCAGATCCCCGGCGCGAACCTGGGTGGCCAGTTCGCGTGCCAGTCGGGCCAGCAACAGATCCCCGGCGGCGTGGCTGCAGGTGTCGTTGATCAGTTTGAATTGATCCAGGTCGACGTAGCAGATTGCGTGTTGGCGTCCATTGGGTGCCCGCGCCTCCGCAATCAGCCTGGCCAGCGCTCGCTCGAAGGTGCTGCGGTTGGCAAGCCGGGTGAGTTTGTCGTGCCGTGCCTGGTATTCCAGTTCCTGCGCCAGCTTGTACTCCGGCGTAACGTCACGAATGGCCAGCACTGATCCACTGTGTTTGCCGTGAGAGTCTGTCAGCGGCGACAGTATCGTATCGACTACGGTCACCGGCATGTCCTGCCCAAGCAAACTGAGCATTACATTTTTATTGTTGCTGCTGCGATCGGCACTGGGTTTTAGTGTGAATTGCTCGTCATTGGCATCAGCGCTGGCACTGAATATCAGCGCCTCGGATAACTTCTCACCGATAAGCTGCGCGCCGGATCCAGCCAGAATCTGATCGGCTGCCGGATTGAAGTAGTCGATAGTGCCTTCTGCATCGGTGGTGATCACACCGTCGCCGATGGATTGCAACGTCACCAGCGCGCGCTCCCGCTCGTGGACCAGCGCGCGCTCCTGATATTCGATCTGCATTTCCGAACTGTTGCGCAGTATGCGCAGAAAAAATGCCAGGCTGAAAAAAAGTATTGCAGCCGAAAAGGTGGCGATGATGATCGACAGCTCCTTTTCGGATAAACCAGACGGGCTGGTGAG
>CAKZSB010000199.1 GCA_937920585.1 uncultured Granulosicoccaceae bacterium | reverse complement strand
TCGATGCCGGTGATCTGGACCACAACGCGATCGCCGTCGAGTACCGAACGCATCTGCTTCGCGTTCAGGTAGATGTCGTCACCACCGCGCTCGTTGACCAGAAAGCCGAAGCCGTCGGGATGCGCAGACACCCGCCCGCGCAATAAACTTTCCTCGTCTACCGGTAAAAATGCGCCGCGACGATTGCGCACCAGCTGCCCGTCGCGAACCATTGCGTTGAGACGGCGCCCGAGCGCTTCAAATTTTGCATCCTGCCCGTAGATTGCCAGTGCCTGCGCGATCTGTTCCTGGGTGAGCGGTTTGCCCGCCTCAACTACAACCTGTGCCAGTTCGTCTCGACTGGCTATCTCGAATTTGTAAGTGCGTGCCGGTTTTTCGGCACGGGCGCTGCGCGCCTTTTTTTTACTCATGATGTTTTCGATTATTAACTCTCTAAAATGTCGGAAAGCCCGACGTTGCCGATGCGATTGAGCCGAATAGCGGCTGCATCAGCCTGATTGTCGCGCCAGAAGTGTTCTGACCGACTAAAAAATTGTGTGTTTAGCTACTTTGTGCCACTCAACAGATTGACAGGCAGCAGCGAGGCTTCTATAGTTCCGCGCTCCGCAGTAAACACCACGTTGCCGAGGTGGCGGAATTGGTAGACGCGCTAGCTTCAGGTGCTAGTGGGGGTAACCCCGTGGAGGTTCAAGTCCTCTTCTCGGCACCATCTTTACGATGGTTTAAAACGATCAAGTGCAGTAAATGCTCGCCTCATGGCAGCCCTGCTTTTTCCCTTTTCTGTCTGCGCACTCGTCTGTGGCAGTTTAGCGCACCTTGCGCTACATTGCGCGATCAACACCCGATCCTGCCGATACGGCGTTTTTCACCGCTTTATACCTCGCGCCAATTGTTAGCCTGCAAACGGGTCCTTCAACACGATCGTTTCATCGCGATCCGGCCCGGTTGAAATAATATGCACCGGGCACTCCACCAATTCTTCCAGCCGGGCAATGTAGTCACGTGCTGCGCGTGGCAGTTTTTCGGCTTCAGTAACACCCTGTGTGTTCTGCTCCCATCCCGGCATGGTTTCATAGATCGGCTCGCAAGCCGCGTAGCGCTCGGCACCAGACGGCGGATAATCGAGCACACCCTGCGGTGACTCGTAGCCGGTGCAAATCTTCAGTTCTTTCAATCCATCCAGCACGTCGAGCTTGGTCAGACAGATTCCGCTGACGCCATTGACGAAACAGGCGCGCCGCATGGCGACGGCATCGAACCAGCCGCAGCGCCGCGGACGCCCGGTAGTGGCACCAAATTCGTGCCCCTTCTCGGCCATGTGCTCGCCATTGGCGTCGTGCAGTTCAGTGACAAACGGCCCGCCCCCCACCCGGGTGACATACGCCTTGGTGATACCCAGCACATAGCCCAGTGAAGATGGCCCTACACCACTGCCAGTCGCCGCTGCACCGGCCGTGGTGTTCGATGAAGTGACGTAGGGATAGGTGCCATGATCGACATCCAGCAAAGTTCCCTGTGCGCCTTCAAATAAAAGCTTCGCCTCGCGCTGGCTGGCTTCGTGGAGAAATTGCGCACCATCGACGACCATCTCCCGCATCTGCGCGGCGAAGTCCAGACATTGCTCGATCAAAGCCTCGGCATCGATCGCCGCTTCGTTGTGCAAGCCCGTCAGCACATAGTTGTGTAACGCCAGCGCGGTTTCAATTTTGCGTCGCAGTACGTCGGGTTCATACAAATCGCCGACGCGCACCGCGCGCCTGGCGACCTTGTCTTCGTAGGCCGGACCAATACCGCGCCCGGTAGTGCCAATCGCATGCTTGTTGGCTGCTTTTTCCCGCGCCTGATCGAGCGCTACGTGATAGGGCAAAATAAGCGTACAGGCGTCGCTGACATGCAGCCGATCCCTGACCGCCAGACCGGTCTTTTCCAGCGTGGCGATTTCGCTCAGCAGTGCCTCGGGGGCCAGCACCACGCCGTTGCCGATCAGGCACTTCGCACCCTCGCGCATGATGCCGGAGGGGATCAGGTGCAACACGGTTTTCTGGCCATTGATAACTAGCGTATGCCCGGCGTTATGCCCACCCTGGTAACGCACGACCACATCGGCGTTCTCGGTCAGAAGATCGACGATCTTGCCTTTGCCTTCGTCACCCCACTGGGTACCCAGCACTACTACATTGTTCGACACGCTTAGAGAGTCTCCACCGTCCAGTCGCCGGCCTTGTTCACGAGTATGCGGTTACAGCGATCGTGTGAGGATCGGTGCTCCAGATCGGTGATCACCGTTTCGCCGGCCGCACGAAGTTCTGCGACTTTGTGTTGCAGGGAACTCGTGTTATCGACTGGAGCCAGGATGGCATCGCGGGATGATTGATGGGCCGCGTACCTGGACAAGCGCATCAACGCCTTGAGATCTGTGCTGTAACCGGTTGCTGCGCGCGCTCTGCCGAACGCCGCGCCGACGTCATCATACCTGCCGCCGCGCGCAATTTCACTACCGGAACCAGCGACGTATGCAGCGAAAACGACGCCATTGTGGTATTGGTATCCCCGCAGCTCTGCCAGATCAAAATGCAATCGGCTGACGCCAATGCTCGATTCGATTGCCGCCCCGATCTCGCGCAACTCGACCAGCGCTGCGGCAATCTCTGGATGACGCGACGCATCCAGCACGGCGTGCGCGTGCTCAAGCACCTCTGCACCACCATGCAAACTGCACAGAATCTTTAACTTGTCGGCGTGGTCACTGCTGATGCCCATAGCGGTTGCAGCCTGGTGCAGATCGGTCTCGGCCTTGCGCTGCAAAATCTCGAATAACTCGTTTTCATCGTGCGGCTCCAGCTTCAGGCGGCTGCAGAAGCTTCGAAAAACACCGACGTGGCCAAGATCGAGGTAGGGCTCATCGATACCGGCAGCTGAAAGCGTTGCCAACATCAGGCGAATGATTTCAATATCGCTGTCACAGCCCTTGTGGCCGAAGAGTTCCGCACCCAGCTGCAACGGGCTGCGATGCCCACCCTGCCGCTCGCCCAGCGCGCGAATCACCGTGCCCGTGTAAAACAGGCGGCTAACCTGATCGGTGGCGAGCTGATGTGCATCGATCCGTGCCACCTGCGGGGTCATGTCGGCGCGCACACCCAGCATTCTGCCGCTGACAGGATCTGCCACGCGAAAGGTCTGGCGGTCTGAATCCTGACCGGCTGCCGTCAGCAGTGATTCCAGATATTCAACAAACGGCGGATGCACGGGCAGATAGCCCCAGCGGACATGCAGATCGAAAATCTCTCTGCGCAATCGCTCTCTTACGATTGCCTGCTCAGGCAGCATTTCATCCATGCCGCTGGGCAGCAACCAGCGCTCGTTAGTCATCGAGATTACTCAGTGGGGTAACAGTACGGGAAGGGCTACTGATTATACGTTCGTTTGCACAGCCTGGGGCGACACTGTGCCTCGCGCAACACCGGCGATTGATGCCACACGGCTGATTTACTTCGAAAGGTGAGATCGAGAGATATTGCGTTAACGTATAAGGTACAGCAGAACAGCGCCGGCGACCATAAAGCCCAGTCCGACGCTGCGAATGTGATTTTCCGACAGGCTCGCCAACTCAAACACTGCGCGCTTGTAGGTTGACGGACTGATTGCCGGCAACAGCCCGCCGAAGACAAGGGCGAGCGCAAGGCCCGCCATCAGGTCAATATGCATACTTACGCAGTTCGGCTACTGGTCCACACCATTAAAGTACTTGAAGAACTGCGAGTCCGGCTTGATCAGCAGCACGTCGTTCTTGCCGCTGAAAGTGGTTTTGTAGGCGTTAAGGCTACGGTACATACCATAGAACTCCGGATCCTTGCCGTAGGCGTTTGCGTAAACCTCTGCTGCACTGGCATCACCCTCACCTCGAATTTCCTGCGAAGTCTTGTAGGCTTCCGACAGCACTTCCGCGACCTGGCGATCCGCGTCAGCGGTAATGCCCTTGGCTGATTCTTCACCGCGGCTGCGAAATGCCTTGGCAACCGTGGCACGCTCTTTTTCCATCCGTCGGTAGACCGAGTCGCTAACGTCATCGGGCAACTCGACCTTCTTGACGCGAACGTCAATCACCTCAACGCCCAGAGCAGCGGTCTGCTGATTAGTCGCCGTGGCGATTTCCTGCATTACCGCTTCGCGCTCGCCAGCAATAACATCCTGCATGGTTCGCTTACCGAAAGCATCGAGCACTTCCTTTTTGACGATAGGCGCGAGTAGTGATCGTGCGCGACGCTGATCGCCACCGGTACTTTTGAAGTACTCGGCAGTGTTGACGATTCGCCACTTGATGAACGAATCGACCAGGACGTTCTTTTTCTCGCTGGTCAGCACCAATTCGGGCGGCGCATCGAGCGTGAGTATGCGGCTGTCAAATTTGTAGATCGTGTTGACGAACGGCCATTTGAAATGCAGCCCCGGCTGATACTCAGTCTCGTCGATTTCACCGAGCAGCAGTTTAATCGCCCGCTCTCGCTCATCGACCACAAAAAACGGCGCGACAGTGCTATTGACCAGTACCAGCATGGCCAGCAGTGCGCCGATTATCAGAATTACGCGACCCATTATTGCGTCTCCCTTGAACGTGACCGGCTATTGCCTGGACGACTGACTCCAATAGCTGACTGGCTGGGTGTGAACTGGGTGCGATCGGCATTCTGCATGTGCTGAATCGCGGACTGGGATGCACTGCCGACGCTACCACTGGCACCACCGGTGCCGCCGCCCATCAGTTTGTCGATTGGCAAATACATCAGGTTGTTCCCACCTTCGACGTCGACCATGACTTTGCTACTGTTGGACAGCACTGATTCAATTGACTCCAGGTACAGACGCTCGCGAGTAATCTCGTGCGCTTTCGTGTACTCGGTGAGCAATGCCTCAAAGCGATTCGCCTCACCCTGAGCCGCGTTCAGAACCTGCGTCCGATAAGCTTTGGCCTCTTCCAGAGCAATTGCGGCATCACCTCGAGCGCGCGGAATCACCTCGTTGGCGTAAGCTTCCGATTCGTTGATGAACCGCTGCTCATCCTCGCGAGCCTTAATCGCATCGGAGAACGCCGCCTGCACTTCAGCTGGTGGCTGCGCACGTTCAAGGTTGACCGTGGTGACCAGCACGCCGGTGTTGTAGCTGTCGAGAATCTCCTGAATCTTCAGGCTGGCCGACGACGCGATCAGACTACGCCCCTGAGTGATGATCGGATCCATGTCGGTTTGTCCGACGACCTCGCGCAGCGCACTGTCAGTTGCCTGCTGCAGGGTGCCGTCCGGATCCTGCACGTTGAACAGGTATTCTGCAGCATCTTTGATGTTGTATTGAACCACCATGTCGATTTCGACGATATTCTCGTCTTTGGTCAGTACTTTCTGACCTTGCAGCGCGACCGAGCGATTCTGTTCAACGTTTACGCGTTCCAGCGCCTGAACCGGCCACGGAATCCGCCAGTGAAGCCCGGGCTGCGTGGTTTTGGCGTACTTGCCGAATTGCAGGATAACGCCCCGTTCGGCCGGTTGAATGATGTAGAAGCCACTAAGCAGCCAGATACCGGCGAGCAACACCAGCCCGACGATTATCCCGGTGGGCCCGAGGTTGCCAGGCAACTGCACACCGGATCCGCCTGAACTGCCGGAGCCCTTCGAGCCAAACAATCCGTTAAGTTTTTTCTGAAGATTGCGAAACACCTCGTCGAGATCGGGAGGACCGCTATCATTTTTTTTATTGCCCCAGGGGTCATTATTGTTCCCCCCCGGCTCGTTCCACGCCATCGTCTACTCCGATGTATTCGCCTGATCAAAAATTTCCCAGCCGTCGTGAAACCGCCAGGGTACGTTGGGTTGTCGATGCTGTATTGCAGCGACGCGCGACCGTTTCCGGCCGCCTGTAAATCGATTAACACTCGCCGAAGTAAACACGCCTGCCGGCTTGTACCTCTTAAACCGGGAAAGCAGTAGCACTAATGCTTGTGCGCTCCGGGAATATTGCGTTCGAGACGATGCATTGCAAGGCCTCCATTGAGCTCGGTACTTTTCAGAAACCGGTTCCAGTCTTTCTCCGATATCGACAGCCGCAGTATAAACTCACCGCTGCTGCCGATCTGCTCGTGTTCGACAGCTTTGCACTGATACAACATCGCCCGTTCACGCGCAAGATTCGCCGGCAATGTCAGCCAACCGGTTTTGCGCTCAGGCAAAAGCAAGGCAGATACCGCTTCAACCAGTTGCTCGATTCCCTCGCCGGTTTGCGCAGACACGGCGACCGCTCTGCCGGTCTCTGTGCCACCGAGCAGATCGGCCCGCTGCTCCGGGGTCAGCTGATCTACTTTATTGTAGACGTGAATCTGCGGAATCTCATCTGCACCGATATCGTTCAGGACATCCTGGACCTGCTCGATGCGATCAGCGCTCAACGGGTCGGCTGCATCTATGACATGCAACAGCAAACTCGCCTCGCGAGTTTCCTGCAGGGTTGAGCGAAACGCCTCGATCAATTCGTGTGGCAGGTTGTTGATAAAACCGACGGTATCGGCAAGCACCGCACTACTACCGCTATCGAGCGGAAATTTGCGGATCGTAGGATCGAGCGTGGCGAACAATTGATCTGCCGAGTACGCCGATGCGTTAGTAAGCCGGTTGAACAACGTCGATTTGCCGGCATTGGTATAGCCGACCAGTGAAACGGTCGGCATCTCCTGTTTCTTGCGGTGACTGCGCCCCAGTTCGCGACGTGAAATAACGCGCTCAAGCCGCCGCGTGATCTGCTTGATTCGCACAGCGATCAGGCGTCGATCGGTCTCGAGCTGGGTTTCGCCCGGGCCACGCAGACCAATACCGCCTTTTTGTCTCTCCAGGTGTGTCCAGCCACGGATCAAACGCGTAGACAAATGCGCCAGCTGCGCAAGTTCGACCTGCAGCTTACCCTCGAACGATCGCGCGCGCTGGGCGAAAATATCGAGGATCAGCCCGGCTCGATCGAGCACGCGACACTTGAGAATGGATTCGAGATTGCGCTCCTGACTGGGCGAGAGCGCATGGTCAAAGATCGCCAGACCGGCACCGCTGGTACTGACGAGTTCGGCTACTTCCTCTGCCTTGCCGCCACCAACCAGATAGCGCGGGTGCGGCGTGTTGATTCTGGCGGAGATCGAACCAAGCGAATTGGCTCCGGTGGAACGCACCAGCTCTTCGAATTCCTGGCGTTCGCTTTCAATTCCCCCGACGCTCACATGGACGACGATGCAATCGCTGTTGAGTTCGGGCCTGTCAAACAAAGTGGTGGGAAACTCTGGACACCGGACGCTGTTGCGCCGCGCTAGCTATCAGCGGAGTCACCCTCTTCGCCAGCAGGTGGCACCAGTTTGACTGATCGTGCGGGAACAATCGTGGATATCGCATGCTTGTAAACCATTTGGCTGACCGTATTCTTCAACAGCACTACGAACTGGTCGAAAGACTCAATCTGTCCTTGCAGCTTGATTCCGTTCACCAGATAAATTGATACGGGCACACGTTCTTTGCGCAAGGTGTTCAGAAAGGGTTCTTGTAACGATTGCCCTTTTGCCATCTCATTGGCTCCTGATTTTTATTCTGTGGTTGCCAAATTGCGGATTCGCAGCGCCTATTTCACCATAACCTGCTGATTATGCAAGTTACAACGACGCTTTATCATTGTTAACATCTGCCTCCCCGGCAACGCGCCCGGCGGAGACCTCTCTAAATTGTTACCTATTGGCAACATTGCTGTCAATTTAACGTTCCGACGACTCTATCGATTCATTCGATGGGGTGAAACGCACGAGCCATATTGTCACTCGCAGCGATTTCGGAGCAATGCACAGTATTTAGCACAGTTCCGTGTGAATTCAATATTTCGTGTTGGCGCCACAGCTCTGTTGAGAGAAAATAACCACCCTGCCATCGCCAGCAGGCCAAAGCTGTCACCGACAGCCTGAGCAATGCTGGTATCGTACCCGAATCGTACTGCCCCGGAGCTTTTCTGCATGTCAGCATTCAAATCGGTCTATCAACAATGGTTGAACCAGCCGGAACAATTCTGGATGCAGGCCGCTGAACAGATCCATTGGTACCGCAAGCCCGCAACCGCGCTGGCCAGCGACAATCCACCATTCTATCACTGGTTTCCCGATGGTACGACCAACGCTTGCTACAACGCAGTCGATGTTCACGTCAACGGCGGTCGCGGTGATCAGGCAGCGCTGATTTACGACAGCCCGGTTACCGAGACTTGTACCACTATCACCTATGCCGAGCTGCTGCAGCGCGTCGAACGAGTGGCCGGCATGCTGACCGGGCTGGGGGTGTCGGTCGGGGATCGGGTGATTATCTATATGCCGATGGTGCCGGAGGCTGTCATCGCGATGCTCGCCTGCGCACGCATCGGGGCCGTGCACTCAGTTGTGTTCGGCGGTTTTGCCGCGAACGAACTGGCAGTACGCATCGATGATTGCACGCCGAAGGTCATCCTGGCCGCTTCATGTGGTATCGAACCGGGCCGCGTGGTGGAGTACAAGCCTCTGCTCGACAACGCGATCGATGCAGCCAACCATAAACCGGACGCCTGCGTGCTGCTGCAGCGACCACAGGCGATCGGCACGCTGGTCGAAGGTCGCGATCTGGACTGGGTGAGCACAGAAGCTGCCGCCACGCCGGCCGACTGCGTCGAGCTCGATTCCAACCATCCGCTTTACATCCTCTACACATCAGGCACCACCGGGCAGCCCAAAGGGGTTGTGCGTGATACGGCTGGTGGCATCGTTGCACTGAAATGGACGATGAAAAACATCTACAACATGGATCCGGGCGACGTCTACTGGGCGGCCTCGGATGTGGGCTGGGTGGTCGGTCACTCTTACATCGTTTACGCCCCGCTGTTCAACGGCAACACCTCCATCCTCTACGAGGGCAAGCCGGTTGGCACACCCGATCCAGGGGCATTCTGGCGCGTTATCTCCCAACATCGGGTCCGCGCACTGTTTACTGCACCAACCGCCTTCAGAGCGATAAAAAAAGACGATCCAAACGGCGACTATCTGAAAAAATACGATACCTCGTGCCTCGAGTCATTATTCCTGGCGGGCGAGCGCTGTGACCCCGATACGCTGCAATGGGCCAACGATAAACTGGGTGTGCCGGTCATCGATCACTGGTGGCAAACCGAAACCGGCTGGTCGATCTGCGCCAATTGCATCGGCATCGAGGCATTGCCGATCGTGCCGGGCTCACCGACATTGCCTGTGCCTGGCTACAACCTCAAGGTGCTGAACGCCAGTGGCGAAGAGTGCCCGAGCGGGGAAATCGGCGCACTGGTCATCCAGCAACCGCTGCCGCCCGGCACCTTCCCCACCCTTTGGGGAGCGCCCGAGCGCTACGCAGAGTCGTATTTTTCCACCTTCCCCGGCTACTACGAAACGGGCGACGCCGGCTACGTCGACGAAAACGGGTACGTTTTTGTTATGGCCAGAACAGATGATGTCATCAATGTTGCAGGTCACAGGCTTTCGACCGGCGCCATGGAAGAGGTACTGGCCTCCCATCCGGATGTCGCAGAGTGCGCTGTGATGGGCGCTGCCGATTCATTGAAGGGGCAGCTGCCCGTGGGCCTGATGGTCCTGAGCGCAGGTTGCGATCGCCCGGAGGCAGACATCGTCGCCGAGGTGATCAGCAGCGTCAGAAACGAAATTGGACCAGTCGCCGCATTTAAAAGTGCTGTGGTGGTTCCGCGATTGCCAAAAACCCGTAGTGGCAAAATTCTGCGCGCCACGATGCGCGCAATCGCCGACCAAACCGAATGGAAAATGCCAGCCACAATCGATGACCCCGCCATACTCGACGAAATCACCGATGCGCTGCAGCGCATTGGTTACGCCGGCGGCAAGGCCTGACCACTGTCACTTTCATAACACCAGTCAATCACCAGTAAGGAAAATTGCTCGCAATGCGCGAAATCGATCAGAGACTCGCCAGTAAACGCCAGGCAGCCGAATTGGGCGGCGGTCAGGCCCGTATTGATCGTCATCACCAGCGCGGCAAACTCACCTCCCGCGAGAGACTGGAAATACTCCTCGACGAAGGTAGTTTCACCGAATCGGATATGTTCGTCGAACACCGTTGTGTCGATTTTGGCATGCAGGACCAAAAAATACCCGGCGATGGTGTCGTCACAGGCTGGGGCACAATCAACGGCCGGCTGGTTTTTGTATTCAGCCAGGATTTCACTGTGTTTGGCGGTTCACTGTCCGAGGCGCACGCCGAGAAGATCTGCAAGATCATGGATCAGGCGATGAAGTCCGGTGCGCCGGTTATCGGCCTGAACGACTCCGGCGGCGCACGCATTCAGGAAGGTGTGGCATCACTCGGTGGCTATGCCGATGTCTTTCAGCGCAATGTACTGGCCTCGGGCGTGGTACCGCAAATCTCGATGATCATGGGCCCGTGCGCAGGGGGTGCGGTGTACTCACCGGCCATGACCGACTTCATCTTCATGGTAAAAGACACCTCCTACATGTTCGTCACCGGACCTGAGGTGGTAAAAACCGTCACACACGAGGAAGTCACGCACGAGGAACTGGGTGGTGCAGAGACGCACTCGACCATCTCGGGCGTTTGCGACCTGGCTTTCGAAAACGAATTGCACGCACTTCGCAAGCTGCGCGAGTTCTACGATTTTCTGCCGTTGAACAACCGCGAAAAACCACCCGTTCGACCTTGCGAAGACCCGCCCAATCGCGAAGAGACCTCACTCGACACACTGGTGCCGGAAAACCCCAACCAGCCCTATGACATTCGCGAGTTGATCACAAAGACAGTGGATGACGGGCATTTCTTCGAAATACAACCCGATTTTGCCCGCAACATTATTGTCGGCATGGCCCGTATGAACGGCAGCACGGTCGGCTTTGTCGCCAATCAGCCACTGGTACTGGCCGGTTGCCTGGATATTAAATCGTCAACCAAAGCCGCGCGCTTTGTGCGTTTTTGCGATGCGTTCAATATTCCGATCGTCACCTACGTCGACGTACCGGGTTTTCTGCCCGGCACCGCACAGGAATACGGTGGCATCATCAAACACGGCGCCAAGTTGCTGTTTGCCTACGCCCAGTGCACCGTGCCAAAAGTAACAGTGATAACACGCAAGGCCTACGGTGGCGCCTACGATGTGATGGCCTCAAAACATTTGCGCGGCGATGTAAACCTCGCCTGGCCCAACGCAGAAATTGCCGTAATGGGCCCCAAGGGTGCTGTGGAAATCATTTTTCGCAGCGACATCGGCGATGCCGAAAAAATCGAGCAACGCACCGAAGAGTACCGAGAAAAATTTGCAAACCCCTTCGTGGCTGCCAGCCGCGGCTACATCGATGACGTCATCACACCAGCCAGAACCCGCACCCACATCTGCAAAGCACTGGCGATGCTCGCCAACAAACAACTCGAAAACCCGTGGCGCAAGCACGACAACCTGCCGCTGTGATCGATTGCCCGTTGCGTCAACTCTGCCTGCATCAAAACCCGGTCGGCCAGCAGCCACCATTCACGATGATGATCGCCAAACGCGTGCCCGCTTATGTTTAAGAAAATACTGATCGCCAATCGAGGTGAAATCGCCTGCCGCGCCATCCGGACTGCCAGAAAGCTCGGCATAGCCACTGCAGCCGTCTATTCCGAAGCCGACAGCAATGCGTTGCACGTTGCTATGGCCGATGAAGCGATTCCGATCGGCCCGGCCGCATCGAGTGAAAGCTACCTGAAAATAGAAGCCATCCTGCAGGCCTGCGCCGACTGCGGCGCCGACGCGGTTTATCCCGGTTACGGATTTCTATCCGAGAACGCGCAATTCGCCGCCGCACTGGCGGACAAGAATATTGAATTTATAGGTCCCGGAGTGCACGCCATAGAATCCATGGGCGATAAGATCACCTCAAAAAAGCTCGCCATAGAGGCGGGTGTCAGCACTGTGCCGGGACACACGGATATCATCAGGGACGCCGATCACGCGGTTGTCATCGCCAGTGAGATTGGCTACCCGGTGATGCTCAAGGCGAGCGCAGGTGGTGGCGGTAAAGGTATGCGAGTCGCCTTTGATGAAGCCGAGTGCCGCGACGGCTTCGAACGCGCCAGCAATGAAGCCCGCACCAGCTTCGGCGACGATCGGGTATTTATTGAAAAATTCATCCAGCAACCGCGGCACATCGAGATCCAGGTGCTCGCCGACAAGCACGGCAATGCGGTTTACCTGAACGAGCGCGAGTGCTCGATTCAACGCCGCCATCAAAAGGTAATCGAAGAAGCACCCTCGCCTTTTTTGAACGCCGAAACCCGGGCGGCGATGGGCAAACAGGCGTGTGCACTGGCAGCTGCGGTGAACTACCACTCCGCCGGCACCGTCGAGTTTATTGTTGATGCCGAGCAGAAATTCTATTTTCTGGAAATGAATACTCGCCTGCAGGTCGAACATCCAGTCACTGAAATGATCACCGGCTTCGATCTGGTTGAACAGATGATTAACGTCGCCGCTGGCAAACCGCTGGAATTCAAACAAACCGATGTGCCGATCAACGGCTGGTCAATGGAGGCGCGAATCTACGCTGAAAATCCGTTCAGGGAATTTTTGCCCTCTACCGGCAGACTCATTCGCTACAGCGAACCGGCAGACATTGAAAACGTGCGCGTCGATAGCGGCGTTGTCGAAGGTGGCGAGGTTTCAATTTACTACGATCCAATGATCTCGAAGCTTGTCACCTGGGGCCACGATCGCAACGCCGCCATCGCGACGATGAAAACTGCACTCGATCGCTATGGTATCGATGGCGTCACCACCAACATTCCGTTTCTGTCGGCGCTTTTTGCGCACCCGAAATTCATCGAAGGCGATTTTTCAACCAACTTCATCGCCGAGCATTATCCCGACGGATTTACCGAACCGGCAGCGACCGATATCGAATTGCAACAAATACACGCCGCCGCGGCTGTGACACATTTTCTGCTGCGCCGGCAGGCTGGCGCTATTTCCGGCAGCCTGTTCCCGGCTACAGAGCTCAGTCACGGACAGTTCGTGATTGTGGACAGCGATCAATCACAGCATCCGGTGACGGTGAGCAGCACCGATGCGGGTATTTTCAATCTGCAACTGGCGGGTAAAACATTGCAGCTACAAACCCGATGGAAGCCGGGCAATCGAGTGATCGAAGGACAGATAGACGGCGAGACATTCATTCTTCAATGGCAGCGCACATCTACCGGTTATCAACTGGCGAGCGGCAAGCTGAGCCGGCCACTGCAAATCATGTCAACCCGCGCCGCCGAGCTGTACTGCCACATGCCTATCCGAAAACCTGTTGACACCAGCTTGTTTCTGTTATCGCCGATGCCGGGGCTTTTGGTCAACCTGATGGTCGCCGAGGGCGACAGCGTTCGCGCTGGCGATCCACTGGCAGTCGTCGAGGCGATGAAGATGGAAAACGTGCTGAAGGCAGAACGCGACGGTAAAATCGCCATCGTCCATCAAACGGCAGGCGCGACGCTCGATGTAGACCAGAAGATCATTGAATTCGAGCAAAACTCATGATTGGCAATCTCAATCACGTCGCGATAGTCGTCGCGGATCTGGAACAAGCCGCAGCCGTCTACCGCGATTCGTTAGGTGCTACGGTAT
>CAKZSB010000198.1 GCA_937920585.1 uncultured Granulosicoccaceae bacterium | reverse complement strand
AGATCATTCCAGTTGCGCTGATTTTCGATATCGTGTTGCAGGCCCTGCTCGTCGGCGATGGTAAAACGCTTCAACGCAGGTGTTTTGCTGGTTGCCTGATAGAGCCAGTAGGCCTCGGCCTTCAGCGCCTCGTCAATCGGCTTGTCAATCGATTCATAGACAGCCTGTTTACAGGCGTTAATTGATTCGGCCGGGAACTTTGCAATGCGTTGGGCCAGCGTGTCGACGTATTCGCCGATGTCATCAGGATCGAGTGCCTTGTTGATGGTGCCCATGGCTTCTGCTTCGTCGGCGTCGAAATCGCGTGCGCTGAGGATGATTTCCAGCGCCCGTCCCAGTCCGGTCTGTCGCGCCATGCGCGATGCGCCGCCACCACACGGCAGGATTCCCATGCCGACTTCCATCTGCATGAATTTGAATTTGCCGCGTGCGGCGAAGCGCATGTCCAGTGCGAGTGCCAGTTCATGTCCGCCACCGCGTGCAAATCCCTCAAGCTTTGCAATCGTGGCTTGTGGTACTTTACTGATGCGCTCGCAAACCGCCTGTAGATCGAGCAGGGTCGCCTCGTCTCGCGATACTGCCTCATCGGACATATCCTTCAGCAGTTCGGTGTCGTAGTGGCACACCCATATTTCCGGGTTGGCAGATTGAAAGACGACAACTTTTGTCTGCCTGTCGCGCTCAAGTCGCATGGCCAGGCTGTTCAAATCGGCCAGCATTTCCTGGCCCTGTACGTTGACTGAGCCGAAGTTGAAAGTGACGGTGAGAATGCCGTCGTTCTGTTCGGCGGTGAATGTGGTAAATCCGGCGTATTTCATGGTTGTATCCGTTGTTGGGCGAGTAGCGCGTGGCGACCGGAATATTGTGTGCTCGGGTTGTCAGACGCTTGCTAGCCTGGACTATTCATGAAATTGACGATTTCTCGCTTGCCCCTTGTTCCCACAGCGAATTTTGCTCCCTTACAAATATCAGTAAGTATTCGATGCAGTCGCACAATCCACTGTGCAAACAATTGTCTGCGCGATACTCTCGCCCCTTCATGAACAATCCAGGCTAGTAGTCTGTGTGTTTGCGTTTCGCGTTAAAATGCCTCGCTCGGTGAATCAGTTTTCGACATTCGGCCATAATAAAAATGGATACATAAAAATGGATACAGAAGCGCTCAGGCTTTTCGTCATGGCGGCGGATATGCTCAACATCAGCGCCGCCGGACGCGAACTGGGCCTGGCACCGGCCACTTCCAGTGCGCGCTTGTCAAAGCTCGAGAACGAGATCGGCGCCGATCTGTTGCATCGCTCGACGCGAAAAGTCGCCTTGTCGCAAAAGGGATTGGAATTTCTTCCCTACGCACGTGAGATGCTGGCTCAGGAAGATGCGGCACTGGCCATGCTGGGTGAGGGCAACGAGGAGATAACAGGTACGCTAAAGTTCGCCGCAACCAGCACGTTTGCGCAACTCTATGTGGTACCGCAGTTGGCCGAGTTTCTGGAACGCTACCCGGGCATTAACATCGAACTGAAGCTCTCCGATCTGCAGGTGAATCTGATCGAGCGGGGCTTTGATCTCGCGCTGCGAAACTACGCGATTGAAGACAGCAGCCTGCGTGCCCGAAAACTGGCCGACGACAATCGAATACTCTGTGCGTCTCCCGGTTATCTGGATCGATACGGGACGCCGCTGGAACCTGATGATTTAAAAAACCACCGGCTGCTGGTATTTATGGACTCAAGACCACGTGAACTGAGTTCAACGGGGCCGGGTCGCAGCTGTACTTTTCCGCCACCGGATGCGGGCTCACGAGTGGTCTGCGACGATGGCGCCAGTTTGCGAATTGCGGCAAAAACCGGCGTGGGTATTGGTATGAGCTCGGTCTGGAGTGTGCACAGTGAATTGCAAAACGGATCACTGGTGCGCGTGTTGCCGGATTACCGGGTGGTTGATCAGTCTGCGATTTGGCTGGTCTATCCGAAGGCGAATGTATTGTCCGCAAAGGTTCGGGTATTTGTCGATTTTCTGGTGGAGAAAATTGGTGATTCACCGGTCTGGGAGCAATAGCGCTTAACGCAGTAAACTACCCTGATGATCTGCCTCGATCGTCTCGACATCCTGCTTGCCAGGTGGCATCCAGCCCGAGTCGCTGCTGGCTGAATATACTTTGCCCTTGCCAAAGATCTGTGCCTCGTGTTTTTCCATCAGCCCTTTGGATTTCTCGATATAAGCCGGGTTTTCGTGGTTCGGTACATCCGGATCATAGACTTCAGCCATCGCCCTTAAGATGTGGCGATCGTCCTCGGTAAATTTGCGCGCCAGTAATTCTGCCTGAAAAGGGTGGATTCCCAGCAACTCGAACGCGGTTCTGCCGGTTCTAACGCTGGAATCAAACGTCTCACGTATGATGTGGTGACAGCCTGCCGCATAGAGTTCGTGTACATGCCGCCGATCAACGGCGCGCGCAATGATCGGTAATGCTGGGTGATGTTTGCGCACGTGTTTTACCAATGCGTTGATCTGCTCACGGTTATCGATTGCGATTACTATCAGCTTTGCCTGCTCGATACCTGCCGCGTGCAGCAGATCGGCTCTGGTGGCATCACCGTAAAAGATCTTGAAGCCGAACGAGCGCAGTACCTCAAGATGTGATGCACTGAAGTCCAGCACGGTCGTGGAGTAGCCGGTCGCGCGCAGCATTCGATTGACCACGCCACCGAAACGACCGTGTCCGGCAATGATGATATCGCCGTCTTCATCGACCTCATCGGGTGGCTTATCGCTGGCGGCTGAAAATTTCGGCACGATCAGTTTTTCATAGATGATGAACAGGGCAGGCGTAAGCAACATCGATAGTGCGACCACCAGTAACAGCTGATCCGCGATCGGTTTTGGGATCACGTGATTGGCGACCGTGAAGCTCAGCAGCACAAAGCCAAATTCTCCCGCCTGCGCAAGGCTTAGTGAAAACAGCCATTGATTGCTGCCCTGTAGTTTGAACAAACGCCCCAGTGCCCACAGCACAGCGAACTTCACAGCGATCAGCCCGAGTGTCATGCCAATGATGATGCCGAAGTTACCAAACAACAGCGCGAAATTGATACCGGCCCCCACGGTGATAAAGAACAGCCCCAGCAACAGGCCACGAAAAGGATCGATGTCTGATTCCAGCTCGTGACGATACTCACTGTTCGCCAGTACCACACCAGCCAGGAAGGTACCTAGCGCCGGTGATAAACCGACGACCATCATCAATAGCGCAATGCCGATGACAAACAGCAGTGCTGTGGCGACAAACAATTCGCGAAGCCCGGCCATGGCGATGAAGCGAAAGATCGGACGTGTCAGATAGGTACCACCGAGAATAACTGCAGCGATTGCAGCGGCGGTTACCAACGCGGCCTGCCAGCCCTGCAAACCGGCAACAATGTTCAGATTCAGACCATGATGATTATCCTCTGCGGCGCCGTGAGCGCCGGATTCTGTGGCGACGTCCATCAGTTCCGGTAGTGCGAGCAGTGGAATGAATGCCAGCATCGGGATCACGGCGATATCCTGAAACAACAGCACCGAAAAGCTCGACTGGCCACCATCGGATTTCATCAGGCCTTTTTCATTGAGTGTTTGCAGCACGATAGCGGTGGAGGAGAGTGCGAGCACCAGCCCGATTGCCAGCGCGATTGTCCAAGGCTGACCAAATGCCATGGCCACCAGCATGACCAGTGCTGTGGTGATGCCAACCTGCAATCCGCCCAGCCCCAGGAGCTTTGCGCGCATGGCCCATAGCATCGCGGGTTCGAGCTCCAGTCCAACCAGAAACAACATCATCACCACACCAAATTCGGCAAAGTGCTGAATCGATATGACGTCAACGTTGAGTGCGTGCAGCAACGGGCTGATGACGATACCTGCGATCAGATACCCCAGTACCGAGCCCAGACCGAATCGCGACGCAATCGGTACGGCGATGACGCCGGAGACAAGAAAGATAAAGGCGAGTAGCAGAAATTCCGTCATGGTTCAGGCCTTCGTCGTCAGGTCATGGTGGGTGACGACGCCCTGGTGGCCGGCAATGGCAAAGTCGTGTCGGTCGTCGATGATCGCAGCGATAAGCTCACAGTAGCCCGAGACGTGATCGGCGATGTCGTTCTCCGAGTCGGCGGCCAGCGATTCATACAATACATAGGGTGTGGCGAACTGCATTTTGCAAAGGCGCGCGGTTTGCTCAAGTGGGGTCAGGAAGGTGCGCAGCGGGTATTGCTGATAGCCGTCTGTCGTGTAGGCGTCACGGCTACCACCGGCGGTGAGCGCGAGCTGTAGTGTCTTGCCGGCGAGTTTGTCGCCCTCGTGGCCATAGGCAAAACCGTGTTGCAGCACCAGATCCTGCCATTCCTTCAAAAGGCTGGGTGTTGAATACCAGTACAGCGGAAACTGAAAAATGATCACATCGTGTTCGATCAATCGCTGTTGTTCGCGCGCTACGTCGATATCGTGCCGCGGGTAATCCGCATACAGATCGACGAACGTGATGCCCGCCACATCGCGTGCCGCGGCCGCCATCGCCGCATTGGCCCGACTGAATGCCTGACCCGGGTGGGCGTAGTAGATAAGGAGTTTTGCCATCGCAGAGTGAGCCGTGATCACGAGCGCCAGCATGGATTGTGAAGTTTACCGGGGCGGGAGTAAATGCGCCCGGCACAGAATCAGTATTCGGTAATTGCTGATAATCGGTGCGCGTTGGGTAGTGGGCACGATTCTATCGCGCTCAGTTTTGGCGGGGGCGTGTTGATGGGGTGGTCGGCGAGGGCGGGATTGTCAGGCGAGTAAAACATCTGGTTTCCGGAGCAAGTCCGGAATGACGGCGGAGAGTATGAGTGAGGTTAACGGGTGGTTTTGCGTGGTTGCTGGCGACAACCGTTATAACTTACGTGGTTCACCATCGGCACAAATCCCGTCATACCGTGCTTGCCACGGTATCCAGATGTTTGGGTAGTACGGGCAAGGTTGGTTGTAGTTTATGTATTTAACGGTGACGAAAACATCTGGTTTCCGGAGCAAGTCCGGAATGACGGGGGATAGGTATGGGTGGGGTTAATGATTGGTTTTGCGTGGTTGCTCGCGACGACCGTTATAACTTACGTAGGTTCACCATCGGCATAAACCCGTCATACCGTGCTTGCCACGGTATCCAGATGTTTGGGTAGTACGGGCAAGGTTGGTTGTAGGTTATGTATTTATCGGTGACGAAAACATCTGGTTTCCGGAGCAAGTCCGGAATGACGGGTAGGGGGTAGGGTTGAGGTTGGTGGTTGGATTCGCGTGGTTGCCGGTAAAAGAGCTTTATATTTCAGTGCGTCAACGTCCCCATAAACCCGTCATACCGTGCTTACGTCATGCCGGACTTGCTCCGGTACACGGTATCCAGTTGTTTGAGTAGTACGGGCGAGGCTGGTTGTGGGCTATTGTATTTAACGTGACAAAAACATCTGGTTTCCGGAGCAAGTCCGGAATGACGGGGGAGAGTATGAGTGAGGTTAACGGGTGGTTTTGCGTGTTTGCTGACAAACAGGCTTATATATTTCTGAGCGGCAAAGTCCCCATAAACCTGTCATACCGTGCTTGCCACGGTATCCAGATGGTTACGTAGTACGGGCAAGGTTGGTTGTAGGTTATGTATTTAACGGTGACGAAAACATCTGGTTTCCGGAGCAAGTCCGGAATGACGGGGGATAGGTATGGGTGGGGTTAATGATTGGTTTTGCGTGGTTGCTCGCGACGACCGTTATAACTTACGTAGGTTCACCATCGG
>CAKZSB010000197.1 GCA_937920585.1 uncultured Granulosicoccaceae bacterium | reverse complement strand
TGCAGCCTGCAGCGTTTGCTCTGTCGCAAACAACCATGGCTAACGCAATGTACCCACATGACTAACGCCGCACTCAACAGGCTCACGCCCTATATCTTTCTGGCTCCCGCCTTTGTCATCATGGCGCTGGCACTGCTGTATCCACTGGGATACATGATCTACGGAAGTTTCCGTGACTGGGATCCGAGCCAGGCGCTGGGAGAGACCGAATTCGTCGGCCTGTCTAACTATGTCTATCTCTGGCAAGACCCGAGCTTTCGCGAGAGCCTGGTCGTCACGTTAAAGTTCGCCATCTCGGTGGTGTCGATTGAAATGGTCATCGGTGTTGGCCTGGCACTGTTGCTCGATCGAAGTCTGCGCGGTATGTCAGTGCTCCGAACCCTGTTTATTTTGCCAATGATGATCGCCCCGGTAGTCGTGGGGCTGATGTGGCGATATATGTATCACCCGACCGTCGGCATCTTTAATCGAACGCTTGAATCAACCGGCCTGGGTTCGGTTGACTGGCTGGGCAAACACGCATTGTTATCAATCATCATTGCGGATATCTGGCAGTGGACGCCGTTTATTTTCATATTGTCGCTGGCGGCACTGCAGTCGCTGCCCAGATCGGCGCTGGAGGCAGCTCGAATTGATGGCGCCACCGGCTGGCAGCAAATTGTGCACATCAAGCTACCGCTGATGATGCCGGTGCTCATTGTCACCTGTTTGCTCAGACTCATCGATGCCTTCAAGGTGCTGGAGGTGATTCTGGTAATGACTGAGGGCGGCCCGGGACTCTCAACGGAAATACTCGCACTCAGAATTTCCAGAACGGCAACCGAATTTCGCGAACTGGGCGTGGCGGCTGCGATGTCCAACTATCTGTTGATGCTGCTACTGATATTAACGATTGCCATGCTGGCTTATAACAAGATTCAGGAGTTGCGCGTTGCTCGCGCACAGCGAATCGCTGCGGAGGATGACTGATGTCGGTACAGACCGAAAAGCAGCACCCGGCCTTTTATGCACTGCTGGTGATGCTGATCATCATGTCAGTCGGGCCGATCGCGCTGATGTTCATCAACTCCTTCAAGCTCGACGTCGATATCATCTCGGGTACCACCGGTTTGCTTTTTCTGCCCACCATCCAGAATTACGAAACAGCGCTGTGTGATGTGCTGCCCTATGAACTGGATCATCTGGATTTTTGTGCGCTGAAATTCGGTGGCGCCTTTATCAACTCACTGATTATTGCACTGGTCTCGACGGTGCTGACACTGATCATCGGTTGTATGGCCGCCTATGCGCTGGTGCGGTTTCGATTCATGGGCAGAGATACGGTATCAGGGTCCACACTAATGGTGAGAATGGTGCCGCCTGCCGTGCTGTTGGTGCCGGTATTCGGATTGTGGAACAACGAATTCTGTATCGATAAAACCAGCTGGCTCGGGGCTTTGATCCGCGACAACTTTGGCGGTCGCGGCGATGTGTGCCTGGCTGGTACGCACTCGGGGATCATATTGATCTACATCGCCATGAATCTGCCGTTTGTGATCTGGATACTGCAAAGTTTCATCGTCCAGGTACCACGCCAGCTCGAAGAAGCTGCCCGCATGGATGGTGCCGGGCCGTTTCAGGTGTTTTTCAAAGTGGTATTGCCGTTGATCAAACCGGGGCTGGCGGCAGCGGCGATCTTTACCTTCCGCATTGCCTGGAACGAGTATCTGCTTGCCTCTGCACTATCCGACCGGGATACCAAGACGGTACCCATCCTGATCGTCAACAATATGTCCGAATTTAATGTCGAGTGGGGCGTGATCATGGCGACCGGCGTCTTGCTGGCCATTCCGCCGATTATCTTTACCCTGTTTGCGTCGCGCCAGATCATTACGGGTATGACTGCCGGTGCAGTTAAGGGCTGACAGGCATGTGGGAATGGCTGCTAGCACCGTTGTTCACGGATCGGCCGCATTTGTTAACCGACGTGCAGCAGTGGCATGCCAGATTAATGTTTGTCGGCTGGGCGGTGCTCGCACCGCTGGCGATCATCGTCGCGCGATTTTTCAAAGTCCTTCCCCATCAGGACTGGCCCGCCCAACTCGATAGCCAGTTCTGGTGGCGTACTCACTGGATTGGTCAGGTGCTGGTTTTTGTGTGCACGGTGGCAGCGATTGCGCTGGTGTTCAAGCTGGATCTGGATGCGCTCAGCAATCACTCGAAGTTTGGCTATGCAGTGTTGCTGCTGTTGCTGGTGCAGGTAGCGCTTGGGTATTTCCGTGGCAGCAAGGGGGGCCCTTCAACGGTCGGTAACGCGACCGGCGATCACTATGACATGAACCTGCGTCGACGGGTTTTCGAAATGCTGCACAAGTCGCTGGGCTATTTTTTACTACTGCTGTCGATCGTCACAATCGGGCTGGGTCTGTGGCACGTGAATGCACCGCGATGGATGTGGTTCTGTATTGTTGTCTGGTGGGCATTACTGGTCGTAATATTCGTCGTGCTGCAACGTCGTGGCTATGCGATTGACACCTATCAGGCAATCTGGGGTCCCGATCAGAAACACCCGGGCAACAGCAGAGCGCCTGCCGGTTGGGGTATGCGCAGGATGAGCCGTCGCTAACCTTATGCGCTTCACGCTGTGTATATAATCGTTTGTCGTTTTAAGCCCGCGCTCACCATAACAACGAGATCCCACAATGTACGGCGAAATTGAAGGTACCAGCTTCGAGGTAATAGATCAGTCGTTCGCCGGGTGTTTGATTGGTCATGCGAGAGTAGAGCGGCTGTGGACAGGCAGTCGCTGGGCGGAAGGGCCTGCGTGGTTTGCCGCCGGGCGTTACCTGGTGTGGTCGGACATACCTAACAATCGAATGATGCGCTGGGACGAAACCGATGGCAGCGTCTCGGAGTTTCGCAATCCGTCTAATAACTCCAACGGCAACACAGTTGATCCTCAAGGC
>CAKZSB010000196.1 GCA_937920585.1 uncultured Granulosicoccaceae bacterium | reverse complement strand
CGATGGGTGGACAAGCGTGCTGTGTAAATGGTCGGTGCACCTTTTACTCGTATGGTATCGCTCATTAATTGCTCTCTCGAATTGCTTAAGTAACTGAATTCGCGGAGCTTCATCCGCTACCGAAACGTTGTGATAAAAGTAAGAAATACAACTCCATGTAGTTGGAGACCAGATCGAGAGTGCCGATTATCGAGCAGCCAACAAATCACAGCGGTGCTGTTGATAAATTTGCGACACATCAGGACTTGATGTACGAACGTCTTTGCTTGAGCGTAAGCCGAGATTTCTGACGCACGGGACAAGTTATGAAATCGCCACTGCCGATACCCCAAAATTTTTGCGCCCAGCACTCAATCGACGTGGTTATCAAGAGTTTCGATACTTTTGTGACAGGAAAGCAGTCACAAAACTGGGTGGAAGTTGCGGAAAAATAGCTATAAAACAAATGGTTAAATGGTCTTAGTCAGTATTGATCAAACCAAAATGTAGACTCCCACGTTCTTCCGCCATTCATTACGACTGACATCAATCTTTAGTCACACCTGAATCAAGTTGCGTGCTCAGGTGTCGCCATTGTGCTTGGAAGTGCCGTCGAGTTGCCGCAGATATTTTCAGTTGCGGGCAGGATATTGACGGCATACGGCGTCTACCTCCGGGAAACCATGCACATGGCTCGTTCATCCGATTCGTTTTTTCTTCTGGCACTGTTCAAGGACAAGACCTTTCAGGCCCGCGAGATTCGCCGGGTAATCGCCTTTGCGTCTTTATACCTGCTCCTGACTACTGCCTTGCTGGGCGTCTTCTACTACCAGATGCTCGGGCAACTGGTGTCGGGTTCGTCGCCGATGCTCTTTGTGTCCGAGGACATGAACATGCTGAATGAGCAAGTACCGGGTATCGCCGAAGTACTGGGCAAGTGGGTGCTCTACATGATGGTGATCAACGTGGTTGTCACCAGCCTCATCAGCGTCTACATCGTGCGCAAACTGGGCCACCCGTTACTGGCGGTGAAGCGAGCATTACGAGAGATTGGTGCCGGTAAACTCAACGTGCGTTTGCGCGCCTCCGACAGTGAAGAATTTGCCGACATTGCGGATGCGTTGCAATTAGCCGTCAAACAGATCAATCGCAAGATTGAAGAGGCCAAGTCTGAAATCAACTTGCTGCACGAGATGCAGAAACCCGCGGCGAATACTGAAGTTCTGGAAGAAGCGGTCACCAACTGCAAGATCGCGCTGGATTTCTTCGAGACCCAGTCCCCGCCCAACGACGATGCTAAGGTAGCAGCCTGATCCTTCAAGCGATCCGTAGAGTCTTGAATATGAGAGACATGAAAACGCTTCGTCTTGTGCTGGCAATGAGTGCGATCGCTACAGGTGCATCGTGCGGCGGTGGAAGCACCGATGACATGAAGCTGTTTCCGGTTGATGACTCCGGCAGTGGTTTGCGTATCTCCCAGCAAGAGTATCGCTTCGGTACCAGCGAGGTAGGCGATTCAACCACCGAGACTTTTGTGATCGCCAATGTGGGTGCAGACACCTATCCACTTAACTCCCTGCGTGTGCAGGGACGCGATGCGGCAGAATTCAGTGTCGGCGATGATGCACTGGTGCTGGCACCGGGGGACCGCTACGTTTTCGATGTGTCATTTCGGCCCCAGAGCGCAGGCCAGAAAACCGCTTCTCTGGATTTGGACTACGACGTCATTGCCGGAGAGTCAGAAGCCACCGTAGCGACAGAGGCTGTTTTCTATCAGGCTAAGGAACTGGAACAGAGTGGCGATTTGATGGCTGCATCGGGTGAATACCAGCGCTATGTCAATGCGGTACCCACTGACGGTAACAAGACCCGCGCAATGGTTCGCCTTCCTCTTTTAGCCGAGGCAGATGTATACGGCACCGATCAAGGCTTTGACAGCTATCGCGATGCGCTGGACGCGCGTGATCACGGTGATTTTGATCGCGCTTTGAAATTGTTAAATTCGGTTGTCGAAGAGTATCCCGACGGCTACCTTGCCGACGACGCCCGATATATGGTGGGCTACATACAAATTACCGATCTCGGTGAATATGCCACAGGCCTCGGCAGCCTCGATTCATTGATGGATCAATATCCGAATACCAGCTATGCGGATACCGCATTGTTCAGTCGGGCCATTGCCCATGCAGGCCTGGGACAAAACGAGTCGGCCCGTGCGGCTATCGATACGTTGCTCGAACGACACACGGCGATACAGATTGGCGACCTCGGTTACCGCTGGCCCAAAGATAGTTTTGTCTCGCGGATGTGGTTCGAAAAATCCGAGGCTATGCTTCTCGATTTGTAGAACTGTCAGGCGTTTATATCAGGGTGTGCCAGGCATTGCTCTGCCAACTCCCGGGTATAACGATTGATCTTCCGGTGGGTAGGCATCCAACCGCTTAGGAAACGGTAGAAGTCGGTCCAGGCGACGCAATACAACGCTCTCCATTCGCTTTCCAGCTGCTGCGTCGTCGAACTTGCTCCCAGTAGCTGTTCGAGCGATTTGAAGTAGTCGTCGAGCAAACTGTCGGCGTGGGTTTCGAGCTGACGGTCCGACAGACAGCTGCCCAGAAAATACGCGACATCCTTCATGCCGCAACCTCTGCCCGTGTACTGGAAATCCACTGCAGCCACTGGTTCAGCCGACGGTTGAAAGCAAAAGTTTGCCACTTTCGCGTCTCCGTGCACCACGGTTTGAAACCGGCAACCGGTCAATAGTTTGTCGATGTCGCTGGCAGCGCTTCGCAATGGCCCGTCCGGCATAGCGGCAAGTTCGTCCGGACGCGTATCGAGATGCCAGTAGGTTCCGGTGTCCCACAAGCCATGGGTGTCGATGTTTAGAAAGTCGGCATGGAGCTGCGCCAGCCAGTGCAGCACGGCGCGACATTGATCCACGGACAATGAATCGTAGCGACGGGAGTAACCGCTGTCGTCCAGATCCTCCAGCACCAGCCAGATTTTATTACCCTGCTGATGGCTGGCGTAGCAGCGCGCAACCGCGCCTGAACATTGGTGGCTCCAATGGCGATACCAGTGTAACTCCACCTGATAGGACTTCAGTTTTCGTTGATAGGCGATAGCTGATGTCCAGCCGCGAGGATGTGATTCGATCTCGGGTGGCTGAACGCACTTTACTACTACAGAGCGGTGAGCACCGCCACGCAAACGAGCGCGAAAGATCTGGCCATAGCCGCTCCAGAGCTGCTGTATGTTCTGCACTTTTTCAATACTGCTGGCGCCGGTGGCATCGAGAACCAGTGCCTGGCAGACTTCATCCATCGTTTTATCCAACTGGAAAATTTCCACCGGGGTGGGAGTTCAACAAGTTTTTTCAGCCTGGCAATTTAGCTATGCGCAAGACTGATCGTCACGGTAACAGTTTGCCGTTAACTGTGCGACTATCGGTATTCTTTCGGACTTTTACTGTTGAAGAATGACCCAGGAACAACTAAAAAAGCAGCTTGTGGCCAACAGCCCACCGTGTGTTAAATCGCTGGGTGGCGAGCTCACTGAAATCGATTGCGATCAGGGTAGTGCGTCCATGACATTTCTGATTCCGCTTGAGTTTTGCCATTCCGGAGATATCGTCCAGGGCGGATTTGTCGCAGCGATGCTCGATGCGACGATGTATAGCGCGGTAGTGGCAAAATATATCGATGTCCGTGCAATGCCTACGCTTGAGCTCAAGGTGAGCTATCTGTTGCCCTCGAAAGCCGGCGCATTCAGTGTGACTGCGCGCGTGATCAAGGCGGGTAAATCCACAGTCTTCATAGAAGCGCATCTCTTCAATGCCGATGGCGAAATGACCGCCACCGGCTCATCTACCGCGCGAGTGTTCACCGCTGCGGCGTAGCACTAATCCAGATCTATCAACCAATAGCGGCCTAACTGGTGGTGAATACGCTGGGCGGGTATATCGGTAAGCGATCTTCTGCTTTCGCGCAGTGCCTCGGCTCGATCGATGCCCATGTCCGCCAGCAGATTGTCCGGCAATCGGGCCAGTGCCCGGCGTTCTTTTTTCACTTGCCAGCGCAATAGCTGAAGGCTGATCCAGTATCTCGATGATGCAGACCAGCGCCGAATCGGGCTTCGGGCGTTTTCTACCGATTGAATCAACACGTTTTCAGTTTGATCAATGCTCATCATCGCTCCTATCAATATTTGTTAAGTATAAGTGGTTTTGTTCAACGAATATTGACTTTAGCGCCTGCAGAGCCTATAAGGAAAACGAAATATATTGAAAGCGTTGTTCACAAAACATGATAGGTAGGGCGAAATGGCCGGTAAGCGAACACTTGATCTTGGAACCTTGCGCAGTTTCGTCACCATTGCCGAAACGGGCAGCATGACGCGAGCGGCCTCTCGCCTGCACATGACTCAGTCGGCGATCAGCATGCAAATCAAGCGGCTGGAGAACAGTCTGAATCTTTCAGTGTTTGACCGTTCCATGCAGGGCATGTCACCGACACCAAGTGGCGATCAGTTGTTGAGTTATGCGCGAAAAATGCTCGAGCTCAATGATGAGGCGTGGGGTAGATTGACGGCCGAAGAGTACGAAGGCCGCATCTCGGTTGGTGTGCCTTCGGATATCATCAACCCTCTTATTCCGCGTGTATTGCGCGATTTCACCCGTGACTATCCACGCGTGCAAGTGCAGCTGGCATCGTCGTTAACCCGTAAGCTGTTGCGCCAATTCAGTGAGGGGAAACACGATCTGGTTTTAACTACCGAGCGCAAGCCCGGCGACGGAGGTGAAGTGCTGAGCACTCAGCGATTAATCTGGACCGGCGCCATCGGTGGCACGGCATGGAAAAAAAGGCCATTGCCAATCGGATTTTCCAAAGGCTGTGCCTTTCGCCAAACTGTCATCACTACCCTGGAAGAACACGGCATTGAATGGCGTGATGTCGTCGTGGCGGAAGATGAAATAGCGGGGTTTGCGACTATTTCGGCCGATCTTTGTGTGGGCGCAGAACTCGAGTTTGCCGAGCATGCGGGGCGCGAGGCGATCGACCACGGAGGCCAGTTACCACTGTTGGCCGATCATTCAATTGTGCTCTACAGAGCACCCGATTCAACCGGCAATACGCCAGGGGCGGCGCTTGGCGATTACATCGCTCGCGCTTTTTCCTAGCAACGGCAGTTCTATGTGACTAGTGGATTTCTCCGGCACTCGCCATCGCAGCGCGCAACTTGTCGATACTGAAATCGTCGGCTTTCGCAGCATTCAGAATTTCGGCCTCTCGGCGGGATATTAGATCAATTGCAGCGGGCAATTCGGCAACCGCATGCGCCGGTACCACCACTGCGCCGTGGCAATCGGCGTGGACGATATCGCCATGACTGACGCTCATGTTGTGCACTGTCACGTCACCTGCAAAGTCGACCAGATGCACATGCGCATGGCTCGGCCCGACGCATCCCGCGAGTAACTGAAAGCCACGCGCGCTATCCTGCAAATCTCTGATCGAGCCATTGGTTACTGCGCCTGCTGCTCCCAGCCCTTTGTGAATGGTGGTATTCACTTCGCCCCAAAACGCACCGAACCCCGGGCTTGCGTCGAGGTCTTCAATAACGACAATACTCGGTGTAGGTCCGCCGTTGGCAACATACTCGTAGTAGTCCATACGTAGTGTGCGGGCGCTTGCTTCATCTGCAGTATTGGGTGCTGCTGCGCGTATTCGGGCAGTCCTTGCGTAGCCGATTACCGGTGGCAGTGAAGGATCCAGGCTGACCATCGGCAGCGTGGTGAATCCCGTTGCACGGCGTTCTGGACAGACTATTTCCAGGCCATTGCAAATAGTGGGTGTGTCCCACTTCGTGAGGAGCGCAAGCGCTTTGGCGGTCGGAGAGTGCATCGGAGTCTTCTGCGGCTGGCGGGAGTTGACAAGATCCGCAACATCTTGTCAGCTACTGTGCCCATGGTCAATCAAGCCAGTTGCACCGAACGCCGTGCAACGCACAGGATTAAAATGAAAAAAGTGGTCGTCACCGAAAACATACATTCCGATGGAATCGCTCTGCTCGAAGCGAGAGATGATATTGCGCTAACCTTGCTCGATGGCACAGACCACGTGCGAATGGCAGCTGAGATAGTCGATGCCGATGCGGTGTTGGTCCGGACCGCGCAGTTGACAGCGGCTGAATTGTCACCGGCGAGTAATCTGCAGGTTGTGTCGCGACATGGTGTCGGCTGCGACAACGTCGATGTATCGCACATGACTTCGCGTGGCTTGCCGGTCGCGATTGCCGCTGAGGCCAATTCCACATCAGTGGCGGAGCATGTATTGATGATGATGCTGACACTGTGCAAACGCGCCGAGCAGTATGATCAACTAACTCGTACGGGTGGTTTCCATGAGCGAGGTCGGCACAAGACCTTCGAGCTACACGGCAAGCATATACTCGTTATCGGCTATGGCCGAATCGGTAAAAAAGTAGCGCCTTTGTGTCGCGCATTCGGCATGCGTGTGACCGTAGCCGATATAGAACTGGATCGCGCGCATGCCGAAGCGTCAGGTTGCATGGCAGTTGAGGATTTCGTGCCCGCACTCGCAGACGCTGACTTCGTTAGCCTGCATGTGCCGCTGGACGACACCACTCGAAATCTGATCGGCACCGCTGAACTGGCTGCTATGCCGGCACACGCCATTCTTATCAATTGTGCTCGCGGCGGCGTGGTGGACGAGCAGGCGGTTGCGGATGCGATTCTCGCCGATACGCTGGCTGGTTTCGGCAGCGATGTGTTTTGCACTGAACCGCCCGCTTCCGACAACCCGCTGTTGAGCCTGCCGAATAGTGTTTTGTCTCCCCACAATGCGGCCACCACAGCAGAGGGATTTCAGCGTATGGCCACAGGTGCTGCGCAGAATATTCTGGATTGTTTCGATGATAAATTGACGGCGCCATTCATATTCAACGCACGCGAGCTGGGTTGGCCACAATGAACCGTTGTGTCCACATAGGCAGTGGAGCCGGATTTGCCGGTGACCGATTCGATGCTGCTGTACCTGTGGTCGCAACACTTGCCAATCGAGACGGACCGCGTTATCTGATTTACGAAGTGATGGGCGAGCGTACCCTCGCCATCGCTCAGCGAATCAAGCGCCAGGATCCCGACAAAGGCTATTCACCATGGCTGGAAAACTATTTGCCGCACGTGCTCGCCGATTGCATGGCCAACGATATTCGGATTGTCGCCAATTTTGGCAATGCCAATCCAGCTGCTGCGGGCAGAAAAGTACTTGAGATTGCAAAGCAGGCAGGTCTTGCAGCTGTGCGAGTGGCCATTGTTGAAGGCGACGATCTGTTGTCTTTTATGCAGGCAGAGCAATTGCGCGAGTACGCACCCATAGAGGGAACTGATACGGCCGGGCGGGCATTGCTGGCAGCCAATGCCTACCTTGGTGCGCGGCCGGTAGCTGATGCGCTGGCTTTGGGCGCGGATATCGTGCTGGTCGGTCGATCGACCGACGCCGCGCTGGTGCTGGGGCCACTGATTCACGAGTATGGCTGGCGGAGCGAGCAATATGATTTGCTGGCAGCCGGCACGCTGGCCGGGCATCTGCTTGAATGCGGCGCACAGGTGACCGGCGCCTATTTTGCCGATCCAGGATTTAAGGACGTCGAGGGTCTGGAATCGGTGGGTTTCCCGATTGCTGAAATTACCGCTGATGGCGTTTTTGTTATCGGTAAGGCCGAGGGCACCGGCGGTCTGGTTAGTCGGGCGACGGTTATCGAGCAAATGCTCTATGAAATGCATGATCCGTCAGCCTATCTCACGCCCGATGTCACTCTTGATATCACCGCAGTCGAGCTGGCTGATGACGGTGCCGACCGGATCAGAGTATCCGGTGCACGCGGCCATGCGCCGCCGACAAAACTCAAAGCCACCTTGTCGGTTGATGGGGGGTGGCTGGGCGAGGCTGAAATTTCCTATGCCGGGCCGAACGCGCTGGCGCGCGCGAAACTCGCGGTTGATGTGGTTCGTGATCGCTATCGACAGATCGGCATAGACGAGCCTTGTCGGATCGAAATCATCGGCACAGGGAGCGTTTTTGATGACGATAGCGGTACGCGTATGCCGAGTGGCTCATACGTTTCTGACGCAGAATATCGACTGCGTGCTGCGGTACGATGCGATTCGCAGCGGGTGGCTCAACGTGCTGTCGATGAAGTGTTGGCGTTATACTGTTGCGGTCCGGCCGCCGGTGGTGGTGTCCGGCAGTCGGTCAGCGCTCAGGTATCGACGGCGTCGATATTGATTGATCGCACACTCGTGGAGCCTCATACCCGCGCGGTTGAGGTGACAGCATGAAGCTTGTGACGGTGCCCTTGCATGCCGTGGCTCATGGTCGGGCGGGCGACAAAGGCAATCGATCAAACATTTCCGTGATACCTTATCGTGCCTCGGCGTTTGAGCATTTGTGTGAGCAAGTGACGGACAGCCGTGTGTTGAAGCTGTTCGCTCACAAACGCGCGACTTCAGTTGCGCGTTACGAATTGCCCAATCTGCCAGCCCTGAATTTTGTCATCGACGATGTACTTGAGGGCGGTGTGAATGATGGTCTGGGCCTCGACGGGCACGGCAAGACGCTGTCATTTTTTTTGCTGGGCGGTATATTTGTTACGGTCCCGCTCGATTGTCTGCCTGATAGCTCACCCTATATTGAGCGCCTCGATCAGGCCGGTGAGACGGTTCGTGCAGAATAAGCAATCCAAAACCAATAAAGGTAACAAACTTGAAAAAACTCGCCACCCTGTGTGCGGCTCTTGGAGTCAGCCTGCTGGTGACCACGATTGCAGAAGCACGAACTTTGAAGCTGCAGTCCGATTCCAAGGCCGGGAGCTGGGCGCATCGTTTTATGACAGACGATTGGCAGGGCCGTTTCAACACCATGACCGGTGGCGAGTTAAAGATCGAGGTGCTACCCAGCCAGGCAATTGTTCCGCAGGGCGAGACCATCGATGCGGTGGCTAACGGTATTCTCGATGGCGACTTGAACTGGGTGTCGAATTTTTCCGATCGCGATCCGGCTTTTGCATTGATCGGTGATCTGATTGGAGGCTATGACAGGCCCGATCAGGTCCAGACTTTCTGCACCCACGGGGGCGGCAAAGAAATTTTGCAGAAGCTGTATGACAAATACACCGATGGAAAACTGCACGTAGTGGGCTGCGGAGCCTACACGCGTGAGGCGTTTGTCGCAGCGAAGCCGATCAGGTCTGTTGCAGAACTCAAAGGGGTTCGCGTGCGCCTGCCGGAGGGCCTGGCCACAGCAGTATTCGAACGCGCCGGATCTGTGTCGGTGTCGATGCCCTTTTCCGAGGTTTACTCGGCGCTTGAGAAAGGCGAGGTTGATGCAGCTGATGCCTCTGTTTATGTCGCCAACAACGCCGCTGGATTGCACAAGGTTGCGACTTACCCGATCTACCCCGGTATTCACACGATGGCGGTTTTACAGTTTGTAGTTAATAAAGCGTTGTGGGACAAACTGAGTCCGGCACACCAGATTGCGTTAGAGACCTGGTACCTGGCTGCCTCCACCAGTATGCGCAGAGGCGCTGAACTGGAGGACGGCGCGCTGGTAGCCGAACACCTTGCGGGTGATGAGGTGACGGTGGTGACCTGGTCTCAGCAGGAACGCGATCGTTTTCGTGCTGTGGCGATGCCTGTCTGGCGCGAATATGGCGCCAAATCCGTTTTGGCTCGGCAAGCGCTTGATGCGCACCTCACCTATATGAAAACGATAGGTTTGATCACAGACAACGCGGACAACGCAGAAAGCCAGTAGACACTTCAGCTACGCAGGTAGCGCAAAAACACGCCGGATTGTGCCTTTGGAACAAAATAGGTAGATTTTGGCGGCAGCAATATCTGCTGGTCAGCTGCATCCATGAATTGTTCAATGCTCAGCGGAGCCAGTACGAATCCTGCGCTCCCGGCGCGCTCTACAGAAGACTGAAGATCCAACACGTCATCGCTGGCGGGAACGTTGACAATATCCGGGGCGTCTGCGGCGGTTAATTTAAAACAGGGTGCAAGAATCTGATCGAACAGCTTCTGGCTGTCGAAGCCTGTCCCTCGCAGCGGAACGCTCCACCACTGCTTAGCCATATAAACTGAAGTCTCACCACAGACGGGTGATTGATAGAGACCGGATGTGCCACCGAGTTTACCGATCGCGTCTGTCAGGCGTTGAAGATCACCGGCTGTGCATTGCTTTATGTAGCGATTGAATCCGCGTAATCGAAGTGAATCATGCGGAAACATGACGCCGAACAATCGGCTGCTTTGTTCCGATGGTGCGCGTTCGTAGGCAGCCAGAGATGCGGCGGCACGGTGATGCCCGTCGATTATATAAAGCGTTTGACCCTTTAGTCGTGACTGGAATTGTGAAACGGTTGCGGGGTCGGTAATGCGCCAGATCGTCTGCTCTATGCCAAAGTCAGGGCTTATGCTAAGTGTCGGGGTTTGTGCGATGCCGTGCTCAATTAAACGGGCCAGGTCGGTGGTGTTTCTGTATGCCAGTGCAATCGGGCTGGAGGATATGCCCAGTTGGAATATGTGTTCGCCCAACAACTGTGCCCGTCTTTCTCTCACTTGCTCATGAATTCGCACTGCCCCACTGACGTAATCGGCCACTGGAATATCGGCAACGAGTCCGGTTTGCTCGTGGCTTTCGCTGCGCAACCGGTACAGGTACAGCGCCGGATCAGCAGCGGTTTCAAAAGCGCCTGTGGCAACGATTTTGTCCAGAGACTGACGTGCCAGCAGCAGTAATTGTTCGTTGGATACGGGTTCGGCTACATCTTCCGGTGACAAAGTCACGTTAAGGAAGGACAACGGATTGGCGAGGCGCATGGCTCGGCGTTGTTGCGGAGTCATGGCATCGTATGCCGGAGATGGCACCCGGTTTGACCATTTTTCAGCGATGAGTCGCGCGCTGGTTAGAGCGATGTCTACCAAGAATATCTACCGGGTCGTGCCGTGCAATCGGCGCAGAATGTCGATGACGCGATTGACCTCATCGATCGTGTTGTAGTGTGCAAAGCTGATTCGCAGCACACCGTCATCCGGATTTTCGATAGCGGTTTTTTCAATCAGGCGGCGAGCGTAAAAGTCTCCACTGGCAGCGGCGATGTCAACCCGGGCAAGCTGTGCGGATAGCTCGCTCGAGCTGTATTTTCCCGATACCAAAGCTATGTTGGCCTCGCGGCCCTGCATGGTCGGGCGTCCGATGATACGCAGTGGCAGGTCTGCAATGCCGCTCAGTAGCTTGTCACACAGCATGGTTTCGTGGGCATGCATCAATTGTGAGATTTCCCTGGTTTTCTTATATGCAGATTGTTCGCTGTCACCAAAATGATGACGATGACTTTGCTCGAAATATTCACCCAGTCCCGCCAGCGCGGCGATGGAGGCGTGATCGGGCCCGCTGGAGTCGAATCGCTTTTGACGGTGCTGACAATTGAAATAGTGACATTGCGGGTCAAGCAAGTCGGCAAACTCCTCGCTGCAGTACATTACACCCAGATGTGTCGCGTAGGTCTTGTAGGTGCTGAAGCAGTAGACATCGGGTTTCAGCACAGGTATATCGGGCCAGCGGTGGGGTGCATACGACACGCCGTCTATCGCGATCCGGGTACCATTGCTCCGACACAGCGATATGACTTTTTCAACAGGATTGATCGTACCGACGATGTTGGAACTATGCGTCACGCAGGCAATGGCAGTGTTGGCGTTCAGCATCTGCTCGAACGTCGTGATGTCGAGTTCTCCGGACACAGCATCGACAGGCCAGATACGCAATGTTGCACCGCTGCGTTCGCAAAGCCTTTGCCAGGCACCGATATTGGCTTCGTGGTCCTGTTCCGTCACGATGACTTCGCTACCGGGACCCACAATCGCACTGCAGGCGATTGCCAGCGTATTAAAATTCTGTGTGGTGGACGCGCCCAGCGTGATGGTCTGTGTGTCGACGCCCAGAAGTGCGGCGATGGTGTCCCGACCAGCATCCATTTGTTCACCTGCCGCCTTGAGAATATCGCTGGCGCCGTAGGGCTGTACTTTGTTGTAGCGGTAGAAATGAATGAGTTTGTCCAGTACCGGCCCAGCCACATAACTGCCGCCCGCATTTTCGAAAAATGCAGTTTTGGCTGCCAGTGTTTCCTCAAACGTGGGGAAGCATCCGCGGATGTACCCGACATCCAGTGTTGTTAGGGGCTTGATTGACATTGACTGGCTCGGTGCAGCGGTAGATTGAGTTTACAGTAAGCCCGGATTCACCCCTACTGTCGCAGTTTGAATATTCTTTGACAGCATGCGCGCGTACGCTGAAAGTAACCGGATCGTGAAACTCTATCAGCAGGAGAAACAATGGGCTCCGGATACACACCCAGGATCAATCCCGCGCAAGGGTTGCGGCCAGACAACACGCCGGATGACAACGACAGAGTCGAGATTGGTCCGACCGCGCTGGCGTTCAACGAATGGCAGGCCGCCGGACTGAGTGCACCTGATTTGCCGCAAATGCGGGCCTACCGGTTGCAGCGGTTGGTCGATGCCATTGTCGAGCGCGATCTGGCAGGTCTGCTGATGTACGACCCGCTCAATGTCCGTTATGCCACTGACACGACCAATATGCAATTGTGGTGTGCGCACAATCCCTGCCGTGCGTGTCTGGTGCTGCCCGATGGTCACGTCGTGCTCTGGGAGTATGGCGGGTTGAAATATATGTCTGATTTCAACCCACTGGTTTCCGAGGTTCGTAGCGGGGCGTCGTTTTTTTACTTCGCTACCGGTAGTCGTACTGAAGAAAAGGCGGCCAATTTCGCGTCAACTATCGACGAGTTGCTTCGTGAACATAGTGGAGATAACCGGCGCCTCGCGGTGGACAAGATACAAATAGCCGGTGTCGAGGCGCTGCAAAAGGCTGGCATTCGTGTATGCGACGGGGAGGAAGTGACCGAGCGCACGCGAGCGATCAAGGGCGAGCAGGAAATCCTTGCAATGCGTTGTGCGATGCACGCCTGTGAGCAGTCAATTGCCGCGATGCGTGATATGGCACGGCCGGGCCTCACCGAAAACGACATCTGGGCCGAATTACACAAAGAGAATATCCGCCGTGGCGGAGAGTGGATAGAAACCAGAATACTTGCCAGTGGCCCACGAACCAATCCCTGGTTTCAGGAGTGTGGCCCGAGAGTGCTGCAAAACAACGAGCTGCTGGCATTCGACACCGACCTGATCGGTTGCTACGGCATGTGTGCAGATATCTCACGCACATGGTTCATTGGCGATGGCCAGCCCACGGCCCGGCAGCGCGAGCTTCATTCAATCGCGCTTGAGCACATTCAAACCAATACCGAATTGTTAAAGCCGGGCCTGTCTTTTCAGGAACTGGGTGAGATGGGTCATCAGCTGCCGAACGAATTTGTTGCGCAACGCTATGGCTCGCGCTATCACGGCGTGGGTTTGTGCGATGAATGGCCTGCGATCAAGTATGCGATCGACTGGCACGAACGCGGCTACGAAGGCGTGCTCGAACCAGGCATGATGTTGTGTGTTGAAGCCTACATTGGCGCTGTGGGTGAGCGCGATGGCGTTAAACTCGAGGATCAGGTGTTGATCACCGAAACCGGCTACGAGAATCTCACTAACTGTCCATTTGATGCGTTACTGACAGGTTGAGTTTCGTTCCTCAGCAAAGTGCCTCGACCAGTCGATCCAGAAACACGTCACAGCGCTGCAGCTCGGCCTGCTCAATGTATTCATCCGGCTTGTGTGCCTGTTC
>CAKZSB010000195.1 GCA_937920585.1 uncultured Granulosicoccaceae bacterium | reverse complement strand
CGGCTCTTTAACGTGCGACTTGATTTTCCATAAATCAAACCGATCCCAGTCGCCGCGGAATTTCTCGGCTACCTCGATATCGCCGTAGCTGACATCGTGCGCAGGACACTCGATCTGAATATAACCACCGGCGCGGAACGGCACCGACTCACCCGCGGGCAGCTCCAGCACCAGTTCCTTAATGAAGGTGGCGACATTGTTATTCGAGCGCACCGTGCACTCCCATTTGCGCACGCCGAATACTTCATCGGGCACGCGTATTTTCATATTTTGCTTGACGGTGAGCTGACAGGACAAGCGCCCGCCGTCAGCCGCCTCGCGTTTGTTGATGTGACTCGTTTCGGTTGGCAGGATCGAGCCACCGCCCTCCTGCACATTAACTCTGCACTGCCCGCAGGTGCCACCGCCACCGCAGGCCGAAGCCACGTACAATTCGGATTCTGCCAGCGCGCCGAGCAGCTTGGAGCCCACCGGCGCATGAATGGTCTTTTCGCCGTTGATCAATACCTCGACGTTGCCGCTTGCAACCAGCATTGATTTGGCGCCAAGGATGATGAACACGAGCATCATCAGAATTATGGTGAACAAGGTCACCCCGGTTAGAATTTCAGCCATTTATCGTTTGCCTTCCATTGCACGATTTATCATCAGAGTTGAATTCCCGAAAAGGCCATAAAGCCAAGTGACATCAACCCAACGGTGATAAAGGTTATGCCAAGCCCCTGCAGACCATCGGGCACATCGCTGTATTTGAGTTTCTCCCGAACACCCGCCAGGGCCGTGATCGCCAGCGCCCAGCCCGCCCCGCTGCCCACACCGTAGACCACGCTTTCACCCAGCGCGAGATCGCGTTCCACCATGAACAACGAGCCACCGAGAATGGCGCAATTGACTGTGATCAGCGGCAGAAATACACCCAGTGCGTTGTATAGCGCCGGAAAGTATTTATCCAGTACCATCTCCAGAATTTGCACCATCGCCGCAATCACGCCGATGTAGCAGATCAGGCCTAGAAAACTCAAATCGACATCGGGCATTCCGGCCCATGCCAGCGCACCGTCACTCAACAGATGCTGAAAGATAAGATTATTGGCCGGCACGGTGATCGCCTGCACAAGGATTACAGCCGCGCCCAGGCCAATCGCTGTGCCGATCTTTTTCGACACCGCGAGAAATGTACACATCCCGAGAAAGAAAGAGAGTGCCAGATTCTCGATGAATATCGATTTAACAAACAGACTGAGATAGGCTTCCATTACACCACCTCGCTGTGATGGGCCTGGCGAATCTCGAAGTCGGGCTTTTCCATCTGTACGGTTCGCCAGCTGCGGATACCCCAGATCATCAATCCGATTATGAAAAACGCACTCGGCGGCAGCAACATCAGGCCGTTGGTGTAATACCAGCCACCGTCATTCACCGATGGCAGCACGGTATAACCCAATAAGGTACCGGAGCCAAACAGTTCACGCGTGGCACCCACAGCAATCAACACCAGACTGTATCCCAGCCCGTTGCCGAGACCATCCAGCATGCTGATCATCGGCGGATTCTTCATCGCGAAGGCCTCTGCACGCCCCAGCACGATGCAGTTTGTGATAATCAATCCAACAAACACCGATAAGGTTTTGGCCACATCGTAGGCGAAGGCTTTTAGCAGCTGATCAACGACAATCACCAGCGAGGCGATGATCGTCATCTGTACGATAATTCGAATACTCGACGGCACGTGATTGCGAATCATCGAAATCGACGCATTCGAGAATGTCACCACCGTGGTTAACGCCAGACACATCAACAACGACGCTGCCAGCGTAGTTGTCACCGCCAGTGCGGAACAGATACCGAGTATCTGCAGCGTGATCGGATTGTTGTCGACCAGCGGGTCGAGCACGACCTGCCTGGCCTGTTCTCTCTCGTGCGCATCCATCTACGAGGCCTCCCGCTGTTTGAGATTTTCTATAAAGGTTCCAAAGCCCTGATCATCGAGCCAGAATTGCAAGAGGTTGGAAACACCGCGGCTGGTCAGTGTCGCGCCGGCCAGTCCATCGACCTGCCAGGCCGCCCTGGCACCGGCCGGATCCACCACCCCTTTTACCACTTCAATCGCAACGTCACCTGCCGCATCAAATGCCAGCTTGCCACTCCACTTCCCCTGCCACACCGGGTTGTCGACCTCGCCACCCAGACCGGGCGTTTCAGCGTGCTGATAAAATTTCAGCCCGGCGATTGTGGTGAGATCGCTCTGCAGTGAAACAAAACCGTATAGCGTCGACCACAGCCCCAGACCGTGCACAGGCAAAACGATTTTGTCGAAGTTATCGCCGCTGCCAATCAAATAGACTTCAGCGAACCGCGAGCGCCGCCCTATACCGGCAATGTCTTCGTCTTTAGACAATGCCGTGCTGAGCGCGGGATCTCTGGCGGCTAGAGTCTGATCAAAGTCTGAACCGTTGAATTCATCGGTAAACTCACCGGTGTCGAGGTTGACGATACGAGACTTAACATTTTTAAAAGCGCTTTGCACATCACCCCCTTCCTCCAGCAGGCCGGCGACCTGAACAATATTGCGCTGGCGGTCGAGCATCGCATTGGCCGCTTGTGTGGGCCGCAACAGAACTGCCGCGGCTGAAACTAAGAGCGAGCATCCGAGGCACAGCATGAAAGTCACCAGCAGTGTTTTTGCGGTGCTGTCGTTCGGCCGCAGCATGATGCGTCTGAGCTTTCCTTTCACGCCGCCCGCCAGATCCTGATTGGACGACTGCTCCCCCGCCCGGCTCACCTGCATTACCACCGGTTGTGTAGCGGTTTGAGGTTTCGCACTGGGTTCATTTTGCTTGCTCATATTATTGTCGCCAGCCTGTGTCACGATGTCGCCCCCACTCGCCGCCGGATACGTCGACGCACGTTGGCCTGAACCACGCCATAGTCGATCAGCGGCGCAACAATATTGGCAAACAGTATCGCGAGCATGATTCCCTCGGGATAAGCCGGATTCACAACCCGGATGACTACCGTCATGAATCCGATCAACAGACCGAATATCCAGCGACCGGTATCGGTGTGCGCCGCACTGACCGGATCAGTCGCCATGAAGACCATGCCAAACGCAAACCCGCCAAGCACCATATGCCAGTGCCACGGTACGGCGAACATCGCATTGGTATCACTGCCGATGGCATTGAGCACCAGCGTGGTACCGACCATGCCGAGGAACACACCGGCAATGATCCGCCACGAGGCAATCCGCGTGTAGATCAAAAAGGCGGCGCCAAACAGACAGGCGAGCGTGGAAGTTGATCCGAATGAACCCTGGATGGTGCCGAAGAATGCATCCATCCATTCGATACCGGCGCCATTGATCGCCGCCACGCCACCACTCTGACCCAGACTCAGCGCCGTGGCACCACTGAAACCATCCACCGCTGTCCACACCGAATCACCGGACAATTGCGCGGGATAGGCAAAAAACAGAAACGCTCGTCCGGTCAATGCCGGGTTCATGAAATTCTTGCCGGTACCGCCGAAGACCTCTTTGCCGATCACTACGCCGAACGAAATTCCGAGCGCCGCCTGCCAGAGCGGGATGGTGGGCGGCAGCACCAGGGCGTAGAGCATTGACGTCACCAGAAAGCCTTCGTTCACCTCGTGGTTACGCACCCCGGCAAATAAAACCTCCCAGAAACCACCGGCCAGTAACGTGACGATATAGATCGGCATGAAATACATAAATCCGTGCATGATGTTGTCGTAGAGACTGGCCGGGTCGTAGCCGACCCCGAGCAGTGCGAGTATCGCGCCGCGCCACCCCGCGGCCTCGCCAACCCCCATACCGGCCATGGCGAGATGCGCCTGATAGCCGGTATTCCACATGCCAAATACAATGCACGGCAAAGTTGCCAGCACCACGTAACTCATCACGCGCTTTAGATCCAGCGCATCGCGCACATGCGGCGAGGTACGCGTGACATCCGGCGGTGTGTACAAAAAGGTATCGACCATTTCGTACAGTGCGTAGTACTTTTCGTACCGACCGCCCTGTGCAAAGTGCGGATGAATATTATCCAGCCAACGCCTCATGGAGCTCATCAGCCTTCCTTCTCTATTTGTTCAAGATTACTTCGCAGCGCCGGGCCATAGTCATACTTGCCCGCACAGACAAACGCACAAAGCGCCAGATCTTCTTCGTCGAGCTCGAGGCAACCGAGCTTCTGCGCCATGTCGGTATCACTCACCAACAGAGAACGCAGCAGTTGCGTCGGCAAAACATCCAGCGGCACTACCCGCTCATAGATGCCCACCGGTACCATTGCCCGCGGACTGCCATTGACTGACGTGTGAAATCTGAATACCCGCTGTGCACGACGAAAGCTCGACAGAAAGATGTTGGCGAACGAATACTGGTTGCTGGCCGGATTGATCCAGCCCAGCAACTCGCGTTCGCGCCCCTCGGCAAGAATGGAAATCTGGGTGTGATAGCGTCCCAGATAGGCCGCCCAGTTATTCGCACGACGGCCCGAAAAAACCGAACCGGAAATAATTCGACACTCGACTTTCTCGTGACAGCCACGCACCAGGTCCTCACTGCTGGCACCCAGGCGCGTCCGCAGCAGGCGCGGCTCCAGCACCACCGGCCCGGCCAGCGCAACGATGCGTTCAAGCCACAGCTTGCCGGTGGTGAATAGCTTGCCGATGGCGATCACATCCTGATACCCCAGATGCCAGACCGTGCATGAATTGCTGACCGGGTGCAGATGGTGTATATGCGTACCTGGCAGACCGGCTGGATGCGGCCCGTCGAACTCGGTCACCTGTGCATCGTTGGCGGCCTGAATATCCGCACCTCGCGCCTTGCATACATGCACGGTGCCTGCGGTAAGCTTGTCGAGCACCTGCAGACCGTGATTAAAGGCTCCACTGTGCTCGGCAATGACGACTGCCGGATCAGCTGCCAGCGGATTGCTGTCCATTGCGGTGACAAAAATCGCTTCAGGCGTTGCATCAGAGCGCGGTACTTTGCTGTAGGGACGCGTGCGGAACGCACACCACAAGCCGCTGCTCCAAAGTGCCTCGCGGATCGCTGACGCCTCCAGCGAAGCAATCGATTCAGGCGCCACATGCATGCCACCGGACACATCCGGCAATTCACTGTCTGCCGCTTCATCCAGCCGAATGATCACCGATTGCAGCACGCGTCGTGCGCCGCGGTTTATCGACTCGACAATACCGGTGCCCGGGCTCGTGTATTTGACGGCCGGATCGTGTTTGTCGCAAAACAGAGTTTGCCCGGCAACCACATGGTCGCCCTCGGCCACTGCCATGGTCGGCTTAAGACCAATGTAGTCACGGCCAATCAACGCCACTTTGCGAACGGCAGGTGCCGGATGAACGCTTTGGTCGGGCTGCCCCTGCAGGGGCAGGTCCAGGCCTTTTTTTATGTTGATACTCGTCATGGACGAGACCGACACTGATTGAGGAAATAGTCCATTATTTCTTTCGGTGCCAAAAGGTTTTACCTCTTGATTTTCAATTTTACGGATAGCCACTATCGCTCTGGCAAGATCGATTTCGATGGCATCGCAGTGCGCGTCGCACTACGCAATCACTTCATTAACTTCGGCGGCCCGCACATTGAACATCTGCAAAGAACAGGCAAGTCCTGTTTGCCTGTTTCCTCTCAGCCAGCGTCAGCGAAGCGATTAATCTCTTTTTGCGAGCAACTGAGTTCGGCTTGCAACACCATGCAATTAGTGCACACATGAATTGACAATCCCGAAATCAACAGTGCCTCACGATCAACCACCAGCACGTTGCAAGCCATTATTTATCTTGTCGGTTGAAAGCCGAATTACCGAAGGGCCGTGAAGGTATAAAAAATTCACTGCGGCAGTTGCACCGTTGAACCCTGCCAGTGGCGTCAATTACATCGGATTAAATGTTGCGCACTAATCAGTGCGAATCACCTATAACCAGGAATTTTCCTAACCCGACTGACCCATTACTCCAGCGGTGTTCGCGATGCTGGTGTTGCTACGAACCAGCAACGGCTAATTCGACAAGAACGCAGCGCTGAACGCCACGACCCGAAGTACATGGCAAAGCGTCGTTGCCTGGCTCGCGTCAGTTGCTCGCCGCAATCCGGCTTTTTGTAGCGGGAACTTCCAGCCGCAAAAGACACTGTAGTTTGACTAGAGCGAGGCGCGATTCAGCGCGCACAACACGCGTCTCGTGACGCGGCTCTGCAGCATATATTTTGAATCGGCGCTCGGCACCGCTGCCGCTAGTGGCGGCAGCCGGACGCAAGTCTGAACGCTTTGACCGTAGCCATCGAAGAAACCCGCAACACGATTGCTCGCTCGGCCGGACGCTGGCAGAGTTCGATTACTGAGCGCTGCTGCGCGGTACAGCCGACAGAGGAAAGTATAATCACGGCCTCCCCCGACGATCCGCACAGGAAACCGGCATTGTGACCGCTCAGCACTGTGGTAAAAAACCATTCCTGCAGCCACTATCGAAAAAGGTTGTGACAATTGCGGCCAAACCGGTTGGCGTCGCTGTCACTTGCTGGTATTGTCCTGACATATCCACGTATGTTCCAGGCTGCCGTATGCTGTCACCTACGACAACCGCGTCGCCCACTGGACGGGCTGAAACCGGTTTGGCGGATTCCCGGGCAGAGCGGCATCGTACTGACCGGGCTGGCGCCTCGCTGTAATCCACGGACCGCATTACTATTTACCACGACAACTCACAACCCGCGTTGACTCCGGTTTCGAAACCGGACGTCGCCAGGCAACGCTCGCGCCGCTGGCTAATCGTGTCCGCGATACTCGCGACCCATGCTGTGCTGATTGGCTGGCTGTTTCGAGTTCAGACCACCAATCCGGCCTATGCCTCATTTGATATGGGTGCGCATGTCGAAATCAGCGAGCGCCTCGCCCAGCTGATGCAAACCGGGCAGCTGGTGTTCTACGACCACAACTGGCTTGGCGGCTGGCCAGTCTTCCAGTTCAACGGATTTCTGGCCCATCTGGGCACCGCACTGGCATCGCTCCCGGTGGGTTACTTTCACTCGGAACCGGTCCAGCTGACCAGTCAATTACTGGTCTTCCTGGGACTCGTGCTGCTGCCATTTTCGGTGTTTCACGCCAGCTCCTGCCTAACCGGCCGCAGTACCCACAAACCGCTGACTCACTCCGCGGTACTAGCGTTTTTCTCTGGCAGCATCAGCGTCTGGTTCCTGATCCATTCGATTCCCGATAGCGGCGTGGGTGCTTCCACTATTCTCGTCAGCGGAGATTATCCGCAGTTGCTGGCCTGGCACCTGCTGTTGCTGAACTTCGGATTTCTGGCCCGCGCTATCACCGCGCCAACCGCCCACTACTATAAAATCCAGCTGGCTTTCGGGCTGGTCTGCCTGGTTCTGACCCAACCTACCAGTGGAATTCTATTTGCCTTTTATGCGGCTTTCGCGGTGTTCTTTTTCAATCAGGTCAGGCGCCAGCTGTTGTTTTCCTACGCACTGACGATGGGCATGCTGGCCTTCTGGCTCGTACCGTCACTGCTACTGCTGGACGACTACACAGCCGCCAGAGTGCTGGTCAGCGACACCCACCTGATCGATCTGCTGTTCGGCAAATCGCAATCGGCACAGGGTTTTGCGGCACGCGAACTGACTTCGAGCATGCCAGCCTGGTTGCTGCAATGGGACGTCGGCGCTTTCATTTTGCTCGGTATTACCAGTGTTTGGCTGATTTTCTTTCGCGCCACCGACCACACCGTGCTGATGCCGTTTCTGGTGTTCAGCGGCATGTTGAGCGGACTTTTCCTGAGTTTCTACTTCACCAATCTCATTCCATTCCCGCTGGATTACCAGCTACTCTCCGGCCTGGTCCTGGTTCTGCTGCTGCCGATCGTTGCGGCACTGCCAGCAGAAATGCTCAAGACTGCCAGCCATCACTGGGCAGCCGTCATCGCAATGGTTGCGCTGGCGCTGGTTATCAGCGCCCACAAGGTGCTGCGCCAGGATCTGCTGCTGCAATCGAGCCAGCCACAACTGGTGAGCAGCGATCTCGGCAGCGAGCAGCAAGTGCTGGCTTTTCTGGATAGCGTCCCCGCCCGCGGGCGAGCCTTTATAGAATGGCCGGCAGGCGGCCAGACCAGTTCACGTGGACAGTTGTTCATCGAATCGGAGCTTCCTGGTCAGACCGGCTTCGAAGCAGCCACAGGTAGATTCTTCAACAACGCCCCCACTTACCTTTGCTCGGTTGTACCTGCCGTCAGCGCGCTTAACGGGGCCACCAACCCTGACTTTCTTCACGACTACGCGGGTCGCTGCTACGACGGCAACCCGGCGATCAACAATCGCCCGACTCGCCGTAGTAAAGAGCACCTGCGACACCTTTCCTCGCTGGGTATCTCGCACTACGTCGCTGTCAGCGAATCCTTCACGAAATCGTTACAGGAGGGCGGCGCAACACTGCTGATCTCGATCGGTGGCTACAACATTCTGGCTGCCGAGCCGTTCACGCCGCTGATCTATCCCGCCTTCGAGCCGATCGGCTATTTCGATTTCACCGGCAATCTGCCTGCACGCTATGTGTCTCAAAGCCTTTACAGTAACACTGATTTGCCATCATCCATTGCACTGATCGAAATGCGCCGGGGCCGCCGTGTGCCAACACAACTGAGCCGGTTCATCATCAACGGCACGCCGGATGAGGACGATCCCCGGGCAATTGATCTATTAAATGCAATGCAACTGGCGAATGTCGTAGAACTGAGTTTCGGGGAAAACCCGCTGACCGGCGAGATCAAGCGACGCCCATCCGGGCAATACTCCCCGGCACACGCTTATCTGCGTGAAAAGCTGCACTCACAAATTGAGTTTCTACAGCCGATTCCGACGCCGACGCCGCCACCACCCACCTTCGCCTGGCACGAGGATGGCCAATCGTTCAGCGCCAACGGCCTGCGCGAGAATCAGCTGCTCGAGATGAAATATGGCTATCACCCGTACTGGACATCAAAAAACGCCTGGTTCTACCGCAGCAGCAATGGTCAGATGTACATGCAGGCCGACCAGGCTGATAATGAAGTACGTTTCACCAACGCGAACGACATTCCCACCGAGGTGGGTTTGGTTATCACCATTTTCTCCTTCATCACCCTGGTTTACACCGCCGGTATGTTCTATCGCCGCCGTGAGCCCGAAGCGCCAGACACAGTAACGAACTGACCGAACGGGCATCGGAATCAGCCGGGTTCGGGCTATAATGGTCGTCCCGGCGCTCATCACACCCTCTATGGACTGGCCAGAACTTACCGAATCGCTCGAGCAGTTGCTGAAGTTGCGCAGCATTCCATTTGGCATGAAACTGTTTGAGCACCAGGGCGAAATGGAATCAATCCAGGGCGTGCGCCGGCCTGATGCGGTCCATACGCTCGATCAAATCGTCGCGCAGGCAGCCCGCCTCGGGCGCACGGTAGGCATAACCTCCGACGACCTCGTTGGCGCGCAGTGCCGCGCTGTGGTGGGCCTTGGCAAAGCCAAAACCGAGCAGTGGCGCTCCGGCCAACACATGGTTAATGTCTGGTTTGCCGAAAGTGAAGGCGCCTCGCGTCACCAGCAGGCGATGCATTGCGTCGAGGATGGCATCTACGAGGCGCTGGCGGTTTCCCCGCTGCGATCCGCTCGACTCGACCCACCTGATATCGCTCTGTTCTACGCCACTCCAGGCGCGATGATGTACTTCATCAACGGCCTGCAATGGTCGGGTTACAAGCGATTTGACTGGTCGGTGGTGGGTGAGTCCGCCTGCGCGGACAGCTGGGGGCGCGCATTGACTACACGCGAACCATCACTGTCGATTCCATGCTTTGCCGAACGTCGCTACGGCGGTGTACTCGACGATGAAATGCTGATGGCACTGCCACCCGCACAGCTCGAACAGGCGATCGCTGGCATGCGCCAACTGGCGAAGAACGGATTTCGCTATCCGTTTGCACAATACGGAATTCAGCAGGATGTACGCGCTGGTATGGAAGTCAGCTACCCCGCAAAATCACCCGGCTGATTCCCGGCTACTGCCCGATCCTATTAATTTACCCAGGTTTTTTGCATTGATCCTGCCCTACCTTCGCACATTCGCTTTTCAAACCGGCTACGTCATTTCCGCGCTGGTATTTGGAAGCCTGGCACTGCTGATGTCACCGTTGCCCTACCGCTTTCGCGCACCGGTTAGTCTGGCATGGATCAGTTTTGCACTCTTCTGGTTAAAGACATGCTGCGGGGTAAGGTTTCACCTCGTAGGCAGCGTGCCGGCAGACAACACACCGAGCGTCATTCTGGCCAACCACCAGAGTACTTTCGATGCGCTATTCCTGCAGCGACTGGCGGCCAATACCAGCACCATACTGAAACGCGAATTGATTCGTCTGCCATTTTTCGGCTGGGGTCTGGCGGCTCTAAAACCAATACCGATCGATCGCGGCAGCCCGATTGCAGCGTTGAAGAAAGTAAAGAAGCTGGGTCTGGAGCGCTTGCAACAGGGCATGCACGTACTGGTTTTTCCAGAGGGCACTCGCTGTCCTCCCGGCAGCCTGGGGAAATTCGCCCGGGGTGGCGCTGACATCGCCGTTACCGCAGGCGTCCCGGTGGTTCCTATCGCCCACAATGCCGGCACCTTATGGCCGAAAAACTCCTGGGCGAAGCATCCCGGTACTATCGTACTGGTGATCGGGGACCCCATCGATACCGAGAATATGTCCAGCAATGAGGTGGTCGGGCAAACTCGCGACTGGATCGAGGAACAGTCACTGCTAATTGCCAGAGGACATTACCAGGGGCCGCACTCTAAGCCTGCACAGTGATCACTATGCAGTATTTAACGGCTGCAGCAGACCGCCAGCGTGGCGATCTTTCATGCCAGTACCTTTTTACTGAATTGCTGGCCAGGCGTTCAAAAAGTGAAGTTACCTTGCCCGGCCGCTGACTGGCGAATCCTCAGGAGTAAAACAAGCTAGAGAGGAATAACCTTGTTTGCGCAGGGACCTTTCTGCCCTTCACCCACTTCGTATTCCACTTCCTGCCCATCACTTAATGTGGCATAACCACCGCCGCTTTGAATTTCGGAGTGATGGACGAACAGATCCTTGCCGCCATCTTCCGGGGCAATAAATCCATAGCCCTTTTCCGCGTTAAACCACTTAACTGTACCTTTGCTCATTATTTATCCACTCTGGATTGTTGGTGAAATAACAGTATTCCTCCACAAACGACTTCACCGGGCCGAACGTGAATACCGCAGACAGATACGAAATACAAACCGCACTCTGCCACCTAAATCGCCGACATTACCGCTGAGAAGTTTCACCTCTTGCGAAATTCCAGCATGCCTTGCGAGCTTTCACCCGAAGCAGTATAGCCTGAAGTCTCTCGCTGTGCCGTTGCGATTACAATTACCTAGCGCCGAACAACACCTGCCAACAGCTCGCGAATGGCCAATGTTGACATCCAAATCCCATCTACCTGCGGCAACAGATGCATTGGGTTTTCCGGATTGCGTGACTGCGAATAGTAATCTGCAGCAACCGGGATAAGCTTTACCCGGATATTTCATCTGGGGGCGAGAATATCGCGCAGAGATTTGTTTTCACAGGGGATTTTCCGATAGCATCGAATACTTATTGATATTCGTAATTGAGAAAAATTCGCTGTGGAATCAAAGATCAAGCGAGAAATCGTCATCCAGGTGAAGTATCCGGGTTAGCCCGCGGTCGTTTGCCAGTCGCATTGCACGCGGCAAGTGCCATGCGGAAGTCAGTAAACCCACGTGTCTGTGTTGTTCCAACGGCAAGCTGGATAACAATTTTTCCACACTGGCGATCTCTTCCGACGTATTGCGCCCGCTCATCAACTGAATTGAAGCAGCCGGCACCCCGATGCCACGCAGGATCTGTGCGGCAGCGTCGGCCTGCCGCGGCGGCTCGTTTTTACCGGCCCATAAACCGGAACCGCTGGTAACAATTGTTGACACTTTGCCGGCATGCCATAACCTCGCAGCCAGCACAATCCGGTCGCCGGAGGGGCCGATCTTGATTACATCGCCGCGTTGTCTGATGGCACCGCCACCGAGCACGATCAAATAGTCCAGATGCACCATTGACTCTATCTGTGGAGGCGCATGAACGCGCTCGATCATTGTCATTAGCCGGTAGCCAAATGCCGGTGATGCGAGCAACCAGTAAACGACGGTAACCAGCAGGGTGAAAAATCCCCATCGCCAGTTCCCGCGAAGTAACAACTCGGCGCTTGCCGCCACAAGCACGAGCGCGAAAAATCCGACGGGAAGAACAAATAAAGTTAGCGTTTTTTCCGTTGCGATACGCGTTGCAGGGAACATCAGAAGTATGAACACCGCTGCGATCAGAACAACAATCGCCAGCGCGTAACGGACGGTTTTTTTACCTACAAGCCTGGAGTCAGGCATAAGTGCTACCCGGTAATCAACTTTTCAAACTTGCCACATGACCGGCGACATAACCGAAGGCAATGGCGGTAAGCAAACCGTTGCCCGACAGATAACCCGATACGTCGGGCCCGGACACGCCACAGGCAGCACCTCCGGCAGCAAAGAGATTTTCGAATGCAATACCCTTTTCGTCAATCACACGACAATGCCGGTCAATCATCAAGCCACCCTGCGTATGAAATAGTGCACCGGTAACTTTCACCCCGTAGAACGGGCCGGACAGCAGTTTGTCGCTACTGAACGTGCGTCCGAATGCATCGCTTTGCCCAACGGCTGCTCTCTCCGCCATGGCATTCAACGTATCGTTGAGCGCATCCTGTGGCAATGATGTTTTTTGCGAAAATTGCTGCAGCGATTCGCCGCTGACTATCGCACCAGCCTTTAGCGCCTGCTGATAATCCGGAAAACCCAGTGCAAAATCGTGAATACGCTGATCGTACAGATTCCACACGACACCACCGGGTTGTGCGAGCACTTTGACCGCTTGCTCCGAGTAGCCGGCGTGTTCGTTTGAAAAACGCTCACCGTCCATATTCACCTGCACTGCACCTTCCATCATCAATGCCCAGGAAATCAGAATGCCGTGCGGGTGAGCTACCGCGCCGTGTCCCTGATAGCCGGACAAATGCTCACTGGCTGCCCCCAGCGCCTCGCCCCACAACAAAGCGTCGCCGGTGTTTCCGGCGTGGCCAAAATACTGGCCCGCGGCGATTTCCGGAATATACTTCGCGACCAGTTCGGCGTTACCACCATAGCCGTTGCAAGCCATAATCAGCGCTTCACAACCAACTGACTCTACCTGTCCATCGGGACGCTGCACCAACACCGCATCTATTCGCTTTCCATCGCTACAGCAAAGATCCGTCACGGTGGCATTAGTCACCACCGGTACATCAACTGCCTGTACCGCAGCAAGCAGTGCTGTTTGCAATCCGGCACCGGTCTTCTCCGGCACCGCGTGCATGCGATGCCGGGAGTGGCCGGGGTAGAGAAAATCATCCAGCACAATCCATTCGATACCATGGAAATCTGCCAGCCACTCCAGCGCAGGTGCGATGTTGTCGACAGCCAGTTGCACAAGCGCTGGCTGCGCGCTATCTGCAGATTTCGCAAATATATCTTTGGCAAAAAGTCGCCTGCTGTCGTCGCTAATACCAGCTGCCTGCTGGAAACGTGTCGCGGGCGCTGGCACAAAACCGGACGACAAAGACGTTGAACCTGTCGCGGCTGCATCGCGTTCAAGTACCAGTACGCTCGCCCCTTCGGCCTGTGCACGCAATGCTGCCACCAGCCCGCAGGCTCCGGCACCGATTATTACGACATCCGCACTGACATCGATCCGCTCGGGCACCTCGCTGCTGATACCGACCATCTCAGGCGCTCTTCAGCCAGTCACAGGCTTGCCTGCATGACATTGTGCGAGCAATGGTGGCAAGGTCTGCCATCGCACGGTTGTGCACATCGGATTTAAAAGCGGCACAGCCATCTTCCAGCACCACGACATTGAAATCCCGCACGTGTGCATCGCGCACGGTAGAGGCGACACCGCCGTTGCTGACGATACCGCCAATCAGCAAGGTGTCGATACCGGCTTTGCGCAACACCCACTCCATGCGTGTCATATAGAAGGCAGAGTAGGCAACTTTTTCAACGGTTATGTCAGCTGGCTGCAATACATCAACCAGACTATGGCCCCATTCTCCCGGAGAAAAATCCCCACGGCCGAGAAAGGGACGCAACTGTTTCAGGTGTGGCGAAATAAAAGGCTCGCCCTGTTTACCGGGCACCAGCGTGAACTGCGTGGACACCACCCAGCCACCGGTCGCGCGCAGCACATTGGCAACCTCGAGCACCCGCTCCGGCAGTGCCGCGATTTCGGCGCAGGCTTTGCCCGCTCGCCCGTACGCGCCTTGCGGATGCAGAAAATCATTTTGTAAATCGACAATTAAAAGCGCGGTTTTCTCATTACTCATCATGCGTTTTGCCTGGTGCTTTGACAATATTAAAAGTTGGGATACAGCGAGTGAAGAAGTGGTCAGCGCAAGGCGCGCGATCGAATAATACCTAGGCGGCCCCAGTTGTTCTATTGTGAGTGAGCGCAACGCAGCTTTGGCGCTCGCCCGCAGGGGATGGCTATTGATGTGCCACACTCCAGATGTGATAGCTGAACTGACCTAACCGGCACATTAAAGGCCATACTGTATTCCAATTTCTAGTGTTGTCAGAGCACTACAGTGATTCGACATCGGAGGCAATCAACAGATTGCCGTGCGCATCGACGCGCGCCTGCAGGCCCGGGTCGACATAGATGGTCGCATCGGCCTGCTCCAGCAGAGCGGGACCTTCGATAAGCGTGTCAACCGGCAAGTCCAGACGCTGATAGACATTGGCATCATAGTGTTCACCACCTGCATAGATCCGACGAATCTCACTCGCATCACTCGCCTGCTGTTCGGCCGGCGGTGCAAAAACCGCCATATCCAGCGTGGGCCGAACGCCGGTCACTGCCACTCTGAAATTCATGATTCGGCACGGAATGTTATCGAGCAGGCGTCCGTAGGCCGCGGCATAGGCGGTATCGAAAGCCGCTTGCACATCAGTGATTGCCAGTTGAGTCTGCGGCACTTCAATCGGAACAGCCACCGAGTGCGTCTGGCCCAGATAGAGCATGTCCAGTTCGAATCGGGTAACCAGCGCCGAAAACTCGACGTCGGAAGCCTTAAGTAACGCTTCACATTCGTGCGCCGCAGCGAGCATGCGTTGGCCCAACGCATGTGTATCGGTATCTGCCAGCATACGATTGACGGTCTGCACGCGATCATGGCGCATATCGGCGACCACGCAACCCAATGCTGACGTCACGCCGGGGAAGCGCGGTACCAGCGCGCCTTTCAAGCCGGTTTCGCGAATCAGTGCACCGGTGTGCAGTGCGCCGCCGCCGCCAAATGGCATGGCGAGAAAATCGGCCGGATCATGACCTTGCTCGATCGATACCAGCCGGATCGCGCCGGCCATTCTGGCGTTGGCGAGTGTCAGCACTGCTTCGGCTGCCGATTCGGTGTCCAGACCCAGTGGCACGCCAATGACGGCATCAATCGCCACCCGCGCTGCCATCACATCAAGCGTTGCGAGTTTGCCGCCAATCGGGCGCTGCGGGTTGATTCGGCCGAGCACAAGATTGGCATCGGTAACGGTGGGCTGATCATTGCCCAGCCCATAACAAACCGGGCCGGGATCGGAACCGGCCGACGCCGGCCCGACCTGCAGCATACCGCTGTTATCGATCCAGGCAATCGATCCGCCGCCTGCGCCGATGGTGGTGATTTCGATCATCGGGGTGCGAACGACCATGCCGAAATCAATCGAGGTTTGTGCACACAATGCGGCCTCGCCGCCTGCAATCAACGACACATCGAACGAGGTGCCGCCCATATCGCAGGTAATGATATTGCCAAAACCTGCGGCACCGGCAATCGCCTTGGCGGCAATCACACCGGCTGCAGGACCCGACAATGCGGTACGCACCGGCAGACGCCGTGCGGAATCCAGCGACATCACTCCGCCATTGGATTGCACTATCAGCACATCACCATTGAAACCACGTTGTTGCAACGAAGATTCAAGCCGATCCAGATAGCTTGAAACCACCGGCTGCAAGGTGGCATTCAGGGTGGCGGTGGACAATCGTTCGAATTCGCGTATCTCTGGCAGAATTTCGGTTGCGGCAGTGACGTGGCTGTCGGGCCAGACACTGCGTACCGCCTCTACCGCGATTTTTTCATTGTGATCGTTGGCGTAACCATTGATGAAAAATACACATACCGCCTCGCAACCCTGCTCCAGCAGCGCGCTGGCACATTGCTGTACCTGATCAACGTTTACCGCAAGTGCAACCGTGCCATCGGCCAGCACGCGTTCGTCCACTTCCAGCCTCAGCGGTCGTTCGACTACAGGCACGAAAGATCCCTTCAAACCCCAGGTGGTCGGCCGGTCGCGGCGACGCATTTCGAGTACGTCCCTGAAACCACGTGTGGTGATAATACCTGTTCTGGCCCCTTTTCTTTCCAGCAGGGCATTAGTACCAACGGTGGTTCCGTGTATCACTGTTTTCAGATCGGCAAAGTCATCGACTCGATTTGAAACGCCCTGTACAAAGCCGATCGATTGATCGCCCGGGGTGGACGGTACTTTGGCCGTCGTGACCGTGCCGCTTTTTTCATCGATGACGAATACATCAGTAAAGGTACCACCTACATCGACACCGACTACAAGCGAGGGCTTGCTCATGACAGGCCACCACTTGCGGTATAACCATAGGCAGAGGCAGCGTGTTCGGTGGTGATGTATTCAAGCCTGATATCTTCAGCAATACTGGCATTATCTCGCGAGGCTGGATCACCATAGCCGCCGCCACCGGGAGTTTCGAGCAGTACCGATCCGTTTTTAACGAGTTCAATACCGACGACTTTGGAAATCAGTAGTGGCTGCATCTGCTCATCATTGTGACGCCAGCTGAACTGGTTGCACGCCGCAGGCTGTCCGCCCACGACGCCGGGAGGTGCAAACTTACCACGCTCGCCAAATAAAAAGCCGCGCGCCTGCTCTTCGAGCAATTTGATTTCGTAAACAGCGCCGAGGCCGCCACGAAACTGCCCGGCGCCGCCTGAATCGGGTCGCAGTGCCCATTGGGTAAAACAGACGGGGTATGCCGCCTCCAGAATTTCCAGCGGTGGAATAGTCGCGGTAGAGATGGGTGCATTGCCGTGATTCAAGCCATCACCACTGGCGTGTGCGCCGTGCCCGCCGCCAAAAAAGGAAAACATCACCCAGCGCTGCCCCGATTGGCGATGGCCGGAAAGCGACAGCGCGTTAATGGTGCCATAGGCCGGTGCCATTGCATCGGCAGGTGAAATTTGCGCCATGGCCTGAAACACCACATCGATTAACCGCAATATGGTTTCGGTATATCCCCCCACAGGCTTTGGTGCCACCACCGAGAGCAGCGAGGCATCCTCGATGATGAAGTCGACGGGTTCCAGCACACCGGCATTGGCAGGTACTTCTCCAAATACGTGCTTCAGCGCAACGTAACAGGCCGCCACAGTAGTAGAGCGCGATATATTCACAGGCCCCGCACAGGCTTTTGACGAGCGTGAAAAATCCAGGGTCAGCCGATCGCCGTCGACAGTCAGATCGAGTGCGATAGTTAAGGGCTCATCGACGATGCCATCGTTGTCGAGATAATCTTCGGCACTTACCGAACCATTCGGCAACTGGCTGATATTCGCACGCATCATTTTGGCGGCACGCGCTTTCAGCTCGATGAATGTGGCGGCGACCATCTCATCGCCGTAATCGTTCAGGAGTGCGCAGAGTCTTTGCTCGCCCAATTCCAGCGCGTTAATCTGCGCATTCAGATCGCCGTAGAGTGACAGTGGCAGGCGCGAGTTGGCAGAGAGAATATCAACGATATCCTGTCGATATTCGCCTTTATCAAACAACTTCACTGGTGGAATCAACATGCCTTCCTGAAAACACTCGGTAGCAGCAGGGTTGTAATTGCCCGGCACATTGCCACCGACATCGTGCCAGTGTCCAACCGATGCCAGATAACAGAATACTTTCTCGTCTCTGAACACTGGTTTTACCAGACGAAAATCAGATAAATGCGTGCCACCATCGTAGGGATCGTTGAAAATCCAGACATCGCCGGGCGACACCCCACCCTGGCTGGCCGCTTTATCGATCACCGCCTTAACGGCAAACGCCATCACTCCGACAAATATAGGCAGACCGGATTTACCCTGCACCAGCGTCTCGCCGGTAGTGGCGTCGTACAAACCGTGTGAGGCATCATGTGCCTCGGCGATAATCGGGTTGAAGGCGGACCGAAACAGCGTTGCATCCATTTCATCTGCGATCTGTTCAAGCCTGCCGTTCAGAACGGACAGCGTCACGGCATCGGGTTTCAACACTGCTCCCCGGTTGATTTTTTCATTTGTTTTTCACTGTATTGATCGGCGCCTGCCAGTATCGACGAGGTGCCGATCAAGTCATTCAGGCCATTGAAATCGAACATCCGATCGGCAAACGCATCGTTGCTGCCGCTGGCGACCAGATTGTTGTAATAGTCCTGCGCGGTTCTGGCCATCGCGCGCACGATACCACCGGGGAAAATAACCACCCGATAACCAACCGCCTCAAGACCTTCACGATCCAGCAGTGGCGTTTTACCGCCCTCTACCATATTGGCCAGCAACGGAATGCGGCTGGCGAACCGCCCGGTCAGTCTTTCGATTTGCTCAAGCGATTGCGGTGCCTCGATAAAAAGTATGTCGGCACCGGCTTCAATGAATGCCTCGGCACGTTCGAGTGCCGGCTCGAAACCCTCCACGGCAATCGCATCGGTTCTGCCGATGATAAGCGTATCGCGGCTGTGGCGGGCATCGCAGGCAGCTTTTATTTTGCCGCACATTTCATCGCAACTCACCAGTGACTTGCCATCCAGGTGACCACAGCGCTTGGGCAATTGCTGATCTTCAATTTGCAGCGCACTGGCCCCCATTCGCTCGTAAGTACGCACGGTACGCTGCACGTTCAATGCATTGCCAAAGCCGTTGTCGGCATCGACGAGAACGGGTAAGTCAACGCGATCACGCACCAGCGCAATCGTCTCTGCCACTTCACTCATCGAGACCAGGCCAATATCCGGGCTGCCAAATCGGGTGTAGGCGATACCGGCGCCGGACAAGTACAACGCCTGTGCACCCGCTTGCTCGGCGATCATTGCTGTGAGCGCATCGCAAACACCCGGCGCCATGAGTATGCCCGGTTCCGACAGACGCGTTTTAAGGTTTACAGCGGACATGAATGCTCCCGGGCGTTTCGTTGAGTTACGCAAATCTTTTTTTAAGGTGCGCGATCAAACCGCCATCACGCAATATCGCGATGATGTTGTCGGGCAATGGCTCAAGCGCGACGGTGCGATCACTCAATTGCAGGATCGCCAATTCAATATCCAGTTCGGCAACCTCACCGTCGGTGAGCGAATCAGGCAACTGGCCACTCATTACCGGCAAACCCAGATTAATCGCATTGCGATAAAAAATTCCGGCAAACGACTGTGCAACAACACCTGCGACCCCCAGATACTTCAGCGCCTCGGCTGCCTGCTCGCGTGAAGAACCCGCACCAAAATTGCGTCCGGCAATAATCAGATCACCGACTGCCACTGTGTCGGCAAAGTCCGGGCGGGCCGTCTCGAGGCAATGTCGAGCGAGCGCCTCGATGCCGCCTTTCATATATTGACCCGGCGCCAGCTGGTCGGTATCGATGTTGTCGCCGAGTAAGAAAATTCTTCCACTCACAAGCAGGTACTCATTGCACGGTGGCGAGAAATTCGCGCGGATCGCTAATGCGCCCGGTCAGCGCCGAGGCGGCTACCGTCATCGGCGAGCCCAGCCACACTTGCGAGGCGGGATCGCCCATTCGCCCCTTGAAATTGCGCGCCGTCGAGGAGATGCAGACCGTGTCGGCTGCCAGCCGGTCAGCACCATAGCCTGCACAGATCCCGCAGGCGCTGGGCAACAGTTGCGCCCCCGCATCCTGCAGCGTTTGCAAGGTGCCGTCGGCCGCAGCCAGCTGCTGATCCTGCAACGATGCCGGCGCCAGCATCATGCGTACACCCGGTGCAATCCGGCGTTTGCCAAGCACTCTCGCGGCGGCCTGCATATCGTGATACTTGGCACCGGTACAGGCGCCGATATAGGCCACGTCAACCGCCGTGTTACCACAATCACTCACCGGCATCGCATTGGCGGGAGAATGTGGTGCAGCCACCTGCGGTTGCAGTGCACTGGCATCGAGCCTGTGATGACGAAGTAATTCGGCATCAGTGTCGGTGCAGAGTTCGGCAGCGTCTGGCAATTCAAGGCTGCGGCTGTAGTGATTGCTGTCGTGCGCTGCAATGGCTGCGAGAAATTCGGTGGTTACCTTGTCCGGTGCGATCAGGCCAGCCTGTGCACCCAGTTCTGCGGCCATATTGGCTAGTGTCATGCGCTCCTGAATCGGCAGCCGGGTTATGGTATCGCCGCTGTATTCAATCGCCTGGTACTCGCCGCCGTCCATACCGATCAGGCCACAGGTATGCAGCATCATGTCTTTGGCGCCCACCCCGTCGGCCAGCACTCCCTGCCACTCCAGCATAATGGTACCTGGCACCTTAATCCAGGTTTCGCCGGTGGCCAGCACTCCGGCCATGTCAGTCGCACCAACACCAAACATATAGGCCCCCATGGCACCACCGGTACAGGAATGGCTATCGCCACCCACGACAAACATTCCGGGGCGCAAATGCCCCTGCTGCGGCAACACGATGTGACAGATGCCCTGGCTATCGTGGAAGACAACCTCCTCGCGTTCGGCCCAGTCGCGGGTAAATCGCAGAATCTGCCGCCCCTCGTCCGAATCGCCCGGCACATAGTGATCTGAAATCAGTACCACCTGATCAGGGTTGTGCAGCCCGGTGCCAAGTTCGGCCAGCAGCGGCGCGACTCTGCGCGGGCCGCCGGAGTCGTGAATCATGGCCAGATCGACACGCACGGTTACCACCTCGCCGACGGCCACCGATGTCCGGCCAGCGGCCCGGGCAATAATCTTTTGCGCAAGGGTCGCGCTCACGTGCGGCTTGCCGGTGGCGCCGTGTTACGCGCAAGGTTGTGGAAGTCCATGGGATCAATATACCATCAACTCGATCCACTCACACGAGGCTGCAGAGCCGATGCCAGTCATCAAAGTATCGCTGATCAAGGGCTACGACGAGCAGACGCGTCAGCGGCTGATGCAGCGCCTGACGGACGCCGTGCGAGCCACAATTGCAGCCCCTCTGGAGGCCATCATCGTGGCGCTTGATGAAAGCAGCCCGGCGAGCTACATGCGTGGCCGACAGAGCCGCGTGCCCGGCGCCCCGCTGCCCTCAGCGGGCACGGTGGTGCGCGAGTATCTGGGCGCAATGGAACGCCGCGAACTGGATGCTGCGCGCGCCTGTTTACACGACGACTTCAAAATGGTTTTCCCCGGTGACCGGCAAATGGACACGCTGGAACAACTGATTGAATGGAGTGCTACACGCTACAGCTCGATTGGCAAAACGATCGAGGCCGTCGAGGAGTGCTTCGCCGACGATGGCATGACGGTCTATTGTTTCGGCACGCTCAATGGCACATGGCTCGACGGTGAGCGCTTCAGCGGTATAAGATTTATCGATCGCTTTACGCTCGACGACGGCAAAATCCATCGCCAGCTGGTGTGGAATGATCTGGCAGAGTACTAAACGGCGTCCGCAGCGAAATAAATCGCTGCGGCTGCCCGTGTTAGACGCCGTTCAAACCTTCATCGATTGCACTGGCAATGGTAGTGACATCATCGGCGCTGATCACCAGCGGTGGCGACAATATAATGTTGGGCCCGGAGATCCGTATCATCACACCGGCGCGATAGGCACCTTCGTAGACTTTCGCGATGGTGTCTTTGTCGGCCGGCGCTTTGGTTTTGCGATCACTCACCAGTTCCAGTGCCACCATCAAACCCTGGCCGCGCACATCGCCGATCAGCTCGTGTTTTAGTTTCAGCTCATTGGCTTTCTGCAAAAGCTCTGCGCCACGCGCGGCAGCATTTTCATTGACCTTCAGGCGGGTAATTTCCGGCAAGCATGCTACCGCCGCGGCCGCGCCCACCGGATGCGCCGAATAGGTGTAGCCATGTCCGATCGCACCAAACGCGGTGGCGTCGGATTCAAATGTTTCGGCGACCTTTTCGTTAATCAGCACCGCACCGAACGGATAGTAGCCGTTGGTGATGGCCTTGGCCGTGCACATGAAGTCGGGTTTTACGTTCCATAGCCGCGAGCCGCTCCAGGCGCCAGTGCGTCCAAAGGCGGTGATGACTTCATCGGCAATCAACAGTATTCCATGGCGGTCGCATATTTCACGCACTTTTGGCATAAAGGTATCGTGAGGAGGAATAACCCCGCCCGCCCCGAGTACCGGCTCCATGATAAAGGCCGCTATGGTGTCAGGGCCCTGAAAGTTGATCTCATCCTCCAGTGCGGCGGCACAAAGCACGGCAAGCTTTTCAGGATCTGATTCATTAAAGGGATTGCGATAGGTATAGGGCGATGCGATTTGAAAACAACCTGGCAGCAATGGTTCGTAGTTGCGTCGGAAATTCGCGTTGCCATTGACCGAGGCGCCGCCGTAGTGCGTGCCGTGATAGCCCTTTTTCAAACTGAGATATTTGGTTCGGTCGCGATCGCCGCGGATCTTGTGATACTGGCGCGCCAGTCGCAAAGCGGTCTCTACACTGTCGGAGCCGCCCGATGTGAAAAACGATCGCACCATGCCCTCGGGTGCAAACCACTCGGCGAGCATTGCCGATAACTCGATAGAGGGTCCATTGGCGGTGCCGCGAAACACGGAATAATAGGGCAGCTCCTGCAACTGATCGGCGATCGCCTTTTTGATCGGATCAACCGAGTAGCCGAGATTGACATTCCACAAACCACCCACTGCATCGAGACTCTTATGGCCATCGACGTCGGTGAGCGTGACACCTGATGCAGCGGTGATGAT
>CAKZSB010000194.1 GCA_937920585.1 uncultured Granulosicoccaceae bacterium | reverse complement strand
ACGAATTAACCACCGTGGTTTCGGTGCGTTCGTACTCGTACATCTCCGGCATAATTTCAGCCGAGGTCGAGACAGGTATGCCAGGCGCAATCTGCCGGGCGATGTCGGCGATGCGCTGCTCGTGTGCGTCGTTTGCGTAGCTGTTGAAAAGTGCAATGGTCAGCGCCTCGATTCCCTTGCCGAGCAATCCTTCCAGCTCTGCGCGAATCGCCTGCTCGTTTAATGGCACCAATACCTCACCCTTGGCGCCAATTCGCTCGTCGGCCTCGATGGTGAGTTCCAGTGGAGCCAGTGGCGCGGTTTTATTCCAGATCACCCACCCGCCCAGACCGCCGGGCACAAACGAGCGGGCGATCTGCAGCACGTCGCCGTAGCCTTTGGTTGCCACCAGTCCGACCAGTGCGCCTGCTTTGGTGAGCACCGTATTGGTTGCCACCGTAGTGCCGTGCATGACTTCTGTGATTTCAGCCGGGTTGATGCCCGCCTGGCGGCAGATTTTGTCTACGCCGTTGAGCACGCCGATTGAACTGTCCGCAGGCGTGGAAGGAACTTTGGCGGTAAATGTTCGCCCGCCCGCTTCATCCAGCAGCAGCAAGTCGGTGAACGTGCCGCCCACATCGACACCGAGTCGCAAACCGCCCGTTGCGCGAACCGACTGTGCGTGGTAACCCGCAGCGGGCTGAGGTGTCAGCGGTGCTGACGGTGGCTGCGCCGCCTGGCCGCTCTCCATTCGCCGCAACCGCTCCTCGAAGGCGGCGAGTTGCGCCTCGTAGCGTTTGATCAACTCTTCTGTGTCGGACATTCCCAGCTGCCTTTGTTTGTTGGCCCACTCTAGCGAATAAGTGTCGTGGGTCTTTTGCTAGTGCTCTGACAACACTAAAAATTGGAATACAATATGGCCTTTGATGTGCCGGTCAGGGCCCGCTTCAGCTACCACGCTTGGAGTGCGGCACATCAAAAGCCATCCCCTGCGGGCGAGCGTATAAACGGCCATCGCGGCGTTGCGCTCACTCACAATAGAACAACTATTCCTCAATCGCGCGCCTTGCGCTGACCACTTATCCACTCGCTGTATCCCAACATTTAATATTGTCAAAGCACTAGATACCTTTGCCTCGCCGTCGCCACCAACGCCAGAAACGATTCCGCGGCGCGGTGTCGGTTTCGATGCTTTGTTCGGTAAGGTTGAATAATCGCTGCAGCAAGCCATCCTGCGTTTCAATCACGGATTCTCGCCCGCTCATTTCTTCTTCCAGCCTGGCGCCCGCCTGCATTGAGCGCTCGATCAGTTGGCTCAGTCTTTCGTTTTCCAGGCGCGATACACGAGTCTCTTCCGCCGCTCGATTGACAGCCTCGACACTGCGTTGTGCAGTCGCAGTCAATTCCTCGATTTTCTGTCGTGAGGTTTCCTGGGTTTGCTCGACAACCTCGAACGCGCGCTCGACCAGTTTGGTCAGCCGGGCGTTTTCAGCGCGGCTTTTCTGTAGAGCGGCGGTCGTCTCTTCAAGCAGTTCGAAAGATCGATCGGCGACACTGCCAATGCGATTCACATCTGGAGCATTGTCGGCGGGAGTGGAAGGGGGGCGGTCCATTAACGCCGCGGATTGTGCCAGTGCCTGACCCTGCCGAGCCAGCAGTGATTCGAGCTGTTCGCGCTGCTGCTCCGCGTCGATCAGTTGCTGCTGCATGTCGCCTATTTCATCGCGCAGCACGTCGATCATGGTGGCAGGCGCGGGTTCGACCGTAGGCAATTTGAGCAGCAGGTCGGCCGGTACATCGGACAGATCGATTCTGAAATGTCCCTCGTTGTCGCGGCGCGCCGCAATCAGTCCCTTGGCGATGCCCTCACGCAGCACCATGCGACTAACCCCCAGTGCACGGGCGGCCTCTGCAATATGCAGGAATTGACGGCTGTCGCGGGTGTCAGACATGCTGCCTGGCAGCTGACAACTCGAAGCAGGGTGATGCCAAAGGCGATCTCTTGGTTATGAGTTTGATTGGGTGAAGCCGGGCAGTGGCGCCCGCAGGCTTATGGCAACTTTGCTTTCCATACAGTCATGATATACAAGGTTGCGCGCAGCGTCCTCAAAAACTTGGCGCATCCAATCAGAAACCGGCACGGTGCATCCGGGCGATGCCTTTTGCAATGGATTCTTCGATCAAGGGCCAGGGGGCAGCCAGTCGGCTCTAATGCCGCTGTCAAACCGTATACTGGAGGGGAATCACAGCATCCTGAATGATCTGACGGCAAGCGCCGCCTATATGCTCGCTGTTACTAATGAACAGCGGGGGTGGGGTTTTAGCAGGGGGCTTTGCCGGAACCGTCTGTGACAGCGAGGCAGGCAGCTAACGCGAAACAAAGCGGATGGCGAGCGCCATCCGCTATCGAACTAACTGATTTCGGTGGCGCTTGAGATAACCTGGCTGACCAGTCCGTATTCGATTGCCTCGCCTGTATCCATCCACTTGTCGCGTTCGATGTCTTTGCGTACGCGCTCGATGTCAGTGCCGGAACGAGTTGAAATGACCTGCGCCAGGCGCTCCTTCATTTTAATAATTTGTTCTGCCTGAATCGCAATATCCGTGGCGCTGCCGCCTGCACCGCCAGAGGGCTGGTGGATCAGAAAGCGTGTATTCGGCAGGCAGAAACGGTCAGCTTTTTCTGCTGCCAGAAAAATATGGGTGCCGGCGCTCGCCACATAACCGGTGCCGATAACCTGCACTTTCGGCTGAATGAATCCGATCATGTCGTGAATGCTGTCACCGGCCTCGACGTGGCCGCCCTGGCTGTTGACGAACAACTGAATCGGATCGCTCGATGCTTCTGCCAGTGCCAGCAACTGGCCAATGACGCGCTTGGCCATGGTTTGATTGATCTCTTCGCAGATCAGGACCTTGCGCGCATCGAACAGTTTGTTGGCGATTGATGCTTCCGCCTTGTCTGCGCCTGACTTTTCTTTGCTCATCGCTGCTTTCCGGATAGATTGAGGTAAAGGGTGGGAATGGGATTGTACCGCCTGCACTGACAGCGCTCGCGACGGTTGCATTGCCGATATCTGTTCTGTCATCTGGCGTTCAATTAGCGCGCCAGTCACGTCATTTGCCGCGCTGATTGCAGGCAGCCAAACCGCGGTTTAGTGGTCTGCCGCAGACATCGGTATAGTGGGGTTCAGCTCAAGTAATTCGATACCATGGCCACGCCTTTTAACCCCGACGATGTGCTGTCACTGCCGTTGATGGCAAATCTCGCCACCAGCAGCGCTGACGGGCCTCGCAACTCACCGGTCTGGTATATCTGGGAGCAGCAGACACTGTGGATGCTCGCCAGTCACGATAGTCGCTCCGTCGTGCGGTTGCAGCAAGATCCCCGCTGCGCGGTTGAAATCGTGCACTTCGAAAATACTGCGGGTGTGCTGTTGCATCTTGGCCTGCGCGGCAGGGCAGTCGTCGAGGCGAGTGACGCCGCGCGCTTCAAACGCCTGCTGCAACGCTACCTTGGGCCGGATGAAGCCAGCTGGAATCAATGGTTTATCGATAATATTGCACGGATCGACCGTCCGGATGGCCGCATGATCAGGCTTCAGCCAGACTCGGTGTTCACCAACAACGTCTCGTACTTTCGCAGTGGTCCGCAGCTCGCCTGGCCACCCGCATAGTTTCAGCCGGTCAAAGCGTCAGCTTCAAGCCTTCGTGGCTCGCGCTGAACCCCAGCGATTCATAGAACCGAAGGGCATCGGGGCGAGCTTTATCCGTGGTGAGCTGAACAAGTCCGCAGCCGCGTTGCCGGCAGGCGTCGATGGCCCAGTCAAACATCGTTCTGCCCAGGCCCTCGTTGCGCATGTCTGCAGCGATGCGGACACTCTCGATCTGGCCGCGCCACAGGCCGATGCGCGACAGCCCGGGAATAAAGCTCAGTTGCAGGCAGCCCGCCAGTTGCCCGCGCATCTCGCATACCACCAACAGTTGATTGGGGTCCCGGTCGATCGCCTCGAACGCCTGCAGGTAGCGACTATCGAGAGGATCGCCGGGCTTTTCCCGTGCCTGGCCGAGCGTGTCGTCTGCCAGCAAATCCACAATGGCGGGCAGATCGCTGGTTGTGGCCGGGCGAAATTCGAGTGGCATTGAGAATCCAGGTTGTTGGCGGCATGTTGACGCCCACTATTCCTATGACTTGCTTCGCGCGCTGCCAATTGGCCGGAAACCGCGTGCTTTAGGCCACATGATCTGCGACAGGCTATTGATTTTTTGCGGAAATTCACAACGATGCTACAAATTAGTTCAAATAACACCATAATTTAAATGTGCGATCTGTATAATCGCGCGTCGCATTCCTGCAATTACGTTGTTTTCCCCTGTTAACGCAATAAACACCATGTCCAAATTTAATACTGAAAAGTTGCGCAATGTCGCGATTATCGCCCACGTAGATCACGGGAAAACCACGCTCGTCGACAAGCTGCTGAACCAGTCCGGCACGCTGGATCGCAAGAGCCAGGATGCCGAGCGCATCATGGATTCAAACGATCAGGAGAAGGAGCGCGGCATCACCATTCTGGCAAAAAACACCGCCATTGAATGGCAGGACTACCGAATCAACATCGTCGACACCCCCGGCCACGCCGATTTTGGCGGCGAGGTAGAGCGCGTGCTGTCGATGGTCGACAGCGTGTTGCTGCTGGTCGATGCGGTCGACGGCCCGATGCCGCAAACCCGCTTCGTCACTTCCAAGGCCTTCGAGCAGGGCCTGAAGCCGATCGTTGTCATCAACAAGGTCGATCGCCACGGCGCGCGCCCCGATTGGGTCATGGATCAGGTCTTCGATCTGTTTGATCGTCTCGGCGCCACCGACGAACAGCTGGATTTTCCGGTCATTTACGCCTCTGCGATCAACGGCATCGCCGGTCTCGATGTCGACGACATGGCCGAAGACATGACACCGCTGTTCGAGATGATTGCCGAGCGTGTACCGTCGCCAACTGTCGACGTGAAAGGCGACTTCCAGATGCAGATATCCGCCCTCGATTACGACAGCTACGTCGGTGTAATCGGCATCGGCCGCATCACGCGCGGCACGCTTGTGCCCAATCAGCAGGTCGTGATCAAGGGTGCCGATGGCAAAGAGCGCAAGGGGCGGGTGCTGAACGTCAAGGGCTATCTTGGTCTCGAGCGCGTTGATACCGATCTCGCCACCGCTGGCGACATTGTCTGCATCACCGGCATCGATGGCCTGGGTATCTCTGACACGCTCTGTGATCCTCTGAACGTAGAGGCGCTGCCGCCGCTGTCGGTCGATGAGCCAACAGTCAGCATGACCTTTCGCGTCAACGACTCACCGTTTGCCGGCCGTGAAGGCAAATTCGTCACCTCGCGCAACATTCGCGAGCGCCTGGCGCAGGAGCTAATCCACAACGTCGCACTGCGCGTCGAACAGGGCGACACGGCAGACAAATTCAAGGTGTCGGGGCGGGGCGAACTGCACCTGTCGGTACTAATCGAAACCATGCGCCGCGAAGGTTATGAGCTGGGCGTGTCGCGTCCTGAAGTGGTGCAGAAAGAAATCGATGGCGTGATTCAGGAACCCTTCGAGCAGGTCGTCGTCGATATCGAAGATCACCATCAGGGGCCCGTACTTGAAGAGCTGGGCCAGCGCAAAGCCGAAATGACCAACATGGAGCCCGACGGCAAAGGCCGTGTGAAGCTTGAATTCATTATTCCATCGCGCGGCCTGATCGGCTTTCGCGGTATGTTCCTGACCATGACCTCGGGCTCCGGAATACTCACCAGCGTGTTCGATCACTACGGCGAGGTTAAGTCCGGCAAGGTAGTCTCACGTCAGAACGGCGTATTGGTATCGATGGTCAATGGCAAAACATCAGCTTATTCGTTGTATACCCTGCAGGACCGCGGTCGGTTGTTTCTGGGTCACGCCATCGATATTTATGAAGGGCAGATTCTCGGTCTGCACAGCCGCTCGAATGATCTCACCGTCAACGCCATCAAGGGCAAACAGCTGACCAACGTTCGTGCCTCGGGCACCGACGAAGCACTGACGCTCACACCACCTATTCGGCACTCGCTCGAACAGGCGCTGGAGTTCATTGAAGATGATGAGCTGGTGGAAGTCACGCCCGAGAGCATTCGTCTGCGCAAGAAAATGCTCAAGGAAACCGATCGCAAGCGCGAGTCACGCAAAGCAGCCTGACGCTGCGCTGAATCGGTAATAGAAAAGCCCGCAACAGCGGGCTTTTTTTATTACAGTGCCCGAACTTTGAATGTGCGGCCTTTCATTTTGCCGCCACTGATTTTACTCAAAGCCGTTGGCACAGCACGGCGTGCGATCGCCACGTAAGCATGGTTGGGAAAGAGGTTTATCTTGCCCACACTCGATCCATCTATGCCGCCTTCGCCGGTTAATGCGCCCAGAATATCGCCTGCCCTGAGCTTCTGTTTTTTGCCACCATTGATCAGCAATGTGACCATCTCGGCTGGAATGCCACGACTGTTGTCATGCCGATTTATTTTAAGCGTTTCGGTTGTGACTGCCTGATCGTGGGTCTCGCATAACTTGCGAACTTTGTAGGCTTCCTTTTCACTGAAAAGTGTATACGCCGCACCCTTTTCACCCGCCCGTCCGGTGCGACCCACCCGATGGGTATGTGCCTCGGTATCATGCGCCGGTTGAAAGTTGATCACCAGATCGAGTGACTCAATATCCAGTCCGCGCGCCGCCACATCGGTTGCCACCAGAATCGATACGCTGCGATTGGAAAAACGTACCAGAGTCTGATCGCGATCGCGCTGATCCATTTCGCCGTGCAGCGACTGGGCAGAGAAGCCTGCCTCTGACAATGCCCTGGTAACGTCGCGCACCTCGTTGCGGGTATTGCAGAACACCAGCGCCGACTGTGCGCGCTCGCGTTTGAGTAACTGCGCCAATGCAGCCTGCCGCGATGGCTCTTCTATCTGGTAGAAATGTTGTTCGATAGTGGAGTGGTCGTGCTCGATATCCGCTTTTACATGCAGCGGATCGTTGGTGATTCGCCTGGCGATCAATGCGGTGTCGTCGGCGAATGTCGCGCTGAAAAGCAGGGTTTGTCGCACGGCCGGTATTTGCGCAACGATGTTATCCAGCGACTCCTGAAAGCCCATGTCCAGCATGCGATCGGCTTCATCCAGCACCAGTGTTGTTATGCCGCTCGTATCCAGCGATTCGCGGCGCAGGTGATCTTCAATCCGGCCGGGTGTGCCGACTACAACATGGGCGCCGTTTTGTAGTGAATCGATCTGGTTGCGAACCGGTGCGCCGCCACACAGGGTCACCACCTTTATATTTTCCAGTGCGCGGGCCAGGCGGCGAATCTCGCTGGCCACCTGATCGGCCAGCTCTCGCGTCGGGCAGATGACCAGTGCCTGGATCGAGAAATTCTTCGATTCAAGTTTTTGTAAAATACCCAGGCCAAAAATAGTGGTTTTACCGCTGCCGGTTCTGCTTTGGCCGATTACATCCTTGCCCGCCAGCACCGCTGGCAGGCACTGGGCCTGAATGGGGGTGCTGCTGCTGTAGCCCATCGCGTTGAGATTGTCTTTTAACGCATCGCTGATCAATAGGTCGCTGAAACTGATTTTCTGGTCCCGGGTGGATCGCCTGGTGCGGCGAGTGGATTGTCGAATGGTTTCAGCCGTCAGTGTACTGGAACGTTCAAAATGTGTGAGTTTGGTTGCGGCGCAGTTACTCGCGATCCCAGTGTCGCAGTGGCAGGGTTCCGGCATCACGGACAGTGTTCATGTACAGCTGTAACACGGTGCTACCCGGCTTGCCGCGATCATTGAGTTGGTTGGCCCATTCAAGTGCAATGTTGGGCATGCCGGCCACCCACTCGGCGCGCGTGGCATCTGGCAGGGTGGTGACATTAGCACCCTTGTCCTGCATGGTTGCGATCGCCTGGGACGCCTCCTGGGTCAGGTCTTCGTGGTAGGCAACGCGCTGCGCTTCCGCGGCAATTTTCAGTGCGGCCTGAACCTCAACAGGCAAAGTTTCATACCAGCGCTGGTTTGCTGCAATGCCGCCCAGCCAGGGGGCGCCGAAGCCTACCTTTGTCAGGTAGGAAGCCTGCTCATGCAACAGATTTGGCAGGGCCTCTGTGGCAGCGGCGATCACCCCTTCATACACACCCGCTGTCAACTCTTCGTAGAAGGTATCGATCTCAGCGGTCAGCGCTGCGGCGCCGGTTCCACCGAGCCACTCAAGCACCGCACCGGATGCGCCGATCTTGCGACCTTTCAGGTCGGCGAGGTGAGTAACGGGAAAGGTGGTGATCAGCAGATGATCGTCGAGTGAGAATCCGCCACCCAGATAGGTGACACCATTCTCCTGCCATGCCAGCTGCATATTGCTGTTGTTGCGATGCAGTGAGTCAATCAGATCGGATGTGGTTGCCGGGTCAGAGGAGACGAACGGCGTAAACCAGGTGACGTTGTGTTCCGCCAGCTTGTCCGGCTCATGTACCGCAGAGACGATACCCAGTTGTGCTCGCCCTTCTTCCAGCGCCTCCAGCGCGCCACCGATCGGTGCGATTTCCCCGCCAAAACCACTGATCCATTCAATGCTGTGGCCGGTGCCCTCCAGTGCGCGGTCGGCAGCGGTAATGAATGTGTTACTTAGGTGGCGTACCCAGCGGATATCCTCTTCGTGGCCAGTGATCACTGTCGCACGAAATTGATCCGCCAGCAGGGCGTGCGGGGTCAACAGCATTGTCGCCAGGCACAACAACAGCCCGCTTTTTCGAATACCGTGTTTCAATTTTTTTGCTCCACTTGCTCTGAGGATCTCTCTTATTCTTTTTTACCTCTTACATCACAAGTTATAGCGTTGTCGGCGGCCTGACGTCCTGATCGGAAAATATTCCGCCTGTGGAATACCGAAGTATCTACACGCGCCGCAA
>CAKZSB010000193.1 GCA_937920585.1 uncultured Granulosicoccaceae bacterium | reverse complement strand
ACGCGACTGATTTGATCACTGAAGTACCGGCATCGATGCCGATGAGCAGATCTTTTTTCATTGCGCGAGCACTCCGCCGTGGGCAATCGCGTCGCCGGAATCGGTATCAAACAGGTGCAGGTCGTCAGCGGCGATGGAAATTCCAAATTGCTCACCGATCTCCAGGCGGCTGCGATCGTGCTCGACCAATACCAGCGAGGCGCCTGCGAAACTTGCGGATATGTGGGTTTGATCACCGAGCCACTGATTGGCGACCGCCGTCGCGATCGGGCCATCGGCGTCACGTTTGATGGCGTAGGGGCGCACCCCGAGTGTGAGTGATGGTGTTTCGACCAGCCGCTTAAGTACTGGTGCGCTGAAGTTGTCGTGTCGATAGTCGAGTGACGCACCGTCTGCCAGGTCAAAGCGAATTGTGTCGGCGTGGCTGGTCACTCGGGCGTCGAATACGTTCATCGGTGGCTCGCCGATAAAGGTGCCACTAAAGAGATTGGCGGGCCGATCCTTTATGTGCTGCGGCGTATCGAACTGCAGTAACTGGCCATCTTCCATAACAGCGATTCGATCGGCCAGCGCGTTGGCTTCGGTTTGATCGTGCGTCACCAGAATCGCTGTGAGCCCTCGCTGCTTGATCAGGTGTTTGATGCGCCCTCGCAGCACCGCTCGCAGCTGCGGTTCCAGCTGGCCCATGGGTTCGTCGAGCAGATGTAAATCGGCATCTCTGATCAGGGCGCGACCGAGGCTTGCTCGCTGTTGCTGGCCGCCGGAAATAGATACCGGATAGCGATTGAGAATGTCGCCAATATCGAGCAGTTCGGCGATATCATCGACCCGGCTGGCGATCGTTTTTTTGTCCAGATTACCGGCCTTAAGCGCAAAGGCCATATTCTCGCGCACCGTTAACGGTGGATACAGTGAATAGCCTTCGAAAGCCATTGCCACATTGCGCCTGACCGGTGCGAGTTCGTGAATGGCGCGTCCGTCGATCGTGATAGATCCGCTGGAGACTGGCTCGAAGCCCGCAATCATACGCAGCGTAGAGGTTTTGCCGCAGCCCGAGGAGCCGAGCAGTGCGACAATCTCACCGGCCTGTACCTGCATGTCGAGTTGGCGAACGGCATGCACGGCGGCGGGTCCGCTGCCATAGAATTTGTCGACAGCGCTGATTTGCAGGCGAGCGTTGTTCATGCGGCAATACCCGCTTTTGCAGTGGCGGGGCTGATCCGCTCGCCGGTCTGTTTGTCGAACAAATGGATAGCCTGAGTGTCGATGGCGATGGCAGCGTGGCCCGACTCTGGCCCGGCAGTGCCTGACGGGCGCGAGGTTAGTATCTCCCGGTTGCCGGAGGTGAGCGCGAGGGTGACGATTTTCTCGTTCAGCGGCGTGACGGCCTCTATTTCAACGGGGATGGAAAGCGGCGAATCAGGAGCGGTAAAGCTGAGTGATTCTGCACGCAAGCCCAGTGTGCAATCACGGCCGTTGATGTCGCCGTAGTGATCTGCAACGGGCAGACGAGTACCGGAGAGACTGACGTACTGGCCATAGTCGTCGCGTTGTATAGTGACATCGAGCAGATTGATAGCGGGATCACCGAACTGCCGGGCAATATCAACACTGGCAGGTTGTTGATAGATCTGTGCTGGTGTGCCGGTTTGCTGGATTTTGCCACCGTCCATCACCGCAATCTGATCGCCCAGCGCCATCGCCTCTTTGTAGTCCTGTGTAACATAAATAACGGTGGTGCCTTGCTGTGCCAGCAGAGCAGGCAATTCGATGCGCATTTCAAACCGCAATTTGGCATCGACGTTGCGCAACGGGTCGTCGAGCAACAACAGCGACGGATTGCCTACCAGCGCGCGTGCAAGTGCTGTGCGTTGTTTTTGGCCATTCGATAACTCGCGTGGCGAGTGATCGAGCACATGCGATATTTTAAGCAGTTTTGCTATCGCCTCAACTGACTGCGCGAGTTTTGATTTCGATGGCTCGTGAACCTCCAGTGAGCTTGCGATATTGCGAAACGCAGACATGTGCGGAAACAGTGCAAAGTTCTGGAACGCCATACCGACGCCGCGCTCTTCAGGATCTACACCGGCAAGATCCCGATCGTTGAAACTGATCGAGCCCTGGTCGGGTTCGATAACGCCGGCGATCAATCGCAGCAGTACACTTTTTCCCGCACCCGAGGGCCCGAACAGCACCAGTGTTTCACGCGGCGGCACAGTGAGATTGATATCGTCGAGGACGGTATCGCCCTTGTAGCGCTTGCCGATAGACTGCAGGCTGAGGCCGGCGGTAATTTGTGATTGATCTGGCGACATTAGTGCGCTGACAACACTAAAAATTGGCATACAGTATGGCCTTTGATGTGCCGGTTAGGGTCCAGTTCAGTTATCACACCTGGAGTGCGGCACAGCAAAAGCCATCCCCTGCGGGCGAGCGCCAAAAGCAGCCATCGCGCGTTGCGCTCACTCACAATAGAACCACTATTCCTCAATCGCGCGCCTTGCGCTGACCTCTTATCCACTCGCTGTATCCCAACGTTTAATTTTGTCAAAGCACTAGCCTTTCACCGCGCCGAGCGACAGGCCTTCAACCAGATACTTCTGCGCGTAGAGTGCCAGCAAAAGCGTGGGTGTAATGGACAACACGATGGC
>CAKZSB010000192.1 GCA_937920585.1 uncultured Granulosicoccaceae bacterium | reverse complement strand
TGACGCCTGACGAGCCGTGGCTTGCCGCTGCGCGCGACGCGATACTGTTAAAAGATGATGGCTGGATTTGCCGCGAGCTGGATGACAAAGGCGTCGCAAATACGATAGCAGTGGGGGCGAAAGAGGGCGCCGTGCGCTTGTCAATGACAATGCTGGCCGCAGTTCGTGAATGTTATCAGCCCACCGTTATTAGTATCGGCGAACAGCAATGGCTGATCGATCCCTGCAGAGCAAGGCAACCCGAGGTTTGGTTATTTGGTGCCGGGCATGTCGGCCGTGCGCTGGTGCAGCAGTTGTTGTTGATGCGATATCGTGTCGTTTGGATCGACCAGAGGGCAACCCAATTGTGTAGCGATTCAGTGCCTGCAGCCGATGATATCGAGAAGCGGCTGACCCACGATCCGCTCGATGAAATTGCCGATATACCGCCGCACGCCAGCGTGCTGGTGATGACACATAGTCACGATCTTGACTATCAGATTTGTCTGCAGTTGCTCCAATCCGGTGACTATCACTTTGTCGGGCTGATTGGATCGGATACCAAAAGCGCACGCTTTCGCAAGCGGCTTTTGCAACGCGGTCTGGATCCGTCAATCATTCATTGTCCCATTGCACCTGGCATCCTTCGTTCACGGCGGCCAGAGTCTATTGCGCTTGCAATTGCCATTCATTTGACACAACTGGCCGAGCGGGCATAAACCGGGTTTAGCTGCCAGTTCAATAAGAGAGAGTATGAGCACGAGCAAGGTTTTTTTAGGCACGGTCTGCCATCTGGTCGATGATCCCTGGCAAGCCGGCGATGGCGCTCTGCAGTATTGGCAGAACGGTGCATTGCTGGTGCGCGATGGCAGGGTAGCCGGTGTCGGCGAGGCGGCAGATCTGCTGCCACCACGATCGGAACCGCAGCCGGAGATTGTTGATTGCGGTGACAAGTTGATCGTGCCGGGGTTCATCGACGCTCACTTGCATTTTCCGCAAGGCGAAATGATCGCAAGCCATGGTGCCCAGTTGCTGGAGTGGCTGGAAAAGTACACCTTTCCCGCAGAGCTCGAATTTGCCTCGGTGGATTTTGCCAACGCGGCGGCAGAGATTTTTCTCGACGAGCTGCTGAAAAACGGCACGACGACAGCACTGGTCTATGCGACGGTCCACCAGCATTCGGCAGAAGCGCTGTTTTCAGCAGCAGCCGTTCGCAATCTGCGACTCGTTGCCGGCAAGGTGATGATGGACAGAAACTGTCCGCAGGCGCTTCGCGATTCGCCCGAGCAGGGTTTCGAGCAAAGCCTTGAGCTGATTGAAAAGTGGCATGGCAGGCAACGCCTCGAGTACGCGGTGACACCGCGTTTTGCGCCGACGTCAACCGATGAGCAGTTGCGTCTTGCCGGCGAATTGTTCAACAGCCACGATGGACTGTTCCTGCAATCACATGTGGCGGAAAACCGTGCCGAGGTGGCGTGGGTCACCGAGTTGTTTCCCTGGGCGCGCAGCTACCTGGATGTCTATGATCACTTTGGCCTGCTGGGTGAACGGGCGGTGTATGGACACTGCATTTATCTTGATGATACGGATCGTCGGAGAATGCGGGAAACCGGTTCAACTATCGCATTTTGCCCCACATCCAATTTGTTCCTGGGCAGTGGTTTACTCGACTATCGTCAGGCCAGAGAGCAGGGCGTGCGGACCAGTCTGGCAACGGATGTCGGTGGTGGCACGAGCTTCAGTATGCTGACTACCGCCGAGCAGGCGTATAAGGTAACCCAGTTGTGTGGCGGCGGCGTGGATCCGTTGTCGCTGTTCTACGAGATGACGCTGGGAGGTGCCAGGGCGTTGGCCATGGATCACCAGATTGGCAACTTTCAAATCGGCAAGGAGGCAGACTTTGCGGTTCTCGATGCTGGCGACAATCCGCTGCTGGAACGTCGACTTGATCGCGCAGAATCGATTGCAGAAAAGCTATTTGCGCTGATGGTGATCGGGGATGATCGCAGTACTGCAGCCGCCTATGTGCTCGGTGAGTGTGCGTATCAGCGTTAAGGCCCGGGGTATGGGCTTACAAAAAATGCCAGGACGGCGCGCCTGAAGCGGCGCGCCGTGAGGGTGCTACGGGTTAGTTACTTCGCCGCTGTTGCCGCTGTTGCCGTCTGGCTTGGCGGTTGCCGCCGGGGCGGGTGTGTTGGCCGATTTGGCCGGCGGTCGCGTCTCTACTTGTTGCAGGGATGGACCGTCCGCTCTTTTTGGCGGCGCATCGGCAGTATTGTTCGCCGCTGGCGCGCCGCCGCCGTTAGTCGGGCGGACGCTTGGTGCCGCTGGCGTATTGCTCTGGGTTGAATCCTTGCTGGCCAGCGACCTGACACTACTCTTTAGCTGGCTGGGCTGCACAGGAGAGACCTGAAACCCCTCGCTTTTTTTGCTGCCCGCACTGGAATCGGCTTGCTCGCGCGCCGGCTTTGGCGCTGCCGGTGCGCTAGCTGGCACATTTGCTGGCTGGGCGCTGGCGGCAGCTGGTCGCTCTGCCGGTTTTTCACTTGGTGCCGAACTTTCAACGGGCGGCCGGGCAGTGGCTACTGGTTGCGGCGCGGGTGCGTCGGCATTCTGCGGGGCAGGTGTATCGCTGTGTTTAGCCTCGTTGGCGTCCTTGGGACCAGAGCGGCGTCGGCGATTGCGGTTGTTCGACTCATTTCTGGAGCTTGGCTGTTGAGCGTTTGCCGATGAGTCACCGCTATTGGCTTCCACTGGTGGACTACTGGCGTTGCTCGACTGCTCGTCACCGACCTTAGGGGTGTTCTGAGCACGGCTTTGCCCGTCGTCGTCGCGCACTCCGTTTTCCTGTGGGCTGGATTCGCCGTCTGCATTTCGCGCATCACTATTGTTGCGATTATTGCGACGTCCCCGGCGCGGATAGCGATTGCGACCCGTGCGTTCGCGTGGCTGCTCTCCACGACCCTGCTCCGCAGTTTGTGCCTGGCCATCGGTTGTGGCCGGGACTTCGGCACTCTCTGCCGGTTCGGCAACGTTAGGCTTGCGCTCGTTTCGTGGCGCGTTTGGCGGTGAACTCTGCTTGCTCTGTGCATCGGCTGTCTGCTTGTCAGCCTGGTTGCGTCCTCGTCCGCGCTCGTTCTGATTTTTGCCGTTGCGCTGATCGCGGTTCTGGTCGTTGCGCTTGCGTTGATTACCACTGTTCTGGTTGCCGCCAGCTTTGCTGTTGCGATCTTCTGACTGACTTTCAGTATCGCTTACCTCGGCGCTCTTGCCACGCTTGCCCTGATTGCCGCGATCGCGTCTGGGTCTGCGGCGGTTATTGTTGTTGCCGTTGCGATTGTTGTTGCGAGCATTGGTGCGCTCGGTCTGTTCCGAATCGCTTGAATCGGTCAGATCGTTGGTCGCCTCGACAGTGGCACCTTTGGGTGAAAACACGGCACTGATGATTCTGCTGAAAAAGCCGGTTTCGACTTTCTCCGGTTCTTGCGGCTGTTCGGCCTGTGTCGGGATTGGGGAAGCCGGCACGATGCTGTGCACCGCAGCCACCTCGCTGACATTCTGGCTGGCCTCTTCATCGGGCGGCACGTAGGCTTTGGGGCGATTGGCGAGCTGAAAGCTTGTGAGCTTGTTGGCTTCGTGACCTGTTTCGCCGACCTTTATACGCTCGATCTCGTAGTGCGGCGTGTCGAGGGTTGAATCGGGTACCAGCAGCGCGCTGGCGATGTCGTTGCGCTCTTCAATTTCGCGAATGGCCTCGCGCTTCTCGTTCAGCAGGTAGGTGGCGACCGATACCGGCATGCGGATGAGCACACGGCCGGTGTTTTCCTTCATGGATTCTTCTTCGAGCAGGCGCAGCATCTGCAGGGCCAGCGATTCGACATTGCGAATGGTGCCGCTACCGCTGCAGCGCGGACAAACCATTTCGATACCTTCGCCAAGAGACGGGCGCAGCCGCTGGCGCGACATTTCCATCAGGCCAAAACGCGAAATTCTGCCAATCTGCACTCGGGCGCGATCGATCTTCACCATCTCGCGCAGGCGGTTTTCGACCAGTCGCTGGTTCTTGTTTGCCATCATGTCGATGAAGTCGATGACGACCAGGCCACCCAGATCACGCAGCCGCAGCTGGCGACCGATCTCGTCGCAGGCCTCGAGGTTGGTGTTGGTTGCGGTCTCTTCGATATCGCTGCCTTTGGTAGCCCGGGCAGAGTTGATATCGATTGAGATGAGTGCCTCGGTGTGATCGATGACGATTGCGCCGCCCGAAGGCAGTCGCACTTCACGTTGAAAGGCAGATTCGATCTGGCCTTCGATCTGATAGCGATTGAATAGTGGGACGTCTTCGCTGTAGAGCTTCAGTTTGCGCAGATTCTGCGGCATGTACTGGCTCATGAAGGTATGCGCCTGCTTGAAGACGTCGGGCTCGTCGATCAGGATTTCACCGATGTCGTTGCGAAAGTAATCTCGCAACGCACGAACGATGACATTGCTTTCCTGGTAGATCAGCGCCGGGGCGCTGTTTTCACCCTCGGCAGACTTGATCGCCTTCCAGATTTCAACTTGATAGTCGAGGTCCCACTGCAGCTCTTCGGTGCTTCGGCCGACACCTGCTGTGCGGATGATGATGCCCATACCGTCAGGTATGACAAGCTCATTCATCGCTTCCTTGAGGTGGGTGCGCTCATCGCCCTCGATGCGTCGGGAGACGCCACCCGCGCGCGGGTTGTTAGGCATCAGAACCAGGAATCGACCGGCCAGGCTGGCGAAGGTTGTCAGTGCTGCGCCTTTGGTGCCGCGCTCTTCCTTCTCGATCTGAACGAGTATTTCGTCGCCTTCTTTTACCCCTTCCTTGATGTTGGGGCGCGCGCCGTCGTTGCGAGCAGATTCGGCTACATATTCCCGCGCGATCTCCTTGAAAGGTAAAAATCCGTGGCGGTCGGCGCCATAGTCGACAAAAGCAGCTTCCAGGCTGGGTTCGATGCGGGTGATTTTGGCTTTATAAATATTGGACTTTTTTTGTTCTCTGGTGTTGTGTTCGATATCGAGGTTGTCGAGCTTTTGCCCGTCAACGATCGCAACTCTCAGTTCTTCTGGCTGAGTTGCGTTTACAAGCATGCGTTTCATCGAGTTTTCGTCCTGTAGTGGAACGGCACTCGCAATCGCGATCTGCTGAAATATTTTGTCCGGGGCGCAGTTAGCGCCGAAACTGAATTACTCCCTTTGCTTTCGGGTTCAGGTTTGTTGTCAGCATTTGTCCGTGATTGTTATGGTGCCGAACAGAAGTCTGGTAGATCAAATCTACCCCGCCAGAAGTGCTGCCGGTTCAAGCTGGGCAGCTATCGAGGATGCTGTGCTCGGCCCTACGCTGCCATGCGAATGTGACGCGGGCAGTGGTCCGGAATCGGCATCCGCCAATCGATCGGCGGGGTTGGAAAAATGGTTGGTTCGGGAGTGTAGAGCGGAGAATATGGAATTCCGATGCACGTCCTGATGCCGACGACCCTGCTTGATAGGAATTTTCTCGTCGCCAGCCTCTTTAATATAGCATCATATTGCGATCCAACAAAACATCTACCGATTACAAATCAGATGAAACCCGAACGAGACTTTCGCCAGGTCCGCCAGGTGGAAGTGACTGTGCATCAGGATGGTCAGAGAGTTGACAACTTCCTGCACTCACAACTCGCCGGTGTGCCGCGCTCCCTGGTTTACCGGATTCTTCGCACCGGTCAGGTCCGTGTGAACAAGGGGAGGGTCAAACCATCCCATCGTCTGGCGACCGGGGACGTGGTGAGAATTCCACCCGTTTCGGAAAAAGCCCGATCCTCGACTGGCGCGCCCGCTGCCCTGGTCGAACAAATTCGCAAAACGATCATCGCCGAGGACAGTCGCTACATTGTGATCGACAAACCGGCCGGCGTCGCTGTGCACGGCGGCAGCGGTATCAGTTTCGGGGTGATCGATGCAATGCAATCGCTTTACGACAGCACCGATATCAGTCTGGGACACAGGCTGGATCGCAACACCAGCGGTCTGCTGGTGCTGGCGCGGGATCGCCCGGCGGCTATCGCGTTTCAGGAGCAACTGAAGTCCGGGGCGGTCGAAAAGCACTATCAGGCAATTTTGTGCGGTGCGCTCTCCGAACGGCTGCAGGTCGATGCACCGCTGAAGAAATTCGAGTCGATCGAGCCGGTACAGGTTCGCGTTGACCCAACTGGCAAATCGGCGCGTTCGCATTTTTATCCGATTGAATCCGGTGCTGCATTTTCGCTTGCGGGCATACAGATTGAAACCGGGCGCACCCACCAGATACGCGTGCACGCCGCACACAGCGGTCTGCCTGTACTGGGTGATAGTCGCTACGGCAATTGGGCTTGCAACAGGGCGGCGGCAAGCCTGGGATTCAAGCGCATGTTTCTGCATGCCAGTGAGCTGACATTCCCCGATCCGTTTACCGGTGATGTGCGGGCTTATCGCGCATCGCAGCAACCGTCGTTTAAATCAGCACTGGATAACATTGCGGCGAGTAATCGCTAAAGATTGTTCTTCCATTGCGCGGTTGAGGTACAGCAGTTGCTTTGATCCGTGCTTGATCCTTCCAGTTATGGCCGCAAATTCGGCGGGCAACGGAAACAAGCAAACGGGCGCTATGAACAACAACGATAGATGGGCTGAAGCTGACGACGATTACGCTTACGACGCTGGCTGGGAGCGGGACATCGTCTCCACACTCGCGCTCGACTCGCTCAAAGAGCAGCGCCGCGCTCGACGCTGGGGCATCTTTTTCAAGTTGCTCGGGTTCGGTTATGTAGCGGTGGCCCTGTTGCTGGCTTTTCGCAACAACCTGTTCGATTTCAATTTCGGCGAAGTGCAAAAGCATACTGCGATTGTAGATGTCGCCGGCCCCATTGCCGCTGGTGAGCCGGCCAGTGCCGATGTCATCGTGGCGGGCGTCAAGGCGGCGTTTGCCGATGAGAACACCGCCGGTGTGATTTTGCGTATCAACAGCCCCGGTGGCAGCCCGGTGCAGGCCGGGCGCGTGTTCGATGAAGTGAAGCGGATGCGTGAGGCTCATCCTGATATCCCGCTCTATGCCGTGATTGAAGATCTTTGCGCTTCAGGTGGCTATTATGTCGCGGCCGCTGCGGACAAGATTTACGCCGACAAGGCTAGTCTCGTCGGTTCCATCGGCGTGCGCACTGGCGGATTCGGTTTCGTCGATACGATGAACAAACTCGGCGTCGAGCGAAGATTGATCACCGCCGGTGAGAACAAGGCCTTCCTGGATCCCTTCTCGCCGTTGAAGACTGACGAAGTCGCGCACATGGAATCACTGCTCGGCGAAATCCACCAGCAATTCAAGTCGGTCGTGAAGGAGGGGCGCGGTGATAAGCTCGGTGCAGACAGCGAAATTTTCAGCGGATTGATATGGACGGGCGAGCAGGCGGTAGAGAATGGTCTGGTGGATGCCATCGGTAGCGAGATGACTGTCGCTCGCGAGGTATTCAAGGCTGAGAAGCTTGTGAATTTTACGCCGCAGGAAGGATTGCTAAACCAGATCGCTGGTAATATCGGGGTTAAACTTTCCGGTCAGCTGGCGAATTCGGTGTTGATGCCGACGATGCGCTAGCGAAGCCGCCAACCGAGCGCCGGCGAACTGTCGGCAAGACCCAGAGAGCACACAATGATCGTTCGGCGAATACTCGATACCGACGCCGACACACAGGCCGCGGGTGCCGATTTTGCTGCACGATTGATTGAACAGGCGGCTACTGCCGCCAGGGTAGTGCTGCTTAGCGGGGATCTGGGGGCAGGCAAAACCACTTTTTCTCGCGGGGCGGTGCGTCGGTTCGGACATACCGGCGCTGTGAAAAGCCCCACCTACACGCTGATAGAGCGCTACCAGACTATCCACGGAGAAGTGGCGCATCTCGATCTCTATCGACTCACGGACCCCGAAGAACTCGAATTTATCGGTTTTCGTGATTTACTCGAATCCTGTGCGACACTGCTGGTCGAATGGCCGGAGCGCGCACCGTCTCTGCAGTCGATTGCACACTTCAATGTAAAGCTTTCTTATCACCAGGATGGCGGTCGCGAGTTGCTGATCTCACAGAGGTTACCGACTGGTTAGAAACATTTGGCTGATTATCCAATAAACTGCTCGGTGACTTGAAAAACCTGTCTCTGTCACTGTTGGATTGAAGTGGCAGCCGGCAGAGTGCGACAATAACTTACGAACGATATCGATGCCTGAGTACACTGGATGATCGCCAGGCACGTTTTGACGTAATTAAAAAGATACAGTTATTTTGGCAACACACTCGGATCATCGCCGCAACTTCCTGCTCCTGGCCAGCAGGCTGGCCTGCCTTGGCGGGCTGGGACTCAGTGCGCGTGAGGTTCTGGCAGCCAGCCAGACCCGGGTGACCGGCGTGCGTTTTACCGCCGAGGACGAACGCATGAAAATGCACATCGACCTCGACGAGTTGCCGGCGGGCTACAAGATTTTCACCCTGGAAAATCCGCAACGCATCGTGCTGGATCTGGTCAATAGCCGCGTCGCAACGTTGCTCTCCGACGAATTGAAAGCGCGGGGTACGGTGCGACGAGTGCGCTATGGCAAGCGCAACGCAAGTGACTTGCGTATTGTGCTTGACGTCAACGCAAAGCCGGGTGATGTGGCCGGGCAGCTTTACGAGTTTCGCGGCAGCAGCAAGGTGCGGTTAGTCGTCGACCTTGGCATGAAGCCCATGACTGCTCCGTCAGCGGACGAGACGATAGATGCCGCCGACCGGCGTGACATCGTCATCGCGATCGACGCGGGCCACGGCGGCCGTGATCCTGGCGCGCTGGGTTATCGAAAGACGCGCGAAAAAGATATCACGCTGGATATTGCCTTTGAACTCGAGCGCAAGCTGCTGCGCCGCAAGGGTTTCCGGCCAGTGCTGACCCGTACCGCCGACAAATACATAGCGTTGCCCGAGCGAGTACATCTCGCTCGCGCCAGCCGTGCCGATTTTCTTGTCTCGATTCACGCCGATGCCTACCCGAAGAAAACCGCCAGGGGTTCGTCGGTGTTTGCGTTGTCGAGAAGTGGCGCGAGTTCGCGAACAGCCGAACTGCTCGCGCAGGCGGAAAATCAGGTGGATAAACTGTTCGGCGAAGTGTCAGTCGATGATTCGAACGAGGCGCTCTCGCGCGTGCTGGTCGATCTGGCGCGCAATGCTGTGCTGGAGTCGAGCATGGAGTGCGGGAGTGCGATTCTGGACCGGCTGGGGCGAGTGAATGTTTTGCACAAGAGCGAGGTCGAGCAAGCTAACTTTGCTGTGTTGCGCGCCCCGGATGTGCCCTCGCTACTGGTTGAAACCGCTTTCATATCGAACCCGCGAGAGGAGCGCAAGCTGCGCTCGCGTCGACATCAGCGCAAGCTGGCTGGCGCGATCTCCGATGGTCTGGCGGATTACTTTACCCTCAACCCCCCGCCCGACTCCAAACTCGCCGCACAGAAAAATCGTCGCACTGGCTGAGTCACTACCCTGATAACGGTATCTGCTGCCTGCTTGCGGGCAACACCCTGCTAGAATTGGCGCTCTTTTATGGAGCCATCGATGCCGATTCAGCAACTCCCGGATCACCTGGTCAATCAAATCGCTGCGGGCGAGGTCATTGACCGTCCCGCTTCGGTGGTCAAGGAACTTCTCGAAAACTGTATCGACGCCGGTGCGACTGAAGTTTCGGTCGATATTCACGGCGGCGGAATACGGCAAATCACGATTAGCGATAACGGCTGCGGTATTCCCGAGGCTGAACTGCCGCTGGCGTTGACCCGTCACGCGACCAGCAAGATTCAGTCGCTGGAGGATCTGGAGCAGGTGCGATCGATGGGCTTTCGCGGCGAGGCGCTGTCGAGTGTAGCGTCAGTAGCGAGAGTGTCGGTCACCTCTCGGCCGGCCGATCAGCAACACGCCATGGAAATAACCGTAGACAGCATTTCCGGCGACACATCCTTCAAACCGGCATCGCGTGCGGCGGGTACCACAATCTGCGTACGTGATATTTTTTTCAACGTGCCGGCACGGCGAAAGTTTCTGAAAGCCGAGAAGACAGAGCTTGGTCATATCGACGCGGCAGTGCGCAAGATCGCGCTGGCCAGATGGGACATCGGATTCACCCTCAGCCACAATGGCAAACAGGTTTTCTCGCTGCCAGCCGGGCAGGGGGTTGAGGCAGGGGAGCGGCGAGTCCTGAGTGTGCTGGGCGCTGAGTTTATGGAAAATGCGTTGTTCGTCTCCCGCGAGGCGGCCGGGCTGTCGCTGCAGGGCTGGATATCCAGACCAGTGTTTTCGCGTAGCCAGGCGGATCAACAGTATTTTTATGTGAACGACAGAATTGTTCGCGACCGGACGATTTCTCACGCGGTGAAACTGGCTTATGCCGACCTGATGTACCACGCACGACATCCCGCCTACGCGTTATATCTGACGATGGAACCCGGCGATGTCGATGTCAATGTTCACCCGGGTAAGCTGGAGGTGCGATTTCGCGACAGCAGGAGTGTGCACGGTTTTGTCGCCAGTACCGTGAAAAGTGCGCTGGCGGTTGGCGCCACTGGGGTGGAGCAGGCGCCGGCCCCGCAAGACCCCGTGGAATCTGTTTCAGCAGCCCCGGCCAGGGGCAGTGGCGGATCGAACAGCCGCGCGCCCTATCAGCCTCAGCAATCGAACATGTCGCTGAATGCGCGCGAAGGGCAGACTCGCTACGCCGAGTTTGTTCGCAGCGGACCGGCACCGTCTGCTGGCGCGCGCCCCGCGGGTGCACCGCCCGGCTCAGCTGGCGCCGTAGCCGTTGACGACGAGCAGGTGCCGCCGCTGGGTTACGCTCTGGCCCATGTGCATGGCGCATTTATACTGGCGCAAAGTCAGTCGGGTCTGATCATGGTCGATGCGCATGCAGCCCATGAGCGCGTGACCTACGAACGCCTGAAGGGGCAGCACTCGAGCGGTGCAGTGAGGTCCCAACCTTTGCTGTTGCCGGTTACCGTGCATGTCAGTGAACAGGAGGCCGCGCTCGCTGAACAAAATATGGAGCTCTTTGAACAGGTCGGCATGCAGACCGACCGGCGAGGCCTTGACGTGCTGGTTGTTCGCAGTGTGCCGGTTGAGTTACAGCGCTGCGATGCTGAAAAATTGCTCAGAGACGTGCTCTCTGATATCGCCGAATCGGGATATAGTTACCGCGTGGAAGAGGAGACCAACAAGCTGTTGTCGACCATGGCCTGCCACGGCTCGGTGCGAGCTAATCGCCAGTTGACTGTGATGGAAATGAATGCGCTGCTGCGCGATATGGAGCGTACGCCCAACACTGATCAGTGCAATCACGGTCGCCCGACATGGGTGGAGCTCAGCATGAAAGAGATGGACTCAATGTTCATGCGAGGGCGGTAGGTGGATCGTGGTAGCGCCCGTTTGCCTGAAAAAACGCTACCGGTCGTTTGTGTGCTGGGGCCAACCGCGGCAGGCAAAACCGCGCTGGCACTTGAGCTGCTGCAACGATTTCCGATGGAGATCGTCAGCGTCGACTCGGCGCTTGTCTATCGCGGCATGGATATCGGTACCGCCAAGCCGGACTCGGCGGTACTGAAGGTTGCGCCACATGCGCTGATTGATCTCGTCGATCCCTGGCAGAGCTATTCTGTTTCGCGCTTTCTGATCGATGCCAGGCGGGAAATTCTGCGCATTAGCGAAGGGCGGAAAATACCCTTGCTGGTGGGTGGCACGATGCTCTATTTTCACAGCCTCTGGCATGGTCTGACTGATCTGCCCGAGGCCAGCCCGGCCGTGAGGGCCGATATCGAGAAGGCTGCAGCCGAGTTTGGCTGGGAAGCGTTGCACGACAAATTGCGGGCAATTGATCCGCAGTCTGCCCGGAGAATTCACCCGAATGATCCGCAGCGTCTGACGCGTGCGCTTGAAGTGCATGCGCTCAGCGGCAGCACGCTCACTGAGCTTGTGCGCCAGCGTGGCCGTGGGCAGCCGGAGGACTACGACTTTTTGCGACTGGGTCTCTATCCGAATGATCGCGCGCAACTGCATCAGCTGATCGAACAACGTTTTGATCAAATGCTGGCGGCTGGGTTCGAAGCCGAAGTGGCCCGCTTGATGGCGGATGAACGCAACGACCCGGAGCAGGCGTCCATGCGATGTGTAGGCTACCGGCAAATGTGGCGCTGGCTCGCCGGCGAAGGCAGCCGCGACGACATGCGCGATCAGGCGGTGGCGGCTACACGGCAGCTGGCCAAGCGACAGTTCACCTGGATGAGGCGCATGGATGATCTGCATCTAACAGACCCGTTTGAGAGCCCGGGACTTGCGCCCGAGTTGTTTGACACACTCGAGCACTGGTGTGCGCATCACCTTGAAGGTTGATGTATCGCCTATACAAATCACGTTCAAACCGGACAATCGTCCACGGAACGACTATGACTGAAAATTCGCACCCGCCAATCAAAGCGCTGGCAGATCAAATTGGCGCAACCCGGCTGTGTCAGCTGCAAAGAATTTTTGATGGTGCAAACGGCAACCGTATCGCCGTGAAGCTTGAAGGCGATAATCCTGCCGGCTCGGTCAAAGACAGGCCGGCCGTGAATATGATTCGTGCGGCTGAAGAGCGGGGTGATATTTCGCCCGGCGATACACTGATCGAGGCGACCAGTGGCAACACCGGTATCGCGCTTGCCATGGCGGCAGCGGTGCGCGGCTATCGCATGAAGTTGATCATGCCCGACAACATGAGTGAGGAGCGGCGCCTGACGATGAGCGTCTACGGTGCCGAGCTTATCTCGGTAACGCAGGACCAGGGTATGGAGTACGCTCGGGATCTGGCTCAGCAAATGGCAAACGACGGTCAAGGCGTGGTACTGGATCAGTTTGCCAATCCGGACAATCCGGCGGCGCACTACCATTCAACAGGCCCGGAAATCTGGCAGCAAACGGGTGGGCAGGTGACTCATTTCGTCTCGTCGATGGGGACTACCGGCACCATAATGGGAGTATCGCGTTATTTGAAAGAGCGCAACCCTGATATCCGGATCGTTGGCTGTCAGCCGACCGAGAACTCCAATATTCCAGGCATCCGGCGTTGGCCCGAAGCCTACCTGCCGAAAATATACGAGCCATCGCGGGTTGACAGAATTATCGATGTCTCGCAGGAAAATGCTGAAAATACCTCCCGGCGGATGGCAACGACAGAAGGGATATTTTGCGGAGTGTCGTCAGGTGGAGCGGTCTATGCCGCGCTCGGGCTCGCGCAGGAAGTAGAGAATAGTTTGATAGTCGCGATCGTCTGTGATCGCGGCGATCGCTACCTGTCGACAGGCGTGTTTGCCTGAAGCTTTACTTCGCGAGTGGTCGAATCAGCCCGCATCGTAAAACGGATAGATGAATTCCAGTTTTGCGCCGGCGAGTTCAAGGTTGTCACCGGTGGCGAGTTTTATCTCCGATTTCGGTGTGAGCCCTGTGCCATTGATCTTTATCCGGCCATTGCCAGCGTCAAGGCATAGCGGCACAAAATAGTAGCCACTGTCTTTGCGCGCGATAGCGCCGGCCTGATCGCCACGTTTGCCCAGTGTAGTGACATTTTTTTCCAGCACATAGACGTCACCCGATTTAGGTCCGCTCTCTACCCGCAGCGCTGCAATTTCGGACACGATTGCCCGCGTATCGGCCTCCAGTTCAATGTGCTCTTCGGACTGGTCTGCGAACGCTGGCGCGATTGGCATTCGGGTATGCGTCGCTCCGTCATCGAGTGCTGCGCCAAGATCCGGATCGATGCGATGGCTGGCGGGATTTTCCGGTGACTGGATTAACTCAGCCGAGACAGGTGCAGACGCTGCCTGGTGTGCAGGGGCCAATGGCTCCACGGCAGGCTCGGTGTACTGGAGTTCAAACATGCCGAGTGTTATCTGGTCGCGATGAGTCAGTACATGGCTTTCAATCGGGTGGCCATTGACCAGCGTGCCGTTGGTACTGCCGAGATCCTCGATTATGAGGCAGCCATTTGCTGTTCTGATTGTGGCGTGGTGGCCACTGATCGACAGGTGCGACAAGCACAGAGAGTTGTCTTTTCTTCGGCCAATGGTGACCGTTTCTTCAGTGATGAGGTGTTGACTGGTTTCGCCACTGTCGCTGGTAATGATCAGCTGAGCCATACTTGTCAAATCTGCTGCGGTTTTTTCGTTGCACAGATGTTACAAGCTAACCGGTGTCGGAATTATGGCGATTCAGGAAGGTCTCACGGGGATCAGCACTAATTGACCTGGGGCGACTCGCGGGTCCGATTGAAGCGATGAATTGCAGCGCCTCAAATCGAGTGTGGTTATGCCGAATTTTTCGGCGATTGCGGTCAGGCTGTCGTTTGCGCGCGCCCGGTAGCGAATAATGTTATCGCGCTCCTTCTTCGGCTTCAGTGACGCGTGGTGCATCTGTTCGCCGATCGACAGCACGCGTTTTTCGCCGCCCATGTCATTCCAGCTTCGCAGTTTTCCCGATTGTGTGCCGAGTGTGCGAGCGATGCTCCAGATACTGTCGCCGGAGCGCACCGTATGGGTGCCGTACTGGTAGTTCAAATTTTTAGCGACGCCATGGCAGCTGATTTGACTGGTTTCATCTAGCGGGCGATCGGGCGCCTGCGATACGCCCACGGTTAGTTTCTTGCCAATTCCGATTCGGGTATCGGGCAGGTTGTTGAGTGCCTGCAGTCGATCAACCGAAGTCTCGTAAGTTCGGGCTAACTCGCTCAGTGAATCGCCACTGACCACCACATGGACAGCGGGTACGTTGTGCCAGACCCGATCGGGCTCCCGCCGCCTGGTATCGTTGATCGACCGGGCAAGTGCCGCTGGAAGTTGCAGCGTATGCGGGCCCTGTTCCGGCGATGCATCGGCTTTCAGTGCCGGGTTGTGGCGGCGCAATTCGGCGATGGAGAGATCGGTAAATTCGGCAATGTTCGATAGTGAAAACCGCTGTTGCATATCGATGGCAAGCAAGTGCGGCTCATTGGCAATAAAAGGTAACTCGATGTTGTAGCGTTGAGGTTGCGCCACGATCCGCAGCAGCGCGAGCAGGCGAGGAACGTAATCCATCGTTTCGCGGGGCAGGGATAAGTCCCAGTAATTGACGGGCAGCGCCTCACGCTTTGCCCGGGCGATGGCGCGGTCGACGTTGCCGGGCCCGGTGTTGTAGGCGGCGAGCGCGAGTAGCCAGTCACCCTCGTAGTGTTCTCCGAGTGCGGTCAGAAAGCGCACGGCGGCCATGGTGGAGTCGGCCGGACTGAACCGACCATCGTACTGCCGGTTCAGCGTAAGGCCATAGCGATCACCGGTGGCGGGTATAAATTGCCAAAGTCCGGCGGCATGCATCGGGCTGACTGCTTTTGGATCGAAGGCACTTTCGATCGCCGGCAGCAAAGCAAGGCCTGTCGGCAGGCTTGCCTGTTCAAGTTCAGTCACAATATTAAATAGATATGGCCGCGCGCGCCGCAGTGTTGCCCGCAGCGCCTGCGGGCCAGACAGAAAAAACTCCACTTGCCGCTGCACCCGGGGGTTATCCGTTGCAGGCAGGCTGTTGTCGCTGCCTATCCGGGTCAGAAGATCATCTGCAATCAGTGCTAGTGGGGGGGGAGCCCCTGAGGCGTCTATCGCTGCGTGGTTCGCTGGCTTGCGAAAATCCGTTGAGTTCGCGGCGCTGTTGGTCGCCAGTACACTGGTCGCGAGCCAAAGAAACAGCGACCGGATTGGCAATGAGAGCAGTGGTTTAGACATTGTTCGCCAGGGTTTACAAAGACAAATTATTTCCGCGAATTGTTTGCTGTCGGCGCTGTGAAACGGGTGCTGATAAATTGACAGGAAACAGATTCGCTTATGGAGTATATTCAGTAAATGGGAGATTTCAGGAAAAAGACACCAGACTGGGCAGCGGCGCAGCCTCAACTGCGTGACTGGTATGCCGGTCCGCTCGGTTCGGCAGTGCTCGACACCGTAGAGACCAAGCTTCAGGATATCCTGCCAGATATATTCGGATATCAGGGGCTGCAGGTCGGCCAGATCAGTCCGGACAAGAATTTGCTCGCCAGCGCAGGCTTGTATCGCCGGGTTGTCGTCGACAGCGAGTCCGACGTCGACAACGTCCAGATATCCGGCGAACTCGAGCACCTGCCCATCAGCAGCAACTGCGTCAATCTGGTTTTCTATCCCCACTCGCTGGAATTCTGCGAGAACCCGCACGGCGCCCTTCGCGAGGCCGACAGAGTGCTCACTGCAGACGGCCATCTGTTGATACTGGGCATAAACCCCTACAGCATGTTCGGGGTCGCGCGCGCCGTCGGCGGCTTGCGTAACAGTGTGCCCTGGTGCGGAAGAACCTACAGCCGCTCTCGCCTGACCGACTGGCTATCTGTACTTGGCTTTCGGACTATCAAGGTCGAGACGGTCTTTCTCCGTCCGCCAGTGGCGCGTCGCCGAATCCTCAAAGGCGCGCGGCATCTTGAGCGCGCGCAGCCTGTGGCCGGCTTTGTTGGTGGAATCTACCTGATCCATGCCCGTAAAGTCAGTACCACACTCACTCGAGTGCGCCCGCAATGGCGAGCTGGCAGGGGCCGCCTGATCACCGGTGCGTTTGCGCAGCGCGGAGCTGTAGCCAATCGCGCTCGCGACGAAAAACCCCAACGATGATCGCCTTGCCGTCGGCGTAAGCAGGTTCAGCAACAAATGCGTCAAATCGTTCTCGACACCGAGACCACCGGCCTTGAGGTGGCGCTCGACCATCGAATTATCGAAATTGGCGGCGTCGAGATTATCGATCGTCGGCTGACCGGGCGACACTACCATCAGTATCTGCAGCCCGATCGAGCGATCGATGCCGGTGCTCTGGAAGTGCACGGCATCAGCTCGGAATTTCTCGCTGACAAGCCCCGCTTTGCCGACATCGTGGATGAGTTTCTGGCCTTCATAGAAGGTGCCGAGCTGATCATTCACAACGCCGCGTTTGACGTTGCCTTCATCGATCACGAGCTGCGCCTGTGCAAAGCCAATACGCGCACCGATCTCAGTTGCGAGCTGGTGACAGATTCACTGGCGGTGGCGCGCAAAAAGTTTCCCGGTCAGCGCAATAGTCTCGACGCACTCTGCCGCCGCTTGAGTGTCGACAACACGCGGCGAAAGCTACACGGCGCGCTGCTGGATGCGGAAATTCTGGCCGATGTCTATTTGCTGATGACTGGCGGCCAGTCCGCACTGCTGCTGGAGTCAGCTCTCGATAGCGAAGCCGATAACAGCGCGGCGGCGCAGGCTGTCAACCTGGTTACTCACGAAGATTTACCAGTGGTCACCGCGACACTCGAGGAGATTCAGGCGCACGGTGCCTGGTTAGCCCGGTTGGCGGAGAAGGGCGAGTCGGGTTGTGTCTGGAGCAATCTTCAGCTCGATCAGCATTAGATCGCGGCGCTAGCCGTGCTTCATCAGGCGCTCTTTCTCACGCGCCCAGTCGCGGGATTTTTCAGTCGCCCGTTTGTCATGAGTCTTTTTACCTTTGGCAAGGCCGATCTCGAGTTTTACCCTGGCGCGCTTCCAGTACAGCGCGAGCGGCACGATGGTGTAGCCCTTGCGCTCGACCGAGCCGATTAGTTTGCTTAGTTCGTCGCGGTGCAGCAGTAACTTGCGCCGCCGCACAGGCTCTGCCACGACATGCGTTGAGGCAGAGGAGAGTGGCGTAATATGGCAGCCATGAAGCCAGGCCTCGCCGCGGTGGATGATGACGTAGCTCTCCGATAGCTGCACGCGTCCGGCACGGATACTCTTGATCTCCCAGCCCAGCATCACCAGTCCGGCTTCGTAGGTCTGCTCGACGGCATAGTCGTAGCGTGCGCGTTTGTTTGCCGCGATGCGACCGCCGCCGTCGCCAGCGCTTTTCTTTTTCTTCGTTTTACCCATATTCTTACAGTGTATATCGTCAAGTGTGCAATAGGTACTGATGCCAACCATTAACCGTTCCGCGCTGGTGCCGTTCAGCGCCAGGCAGATGTATGATCTGGTAAACGACGTCGCGGCCTACCCGCAGTTCCTGCCCTGGTGCTCGGGGGCGTCGGTGGTCGAGTCGGGTGCAGACTACAAGATTGCGCAAGTGAACATACGTAAAGGGCCGGTGCGGCAGCAATTTACCACCCGCAATTCGTTGCAGGATGCGAAACAGATCTCGATGGCGTTGGTCGACGGGCCGTTTCGAAGTCTCGATGGCAAGTGGGAATTCAGTGAGATAGGCGACGACGGCTGCCGAGTGAGTTTTAACATCGATTTCAATTTCTCGGGGTTGATACTGCAAAAGGCACTCGGCCCGGTTTTCAATGAAATTTGCAGCCGCCTGGTGGATGCCTTCGTCACGCGTGCGCACGAACAGTATCGTGAAAGTTGAAGTTGTCTACGCGCTGCCCGATCAGCAATACAGCCGCTTGGTAGAGCTGGTTGATGGCGCGAGCGCGGCCCAGGCATTGCAGGCCAGCGGGTTTGTCGAATCATTTGACGGGGTTTCAGCAGCCAGTCCCATCGGTGTGTTCGGTGAGCGTGTGGCACCTGAAGACCAGCTGCGTGATGGTGATCGGCTGGAGATTTATCGCGAGCTGATCGTGGATCCTAAACAAGCGCGGCGAAAACGGGCGGTTCGCCAGAAAGGTTAACGTTTTCCACCGATGTCGTTGCGCTCGATTTTGGTCACCCTGCCTTCATCGAAGTAGAGCGTGAGCCGCTCGCCAACGGGTTTCTCGCCCGAGCGATTCAGGCTGTACACATAATCCCATCGATCGGGGCGAAAAGTTTGCTGCAGCAAGGGGTTGCCGAGTTTGTCCTGTACCTGGGCTTTGCTCATCCCTTCTTCAATTTGCTCTACGGCTGATACATCGAGCAAATTACCTTGCTGGATGTCGATCTTGTGCGGTCGCGGCAGCCACCAGGAGCCGCAGCCCGCGATGGTTGTGGCGAGAAGCAGGGGCAACAGGGCGAGCAGCGAAGGTTTGCGAGGGGTCAAAGTAGGTTCCACGGTCAATTGCGGGATTCTCGTACAATTCTGTAAACCCTGGCAATTGCGCGCCCGACGGATTTCGAATACGTAATCGTCAGATCAGTCGCCGGCATCAGCCAGAGCGGCATCGGCCAGCATCTCTCGGGCGTGCTCGCGCGTACGTTTGGTAATCTTTACACCGCCGAGCATGCGGGCAATTTCTTCGAGTGATTCCGCCTCGGAAAGTACATGTGATTCCGCCAGGGTTTTTTTATCACTCGCATGTTTTGTCACTTTGATGTGATGGTGGCCCTGCGCTGCGACCTGGGGCAAGTGGGTGACACAAAGCACCTGGCACCGGCTGCCCAGCTGGCGCAGCTGTTTGCCAACGGTCTCGGCGACGCCGCCGCCCACGCCGGTATCGACTTCGTCGAAAATGAGCGTGGGGACGCGATTGCGTTCGGAACGGATGAGCTGTACCGCCAGGCTCAATCGAGACAGTTCACCACCCGACGCGACGTCACTCATGGGAAGTGGAGGCGCGCCGGGATTGGCGCTGACTTTGAATACCACTGCGTCGTTGCCATGAATCGAGGGTTTGTCGGACCGGCCGGGACTCAGGGCAATTTCAAATTTGCCATTTTTCATGCCCAGTGACTGCATCGATCGTGTCAGATGGCCAGCGAGTGTGGTCGCCGCCTTGCGACGTTTGGCGGTCAGTTTGGCGGCCACGTCACGATAGTTTTTCAATGCTCCGTCACAGGCCTGCTGCAATGACTCCAGTGACCCGTCCATGCCTTGCAATTGGTCGTACTCGGCGCTGAGGCCGGCCTGCAGTTCTTTAAGGCCGCTCGGATCGACGCGGTGTTTCTTGCTCAGTTTGTGCGCTTGCGAGAGCACCTCGTCGAGTTGCTGCAGGCGCTCAGGGTCGGGCTCGATGTTGTGAGTGTACTGGCGAATCCAGTCGCTCGCCTCTTCGAGCTGAATACGACCACCTGACAACAATTCGCCCAGTTCCGCGCAGCCTTTGTCGGCGTGGGCTAGCTCCTGCGCGATCCCCTCGGCGCTGGCCAGCAACCCCAGTGCACTGGTTTCGTCGTCCTGCAATATGGCTGTTAGCCGGGTTGCCATTTCGCGCAGTTCACTGGCGTTGGCCAGGCGGCGATGCTCGGCATCGATCTGTTCAAAGTCGATTGATTCGATGGGCAGACTGGCGAATTCCTGCAGTTGAAACTTGAGGCTGTCGAGGCGGTCTGCACGGGTCTGGATGCGGGCCTGGAAGGATTCGAGTTCCTGGTTATGGCGATGCCAGCTGTCGAAGCGCTCGCGCACGGCTTTTTGCTGGTTTGCGCATTTGCCGAAATCGTCCAGTATCTGCAGTTGTGTTTCGGGGTGGGTGATAAGCTGGTGATCGTGCTGGCCGTGAATGTTAACCAGCAGTTGCCCCACTTCGCGAATGTTGCGCACCGTGACGGCGCTGCCGTTGATGAACGCTCGCGATTTGCCATCGCGGGTGACAACGCGTCGCAGAATGCATTCGTCATCCTGATCGAGGCTGTGGTCGGCGAGCCAGAGTGCCGCATCCGACTGCGGGTCGATATCAAACACGGCGGTAATTTCGGCCCGGTCTGCGCCTTCGCGGACGGCTCTGGGCGTTGCTCTATCGCCCAGCACCAGGCCGAGTGCGCCGAGCAAAATTGATTTTCCGGCGCCGGTTTCGCCGGTTAGGGTGGTCATGCCCGCCAGCAGATCCAGAGAGCTGCTGGTAATGATGGCGAAATCCTTGACTTGCAAACAGTTGAGCATCGCGAACAGTCAGCCCCAGTTGAGTTTTTCGCGCAATATATGGTGATAGTCGTAGTCGGCCGGGTGCAGCAGACGGATGGTTCGATCGTGCTTTTCCACCTGCATCACGTCGCCGTTGTGCAGATCGGTGTATACCTGTCCGTCGCAGACCATCTGCGCCCGAACCGGCTTGCGATCAGTAATGTGCACGCGCACAACGGACTCCGCGGTGACGACCAGCGGGCGACTGCTGAGCGTGTGGGGGCAGACCGGTTGCAAGACAATCGCGTTGAGATTGGGGTTCACAATCGGCCCGCCGCTGGACAGCGCATAGGCGGTTGACCCCGATGGCGATGCGACGATGATTCCGTCAGCACGCTGGGTGAGCACGAAGCTGTTGTTGATCGATATTTCAAATTCAAGGATCTGCAGCACGTTCTTGGTGCGCGCGACCATATCGTTGAACGCCAGTGAGCGGTGAATACACTGGTCGTCGCGAAACAGCTTGCAGTCGAGCAGCAGCCGATGCTCTTCGATGAACTCGCCACCGATTATCTCGTTCAGTTTGTAGAGTTTCCCCTCCGGCGATACATCGACCAGAAAACCCAGGCGCCCGCGGTTGACGCCCACCAGTGGCACGTCGTGGTTGACCAGTTCACGCGCCGCATGCAACAGGGTCCCGTCGCCGCCGATGACAATCGCGAGGTCGCAATCGTGCCCGATGGTGGCCAGATCGACGGTGGGAACATCGCCGAGCATACCTGCTGTACTGCTGTCTGCCAGGACGCGAACGCCCAGATCCAGCAACAGCAGATAGACCTCCATCAGCGTCGGGGCGACGCTGTCGTCGCCTGTCTTTGCGATCAGCCCTATGTTATTGAATCTTGTCATCCCGGTACCCTATCACGCCGACCCGTTATCGTCATTGTGGCGATGCGATTTGTGCCAGTTGATAGAGGTGCTCGAGTGCCTCGCGTGGCGTGGTGTTGTCCGGGTCGATCGTTTCCATATATTCGGCCAGTGGGTTGGGCAGCGGATCGAACAGGCTCATTTGCACGGCCGATTGCTGCTGGGGTTGTGGAGATTGCCCGGCTTCCAGTTCATCCAGGTGGTTCTGGGCGCGTTTGAGTAGCTCCGCAGGCATACCCGCGAGCCGGGCGACTTGCAGACCGTAGCTGCGATTGGCGGCACCGGCCTTGACGTTGTGCATGAAAATGATCTCGCTGTTGTGCTCGACTGCATCCAGATGAACGTTGGCAATGCTCTGGTGTTGATCAGCCAATTGCGTGAGTTCGAAGTAATGGGTGGCAAACAGCGAATAGGCACGGTTTTTCTGTGCCAGCGACTCCGCGCAAGCCCAGGCCAGCGCGAGTCCGTCGAAGGTGCTGGTGCCACGGCCAATCTCGTCCATCAAGACCAGGCTCTCTGCAGTAGCATTGTGCAAGATATCAGCCGCTTCGGTCATTTCGACCATGAAGGTAGAGCGGCCACTGGCGAGGTCGTCCGACGCACCGATACGGGTAAAAATTCGATCGATCGGGCCAATCTGCGCATCGCTTGCCGGTACCTGGCTGCCGACGTGGGCTAGCAAAACGATCAGTGCGGTCTGGCGCATATAGGTGGATTTGCCGCCCATGTTTGGCCCGGTGATCAACAACATATGCCGATTGCTATCGAGATGCAGATCGTTGGGCACGAATTTGCCATTCAACGTGCCCTCGATCACCGGGTGCCGACCGCCATCATAACGGAGCAGGCGCTCACGGGTAAATTGCGGCCGCGTCCACTGCAGGGTCTGTGCGCGCTCGGCAAAATTTCGCAGCACGTCCAGTTCGGCGATCGCACCGGCGCACTGCTTTAGTGCGGGCAGATTGCCATTCAGATCGCGAAGCAGTTGCTCGTAGAGCGATTTTTCACGCGCCAGTGCGCGCTCTCGAGCTGACAGGACTTTGTCCTCGAATTGCTTGAGTTCATCGGTGATGTAGCGCTCTGCCGATTTTAGCGTCTGGCGTCTGATGTAGTTTGCCGGAATCGTGCTGTTGGATGCTTTGGTCAGTTCGATGTAATAGCCGTGAACCCGGTTGTAGCCCACCTTGAGATTGTTGTTGCCGGTGCGTTCGCGTTCGTCGCGCTCCAGTTGTTCGAGGAAACCATCGGCGTTCTGGCTGAGTTCGCGCAATTCATCGAGCTGTTGATCGAAACCCTCGCGGATCATGCCGCCATCGCGAGTCAGTGCCGGCGCGTTATCTACGATGGCGGCTTGCAGTAACTGGCAGTCGGGCTCGAATCCCTGCAGTGCGTCGGCGAGATTGGCAATTGTTGCCTGAGTCTGATCCTGCAACAGAGCCTGCAACGCCGGCAGTTGCTGCAAACTCTCGCGCAGGCTTTGAAGGTCGCGTGGCCGCGCACTGCCAATCGAGATGCGTGTGAGAATGCGTTCCATGTCGGCGATGCCGCGCAGGGTGTCGCCCATCGCGTCAATACAATCGGCTTCCTGCAAGGCCATTTGTGCGTCGAGCCTTGCCTCCAGAATGGTCTGGTCGCGAAGCGGGCGATTGAGCCAGCGTCCGATCAGGCGGCTGCCCATGCTGGTGTGGGTCTTGTCGATAATGGCCCGCAGGGTCAGATGCGGCTGATCGCCGCTGCTGATGTCGATTTCAAGGTTGCGTCGGGTAGTGGCGTCGAGAGTGAGCGCGTCGCGCGGTGACTCGGTGGTTATGCCGGTGATGTGTGGATCGCTGCCGCGGTGGGTTTCGCGGATATAGTGCAGGGCGCAACCGGCGGCGCCAATTGCCAGCGACAGGCCCTCGCAGCCGAAACCACGCAAATCGCGACTGCCAAATAACTTGCAAAGCTGCTCTTCGGCGCTGGCCGGATCGAAATGCCAGTCGGGTACCTTGCGGGTCACGTGAGTGTCAAAGCGGTTCGCGTTTGGCGAGTCCTCGCTCACCAGCAGCTCTGCCGGGTTCAGCCGCGCCAGTTCTGCATCCAGCGTTGCCAGGTCTTCCAGCTGTGATACGCGGAATGCACCTTCCGCCAGATCGATGCTGGCGATGCCGGCACCGCTGCCGCTGATCGTCACCGCACACAGCACGCATGAAGCGCGCTCTGCGACCAGTGCCTCATCGGTGACCGTGCCCGGAGTCAGCACGCGAACGATCTTTCGCTCCACCGGGCCTTTCGAGGTGGCCGGATCACCGGTTTGCTCGCAAATAGCTGCCGACTCTCCCATGCCGACCAGTCTCGACAGATAGTTCTCGATCGAGTGATAGGGTACGCCTGCCATCGGGATCGGCTCGCCGCTGGACTGACCGCGTGCAGTCAGTGTGATGGAGAGCAGTTGTGCTGCTTTTTTGGCGTCTTCGTAGAACAATTCGTAGAAGTCACCCATGCGATAAAAAACCAGCGTATCCGGGTACTCTGATTTTATGCCGAGGTACTGCTGCATCATCGGCGTCGGTGGTTTTTTTGTCGCTGTACTCATGTTTGCTATTGTAACTAAGCGCCGCCGCTCGATGCAGGCACTTGAACTCGATATTTTCGGAAGAATTGCTCCCATGACCAACCCCCAAGCGCAGCCTGAACTGCTGGAATTGCTGGCGTCCAGCTGCATCGAGCGTGGTTACAGCCTGGCGACGGCGGAGTCCTGCACCGGCGGCATGATCGCTGCGGCAATGACGGATATCGCCGGCAGCTCCGCCTGGTTTGATCGCGGATTTGTCACCTACAGCAACGACGCCAAGCAGCAGATGCTGGGCGTCGCCGGGCAAACGCTCGCGGCCCATGGTGCTGTGAGTGCCGAGGTGGTCGCCGAAATGGCGCTTGGCGCGCTGACTCACTCTGTCGCGGACTTCGCGGTGGCGGTTAGCGGGGTGGCCGGTCCCGGCGGAGGCAGCGCTGCGAAACCGGTCGGGACGGTCTATCTGGGGATCGCTGGCAGGCACATCGAAACCAGCGTGAAACGCCTGCAACTCGAGGGCGATCGCGCCGCGGTTCGCCACGCTACCGTGCTGGCTGCGCTTCAGGGTTTGATCGAGTGCTCAAAATCGGCCTGAATCCCGCCTGCAACGGCTTTCGCAGGGTGATTTTTGATCTGTGCTTGGTGCCACCTTTGTGAGACAATTATCAGCTTCTCACTAAGTGGTAACGAGCTGGAGCATATCGTGGACGACAACAGAAAAAAGGCGCTCAACGCGGCGCTGGGCCAAATTGAAAAGCAGTTTGGCAAGGGAGCGGTCATGCGCATGGGCGACTCCGACATCAACCGCGATGTCGAAATCGTCTCGACCGGCTCGCTGACACTCGACGTCGCGCTCGGCATTGGCGGTTTGCCAAAGGGGCGCATCGTCGAAATCTACGGGCCGGAATCGTCAGGCAAAACGACACTGACTCTGCAGGCTATTGCGCAGGCGCAAAAGAACGGCGGCACCACAGCATTCGTTGATGCCGAGCACGCACTGGATCCTTCGTATGCCGAAAAGCTCGGTGTAAACGTTGAGGATCTGCTGATTTCGCAACCCGATACCGGCGACCAGGCACTGGAAATTGTCGATATGCTCGTGCGCTCGGGGGCTGTTGATGTCGTCGTCGTCGACTCAGTCGCTGCGCTGACACCCAAGGCCGAAATAGAAGGCGACATGGGGGACTCACACGTGGGTCTGCATGCTCGCCTGATGTCGCAGGCGCTGCGCAAGCTGACAGCCAATATCAAGCGGTCCAACACGCTGGTGATTTTCATCAACCAGATTCGCATGAAGATTGGCGTCATGTTCGGCAGCCCTGAAACCACCACCGGTGGTAACGCGCTGAAGTTCTATTCTTCGGTACGTTTGGACATTCGCCGGATCGGAGCGATCAAGAAGGGCGATGAGGTCATTGGCAACGATACTCGTGTGAAAGTGGTGAAGAACAAAATGGCACCGCCGTTTCGGCAGGCCGAGTTCGAGATCCTCTACGGCGAGGGCACATCATTCGAGGGGGAATTGATTGATCTCGGCGTGAAACACGATCTGGTGGACAAGGCCGGTGCCTGGTACAGCTACAACGGCCAGCGAGTCGGACAGGGTAAGGATAACGTGCGAAACTTCCTCAAGGAGAACCCCGAAATAGCGGCTGAGCTGGATAGTAAATTGCGTGAATTGCTGTTATCCAAACCCAAGCGCAAAGCAGAGGAAGCGCCCGAAGAATCAGCCGAGGCCGATGAAGTCGAAGCCTGAATCCAGCAGCGTGTCTGCGCTTGGCTGACACGGATCTCTACAGTACTCCGGCCTACGTACGCGAGCGGGCGATGCGCCTGCTTGTAGGCCGCGAGCACAGCCAGCATGAACTTTGCCGCAAGCTGATCGATCGCGAACTCGATGCGCAAGTGGTGGCCGACGTTGTCGCCGAGCTGGCCGATGAAGGTCTGCAAAGTGACCTGCGCTTTGCAGAAGCCTATGCGCGTTCCCGGGCCGGGCGGGGATTTGGTGTTGCTGGAATAATTTATGAGTTGAAAGGACGCGGGGTTAACTCGGCAGTGATTGATCGAGCGCTCGATGAGGCGGAGATTGATTGGGATGTAATCGCCGCAAACGCCCTGGCAAAGAAATTCGGCAGCAGTGATCACAAGGCCGATGTGCAATCGAAAATGAGGCGATACCTGTACACCCGGGGTTTTGATGGTGAGCAGGCGGCGTCTGCAATTCGCCGCATGTGCAAAAACGCTTAGAGCTGATTACCGCCTGCCGCGCGGGCATACTGAATTCAAACAGGCACACAAACCAAAATGCTTACAGTAACTGACATTCGACAGCAGTTTCTGGACTATTTCGCGAGCCATGGTCACGAGATTGTCCCGTCCAGTTCGCTGGTACCGGGTAACGACAAAACGTTGTTGTTCACCAATGCGGGCATGGTCCAGTTCAAGGACTGTTTCCTGGGTTCCGAACAACGCGCTTATCAGCGAGCAACCACGTCGCAGAGATGTGTGCGTGCCGGTGGCAAACACAACGATCTCGAGAATGTTGGCTATACCGCACGCCACCATACGTTTTTCGAAATGCTCGGCAACTTCAGCTTCGGTGATTATTTCAAACGTGACGCGATTCAGTATGCGTGGGGGTTTCTTACCGACGTATTGGGCTTGCCTGCGGAAAAGCTCTGGATCACGGTTTTTGAAGAAGATGACGAAGCCTACGATATTTGGGCAAAAGAGATTGGCGTGCCCGAGGAGCGCATCGCAAGGATCGGAGCGAAAGATAACTTCTGGCAGATGGGCGATACCGGACCCTGTGGGCCGTGTTCAGAAATATTTTTTGATCATGGGCCGGATGTCTGGGGTGGACCGCCGGGTACACCGGATGAAGACGGCGATCGATACATCGAGATATGGAATCTGGTTTTCATGCAGTACGATCGCAGCGCTGACGGCACACTGACCCCATTGCCTAAACCCAGTGTCGATACGGGCATGGGGCTTGAGCGAATCGCAGCCGTACTGCAGCACGTACACAGCAACTATGAAATCGATTTGTTTGTCGACCTGTTGGGCCATGTGCAAAAAGTCACCGGGGCAACTGATCCGGCCAATCCGTCGTTGCGAGTCATCGCCGATCACATCAGATCATGCGCCTTTCTTATCGTCGATGGCGTGTTGCCATCGAATGAGGGGCGTGGCTACGTGCTGCGTCGAATCATCCGTCGTGCGGCTCGTCATGGCCACAACCTCGGCGCAACAGATGCCTTTTTCCACAAACTGGTCGCACCACTGGTCGATCTTATGGGCGCAGCCTATCCCGAGCTTGCAAAAGCAAAGCAGCAAGTGGCTGCTGCACTGCTGGAAGAAGAGCATCGATTTGCAGAGACTCTGAGCCAGGGAATGAAAATTCTGGAGGATGATCTGGCGGGTTTATCTGGCAAGACAGTGCCGGGCTCCACGGTTTTCAAACTCTATGACACCTTTGGCTTTCCCGTCGATCTCACAGCGGACATTGCGCGCGAGCGCGGTTTGCAAATTGACGAAGATGGGTTTCAACGCGAAATGGAAGCGCAACGCGATCGGGCTCGTGCGGCCAGTCGCTTTGGTGGCGAAGAAGCACAGTCATTGAAAACTGATGTCAGTACGATTTTTACCGGTTATGAAACACTGTGTGGTGATTCGGTGATCGCAGAATTGTACGTCGACGGGCAGCGCGTCGACAGCGCCAGTGGAGACGCAACTGAACTGGTTGTGGTGCTTGAGCAGACGCCGTTCTATGCTGAATCGGGAGGCCAGGTCGGGGATCGCGGTGAGTTGCAGGGTAATGACGTCGCGATTGAAGTGGAAGATACGCGCAAGTCGAACAACGGCATTTTGCACTTTGGGAAAATTCGTGGCTCCGGCACCGTTGCCGTGGGGGATTCTGTGGCTGCGCGTGTAGATGAAACGCGTCGCAATGCCACCGTTAGCAATCATTCAGCCACTCATCTGTTACACGCGGGCTTGCGTCGTGTTTTGGGCAACCACGTGGAACAGAAGGGCTCCCTGGTGACGCCTGAACATTTGCGATTTGACTTCTCTCACGGCGCGCCGGTCACAGCTCAGCAACTGCGTGAAATAGAGACATGGGTAAATTTGGAAGTAAGTCGCAACGCTGCGACCACGATAAATGAAATGACGATGGATGAAGCGCTGAAAAAAGGGGCTATGGCCCTTTTTGGTGAAAAATATGGCGAACGTGTTCGCGTGGTGGAGATCGGACCTGATTCCACTGAGTTGTGTGGTGGCACACATGTCGTTCGTGCGGGTGACATAGGTCAGTTCCGCATAATTGCGGAAACAGGTGTTGCCGCTGGCGTGCGCCGTTTGGAAGCCTGTACCGGGCAAGCTGCGGTGAAGCATACTACGGCCGAACACGAAGCTCTGGGCGATATTGCAGCACTGATTAAGGCGCCTCAGGATGCGGTAGTGGACCGAGTTACCCAGATGGTTGAAAACAATCGTGCTTTGCAACGCGAAGTTGAAAAGTTAAAAGCCAGGCTTGCGAGCCAGCAGGGAGATAGCCTGATCGATGGCGCGCTCGATATAAACGGTGTGAAAGTACTCGCGGTACTAATGGAAAATGCCGATGCACGTATGTTGCGTGATTCGGTCGATAAACTCAAAGACAAGCTCGGTACCGCGGCGGTGGTGCTCGGCACCATTGAAGGAGACAAAGTGCGATTAATAGCAGGTGTAACCCGTGATGTGACGGCAAAGGTAAAGGCTGCCGATCTGGTTAACCATGTTGCATTGCAGGTAGGCGGAAAGGGCGGTGGGCGTCCCGATTTGGCGCAGGCTGGTGGTACTGAACCGGCGCTGTTGGCCGGTGCGCTCGAATCAGTTCCCGAATGGCTGGCTGCAAGACTCTGACGATGGCACTACTGGTACAAAAATTTGGCGGTACATCGGTTGGTACAGTCGAACGAATTAAGGCTGTAGCCGAACGCGTAAAAAAATCGGTAGATGGCGGGCACAAGATAGTGGTAGTGGTGTCGGCGATGTCGGGTGAGACAAACCGCCTGGTGGCACTGGCAAACGACATCAGCGATGAGCCACTGGCTCGCGAGATGGATGTGTTGTTGTCGACGGGTGAACAAGTCACGATTGCGTTGTTATGCATGGCCCTGTCCGAGTTGGGCCAGACGGCTCGCTCCTACACAGGGAGACAAGCGGGAATACGTACTGACGATGCGCATACAAAAGCCCGTATAACTGACATCGACACCTCCTCGGTACTAGCCGATCTCGACAAAGGGCACGTGGTTGTGCTCGCGGGGTTTCAGGGGTTTACCGACGCTGGCGATATCACGACACTTGGTCGTGGTGGCTCCGATACCTCTGCCGTTGCCATGGCTGCAGCGCTCAAGGCTGATGAATGTCAGATCTATACGGATGTGGATGGCGTTTATACGACTGACCCGCGGGTGGTACCTAACGCTCGCAAGATGACGCAAATTACATTCGAGGAAATGCTGGAAATGGCGAGCCTTGGATCGAAAGTACTGCAAATCAGAGCAGTGGAGTTTGCGGGCAAATATAATGTGGCGCTACGTGTATTGTCGTCGTTTGAGGATGGCGATGGCACATTGATAACCTATGAAGAGGATGACCGTTTGGAACAAGTGCTTATTTCCGGAATTGCTTTCAATCGTGATGAGGCTCAAATAACAGTTGTGGGAGTCCCCGATACCCCCGGGATCGCGTTTCAGATTCTTGGTCCTGTAGCGGACGGAAATGTAGAAGTAGACATGATTGTGCAAAATGTTTCGGGCGACAACCGGACGGACTTCACGTTTACCGTCAATCGCGCTGAATACGACAAAACAATGAAAATTGTTCAGCAAAGAGCAAATGAACTCGGTGCCGAGGAAGTTTCAGGGAATACCAGCATTGTCAAGCTGTCTGTTGTGGGAGTAGGCATGAGGTCACATGCGGGAATTGCCAGCAAAATGTTTGAAACACTGGCGCATGAGGGCATTAACATCATCATGATCTCGACATCTGAAATAAAAATATCGGTAGTTATTGATGAAAAGTATCTTGAGTTGGGCGTTCGCGCGCTGCATGATGCTTTCGAACTTGCAGGTCAACCGCAAGCCCAAATCTAGGCGCAGATTGTATCCGCTGCCGAATGGCAAACAATTGTGAACAACATAAAATCATTGTATCGGTTATGTCCGTTTGGCTTGGAGTTAGAATACAGTTGTATTCGGACGTATGATTGCGCGTCTGCGCTTCGGCAGGGTTTGGAACCATGACTGGCCGCGGCGATCAAATTCTTACGGAGCTTTTACATGTTAATCTTGACAAGACGCGTTGGTGAGACGCTGATGATTGGCGATGAGGTTACCGTCACCGTTTTGGGGGTGAAGGGTAATCAGGTTCGCATCGGTGTTAACGCGCCGAAAGAGGTCGCTGTGCATCGCGAAGAGATATACGAAAGAATCAAGCGTGAGCGACAGGGTGGGGTCGCTGACGATACTGCTGAGCCAGTGGTTGCAGATACTACAGACCAGGGCATTCAACACGGCTAGCAACTCCGCTGGTTTGTGCAAGTTGTAACGAAACCGCCGTCAGGCGGTTTCTTTTTGGTTTGACTTTATCCTCGTACAATATATCCTCTACACATTGGCTGTGACGGCCAGTGGTGTACTGGTTATACCTTGTTTGCAAACTGGAGAGATGGCCGAGTGGCTGAAGGCGCTCCCCTGCTAAGGGAGTATGGGGTTAACAGCTCCATCGAGGGTTCGAATCCCTCTCTCTCCGCCATTGTTGCGCGCCGCTTTGCGGTCAAACATCCCTCTCGAAATAGCTTGACGCAGAAGGCCCCCGCACGCATAATTGTCGGTCTGCGCGCCCGTAGCTCAGTTGGATAGAGTACCTGGCTACGAACCAGGCGGTCGGAGGTTCGAATCCTTCCGGGCGCGCCACTTAATTTTACCCCACTAGCAGTCATCGCAGAAGGCCAACGCAGCCGTCTGCGCAAGGAGGCCCTATGTCAACTGTTTTAGTTTGTCTCGCTATAGCCTTGATCACTCTCGCCATCATTCCTCGGCGCCCGGTCCGCTAGACGCTGGGTGATCACCAAACCTGCAGACTCCACTTATATAATCAGGCGAAACGTCAGGTTAATTCTCGCGGCTGCAGGTTTGCGAGTACGCGGCACACTGTGACGCCAATGCGTCTGAACTGTTCCAGCCATCAATAGCAGCGATCCATCATCCAGTTGGAACTCCATCTGATGTTCCGCACTGCTTTCCTTCCGCGGTCTTAGCAGAAACCGTCTGCCGCCTCCCATACTCAAAGATGCTATTGCGGGCATCTCTCCCAGCTCCGGCTCGTTGTCGCTATGCCAACCCATCGCATCTGACCCATCCCGGTAAAGGTTGGCAAGTACGCTGTTAAACGATAGCGACAATCGCTGATTGACGGATTCCCGTATCGACTGCAGTTCCGGCGTCCATGGCAATGCACGAAAGCGTGTGCCGGAGTACCGATAGTCGCGTCCTGCATCGCCGTACCAGGCGTTCAGTCGAGGAATAGGCATCTCGCGACCATATATCTTTATGATGGACTGCTCCCATGAGAGGGTGGCGTGCAGGGTGCGAAACAGAGGTCCAGTCTCGTCGACGGATAAAAAACGCGGAATCCAGATCAGGTAGCCGCCGTCGCGCAAATCAATTCGCTCGACCCCGTCGCTGTCGGTTTGCCGCGCTACGATGAAGGGGTTTTGCATAGTTGCTCTGCTATGCCGGTTAATGCGGCGGCGCAATCGAGATCAAGTTTTGCGCTGGCGATATCGTCGGCGCGGGTCGTGCCCTGGTTGATGATAGCGATGGGTATTTGCTGCTCTTTTGCTGCGCGGCAGAAGCGGTATCCGGAAAACACCATCAATGACGTGCCAATGCATAAAAGAAGGCGACTGCGAGACAAAAGCTCGAAGCAGTGTTCAACACGTTCAGCTGGAACGTTTTCACCGAAAAAAACGACATCCGGTTTGATGATTCCACCGCAGGACGTGCAATCTGGAATAGAGAATCTGTCGTCGATCGTTTCAATCACGCTGTCCCCGTCCGGGCCAGCCGGGCCGGTAACCGGTTTTTGATCCGGGTTGTCCGTCAGCAGCCGCTGCTGCACTTCGTCACGCGATTGCAGGGTTTGGCACTCGACACAGCGCACATTGGCTAGATTGCCATGCAGGTCTGTTACCTCGGTGCTGCCAGCGCGCTGGTGCAGTCCGTCGACATTTTGCGTGATGATTTCGGATGCATAGCCTGCTTTCTGCAGCCTGGCGCATGCCAGATGTGCAGCGTTGGGTTGTGCCCCTGCCATGCGTGGCCAGCCTGCCATGCTGCGGGCCCAGTATCGTCTGCGGGTACTCAGCTCGGTGTAAAAAGCTTTTGCCTGTACCGGTGGCGGATGACTCCATTCACCGCGCTCGTTGCGGTAGGCCGGAATGCCCGAATCTGTACTGATACCAGCGCCGGTCAACAGCAGTGCTGGCTGGTTGCGGGCGATCAGGGCGGCTAGTGCCTCGATTGTGCTCATGATTTAATGGAGTTAGTCGAATTGCATTTTATCCGGGGTACAGCGTGTGTTTTCCACCGGCTGCCCGTTGAAAAACCCGATCACTTTTTGTCTCGCACATTCGCTTTGGTGCCAAACGGCATGCCCGCTCGATGCCTCTTGCAGCACCTGAACGTTGCGGAAGTTGTCGGCTGTGTTGGCGATATCCAGTGCCGTAATGATGGGATCAAGGCGTCCGGCAAGTAGTAGCGTCGGGGTCTGAAAAACAGCGGGGGTATTCAGTTCGTCGTCGGTCCCTGCCTGCCAGATGTCACACATTAATCGTTGATTTTCCAGTAATGCCAGCGAGTCGGCATCGAGCGCTTGCAGCGCTTCTGGGTTGCGCATGGCGTAGTCGGCCTCGAGCTGTTGGCGCTCCCTGCAGTGTACGCTGAGGTAGAGCCCGTCGGCGTAGTCAATGTCCACGCCCTGATACCAGAATACCTCGGCAAACGGGTTGAGTGCCTGTGCCAGCCCGCTATGCAGTCTGTCGATGACATCGGGCAATTGGCGAATAGATTCATTCGAGTACAACGCCGTAAACAGGATGCCGGCGAGCAGGTGCTGATCGACCACTAGCGTCTTTTTGCTGGCGCGACCTTGCTCGTCGTTTACCAGGATCTTGACTTTGTAGGGCTTGCGAGTCGCTCTTGCCAGGACAGCGTCGAATTTTTCCGCAATACCAGGATATCGCTGGTTGCAGCGGTCCCGGCTCGTACAGAGATCGATCGTCTTGCGGATTCCGTGTCTGATGAGGCTTTGCGAGAGTGGTTGCTGGTAATCCAGCGGCACCGGTGAGTCCAGCACCACGCTGGTAAAGCCGTCTGGACGACTCAACAGCATCGCCTGTGCGATAGCTGTGGCGTAAGAGGTCGCCAGCAGATGCCAGCGCTCATAGGCCAGGTAATCGATTGCCGCGAGAAAGTCTGCGGCTGACTGGCGAGTGTCGAAGCGTGCGAGATTAACGCCTTCCCGTGTTAGCCGGGCTCGGCAGGATTGAGCGCTCTCTCGCTGAATACGCATGGATTCGGTCAGGCTGAACGGAGCTTGCACCAGTCGGCGAAAATCAGCCACAGATTCTTCGCAGGCGAGCATTGGCGTGGATAGTCCCGCGCCGCGCTGGTCAGCGAATACTATGTCGTATCCGGCATCCAGCAACGACTGGTAGTAGGCCAGAAATTCACCCTGTGCATACAGATAGCCAAAACCTACGGGTGAGCCTGGCCCGCCACCGCCGGGTATCAAAATGGCACTTTGGGACTGTTTGCCAGCGTTCGCTCGAGCCACTAGCAGCGGGATTTCGATCGTCTGGCGATCATCGCTTAGGTGATCGATTGGCAATATAAGGCGGTGGCAACTGACATTGGCCGGTGCTTCGTTGATAAAGTCGACACAATCTGCATCAAAGGCCGTGATTGATGCTGGCGGTATGTCTTTGCCTGCATGAAAAGGCAACAGCAGCAGCATTAATGTTAAGAATTTTCTCAAGTACTATCCTGTGGCATTGCCGGTGCACGTCGTGTCCGTAGCGACGCGTTTACTGGTTTTGGCTGACGCAGCCAATTGTTGGCGCAGGGCCGGCCATGTGTCGGCGGGTGGTAATCAATGCAGTCAACTTAAACTGTTGGCCCAGTGGTCGCTAATCCAATTATAGGGTCGAACAATCAAGAGTTTGGGGCATGTTGTTAACATATTTGACGCAATTGTCGAATCGGCGCTGAATTGAGGAGTGTCTGCTGATCATTGAATCCGGGTATCACCACACGCTTGGGGCAACCTGGGATGGTGCTGGCGTCAACTTCGCGCTGTTCTCGGCCCATGCCGAGCGCGTGGAACTGTGCCTGTACGATCCCGGCAGCCGGCGAGAACGCGCGCGCTACGACCTGCCGGAGTGTACCGATCAGGTTTGGCACGGCTACGTACCCGACTGTCGCCCCGGCGATTTGTATGGTTATCGTGTGCATGGACCCTACGAGCCCGAGCGCGGGCACCGATTCAATCCGCACAAGCTGCTGATCGATCCCTACGCCCGTCTGCTCGATAGCCCGCTAAAGCTCACTGATGCGAATCTGGGGTATCGCGCCGCCAGCGGTCGCATGGACTTGTCGTTTGACCGGCGTGACAGCGCCCGCTCAACGCCGCGGTGCGTGGTCGTCGATCCGTCTTTTACCTGGGGCGATGACAAAGCCCCTGCCACGCATTGGGCAGATACGGTCAACTACGAACTTCATGTGCGCGGATTCAGCCAGCTAAAAGAGTCTGTGCCCGAGGCGCTGCGTGGCACCTATGAGGGGCTCGGCCACCCGGCGTCCATCGATTACCTGAAGGCATTGGGTGTCACTTCAGTGGAGCTGATGCCAGTGCACAGTTTTGCTGATGATCGATTCCTGATTGACAAGGGGCTGGTCAATTACTGGGGTTACAGCACGCTCAATTTCTTCTCCCCGGAGGGG
>CAKZSB010000191.1 GCA_937920585.1 uncultured Granulosicoccaceae bacterium | reverse complement strand
GCCAAAAGTTCTCCTATGTTGTAATTTTTAAAATTCGCTTCCCAAGGTAGATTAAGTGCCAGCAAAGATTTGTTAGCACTACCTACAGGATTGCGGTTATGAAGAAGATGGAACCCGCTTGCAAGCATGCGCTCTTCGGTGTACGAATGGATGTCACACTGGCGTTGTGTGTATGCGCGATGTTCACCATGATTGGCACTAACGAGGCCAGCGCAAGGGATTTACCCAATTGCGCATCGTCCGCCAGCGACCCGGACGGCGATGGCTACGGTTGGGAGAACGAACAAAGCTGCCGGGTAATTCAGAATAGCCTGCCCGCTCCGGTGGTAGATGACCCGGCCCCGACTGGCTATAGCAACGACGGCAAGCCACTGTGCCAAACCGCCAATGCTGACCCGGATGGAGATGGCTACGGCTGGGAATTCAATCGCAGTTGTGCAGTACCCGATACCAGCGCCGCAACCGTGCCGGCTAATGATGGCAAGCCGACTTGTACTAATCCGAACGCGGATCCCGATGGCGATGGCTGGGGCTGGGAGAACAATCAATCCTGTGTGGTAGCCGCTGCCGACAACAATAGCGGTGGTGGATCATCGGGCGATGATGATCGGTCTGGCAATGACAACAATTCCAACGGTACCGATGGCGATACAGGTAACGGGAGTGACAACGGCGCTGACGATGGTGACGGAGATGACGGCAGTGACGATAACGGTGGCAGCGATAATAGTAGCGGCGACAACGGCGGCGGCGACAGTGGTGGCAACAGCGGTGGCGGCGACAGTGATAGCAACAGCGGTGGCGGTGACGATCGCGCCTACAGCGCACGCGATATTACCGATCTGGTCCTGATCGCCGGGCAATCCAACACGCTGGGCTCGGGCACCAGCATCGACCTTTCGAAAGACGGACCCCACCCGCGTGTGCTGGCCTACACCAGCGACGGCTGGCGCGTCGCGGCGCTTTATCAGTCATGGGATCAGGGTGCCCACCCCGGCAACGGCGATCCAGCCTCAAGCACCAGTCAATACCACAACAATTTCGCGCTTCACTTCGGCAAACGCCTGGCTGAACGTTCCGGAGATACGGTGGTTGGCATTATATTGACCAGCCAGCCCGGTGAGGGCATCCAACACTGGGATCGTGGCAACACGGGATACCAGCTGGTGCAAAACAAGGTGCTCGCAGCGATCAATGAGCTGCCACACAAATCGGCCATCGACGGCTTGCTGTGGCACCAGGGTGAGACCGACTGGCTACTCAACGGCACATCTGATCCCGATGTCTCGCAACCGGCGCCGACCAACTACTACCCTGCCAAACTGCAGGCGCTGATCGAAAATTTCCGCAGTGAACCCTGGTACGGCTTCGACAAACCTTTTATTTGCGGTGAAACGATTCTCGCAGATGGCGTCAATACGCACTTGCGTGCGCTCAACAATGACTCTGATCCGTTCACTGCCTGTGTGGCCGGTGCGGGCCTGCCGTCGCGCAACCCGGGCGGCGCACACTTCAATGCCAGCGCATTGCGCACCATTGGTGAACGCTACGCTAACGAGTACTACAGCCTGACCAACTAGGACGACTAACTCACAGTCACATAATCGTCAATCGGAATAAAAAACACTTAAGAACCAACGCCTGCCGCCGTAAACGTGTGCTTTCAGTCACATGCCGGGTTGTATTGACCGGCATACAGAAAAGGACGTTTGCATGCCCGGTATACAGGTTGTAGGAAGTCGACGCACTACCGGTTTTTCCCTTGCTGTCACGCTCATCGCACTGACACTGTCTGCCTGTAGCGGGGGTGGCGGCGAGGAATCAGCGGTTCCGTCTGCGGCCGCAGGTAATGGCGGCGGTGCAGAAAATGGAGGCATGAGTGTGGTCGTCACCTCACCGGCCACCGATCTGTCGGGCTCACTCACCCCAAGATCAAGCTACTCTGCAGACGACATTCGTCATTTTCTTGCCCGCACGCACTTTGGCGTGGTTGCGGGTAAAACCGAACAGGTAATGAACAGCGGCCTCGACGTCTACATCGATCAGATGATGACGATCCCGCAGAGCCCGCAAGCCTTTGAAACCGACGCCGCCGTGCTGCTGGCAGATGAGTCGGACCCTGCCGGACTGGAAGGCCGATTCCCCTCTTCATCTGACATTTCCTCCTGGAACGTCCAGTTGATGATCGACAACCCGAATGCGTTTCAGGAAGTCATTGGGATGTTCTGGCAGGACTATTTCGGCGTTGATACCACGACACTCAACAGCTCGGAACGCCACATGATGGTGGATTACATCAACTATCTGCGGCGCAACGGGCTGGGCAGCTTTCGCGATATATTCCTCGACGTATCCCGACACGGCGCCATGCTGGTTTTTCTGAATGGTGCGAACAACAACAAGTTTGCGCCAAACGAAAACTACGCGCGTGAATTCTGGGAGTTGTTTTCACTCGGCGTCGACAACGGCTACAGCGAGACAGACATCATTGAAGGCGCGCGCGCGTTCACCGGCTGGCGCCGCAGCTTCGATGCAGAGACCGGCCTGACACACCTGCTGTTCGACCCCGAAACCAAAGCCGTGGGCAGCAAGTTCCCGCTTTCTACCGTCGTCGGCCACAACCTCGATCAGGACGACTACGAACAGATGGTCGACCTGACGCTGTCACACAGCGATGACAACGGACGCGACCTGGTGGCAGAGTATCTGGCCGGAAAGCTGGCACTCTATTTTGTCAGCGATGATCCCGACACCGAGCTTGTCAGCGCGCTGGCTATCGAACTGCGACGCAACGACTTGAATATAGGTGCCACACTGAAAACGTTGTTCCTGTCAGAGGCGTTTTACGCCACCTCGCATCGCGAGACGATGGTTCGAAATTTCTACGAACAGGCCATTGGCCTTATTCGCACCACCGGCATGACTGAGAGCCACTGGATATACCGCCGCTATCTGGGCAGCATGGATAGTTTGCCCGGCCAGCCACCGAGCGTGGAGGGCTGGCCCGAGGGCAGCAACAAAATAACAGCGCAAAGCAACGGCATCGAGATGCCGAATTTCGTTAACGAATTGCTGACCAATCGCAGCAATCAGGAAACCGAAGGCTACGATATCGCAGCCGCCCTGCAACCGGCAGATGCCAATTCGCCGGAGCCAGTGGTTGATCACCTGGCTAACTTACTGGGCGTGGTACTCGATGATACCGAGCGCAGCATGATGGTGGATTTTATGAATGTACACATTGGCAGCGATGGCGAGGAAACGCCGTTGAATTACACGCCACAGAACACCGATCATCAATCGCGCAAGCTGCGCAATTTGCTGTGGATAATGACCCAGCACCCCACATTTCACACCAAATAGAAACGGAGAAATCGCATCATGGATAAATTAGTCACACCGATGGTTTCCCGCCGCGATTTTCTACGTTTTGCCGGTGCCGGTGCAGCAACACTCGCACTGAGCCAGTTGCCAGGCGTTGCGCGCGCCGCCGCAGACGATCGCAAATTTGTGGTGATGATAAATCTCGAGGGCGGTAACGACTCGCTCAACACGCTGGTACCGCTGAACCTCGATGCCTACCACGATCGGCGACCGGCGCTGGGCATCGATACCCCGCTGGATCTCACCACCGGTGTCGCCGCCAGCAGCAGCTACGGCCTGCACCCTGAAATGACTGCGCTGCAAGCGCTGCACGCTGAAGGGTCACTGGCGTTTGTTCAAAAAGCCGGTTATCCCAACGCCAATCGCAGCCATTTCACCAGCCGGGATGTTTTTCACACCGGTGATTCGAGTGTACTCAACGCCAATCGCCAGTCCGGCTGGATCGCCCGCTACGCAAAACTGTACAACGATCATACCCTCGGGTGTATATCCATTGGCCACACCGCCAAGGCGTTACAAGGTGAGGGCATCAATCTGTTGCAAGCCGGTGACCTGAATAGCTTTAGCTACAACGTCGACGGGCGCTATCCCGGTGAGAGCCAGCGACGACAGGCGCTCGCCCGGCAGATGCTCGCTCGCTACAACACAGGCGCTGCAAGCTCGCTTGCGATTCGCAACGCCATTCAGCTGGGCCATGACAACATCGATCTGATCCGCGGCGCTCTGGACAACTACGTGCCGAATGTGGAATACGCAAGCGAGGCAAAATTTTCGCGATCGCTGGAAGGCATCGCGCAACTGATTCAGGCCGGCGGCCTCGGCACTGATATTTACTATACCGGTATCGGCGGTTTTGATACGCATAGCAGCCAGGGTGCCACCAGCGGAAAGCACGCATCACTGATGTTCGAACTGAACCGTGGCATTGAAGCCTTCGCCAATGACATGAAAGCGCAAGGTAAATGGAACGATTGCGTTATTGTGGTTTTTTCTGAGTTCGGACGGCGCAATTTTGAAAACGGCTCCGGCGGCACTGATCACGGTGACGGCCAAACCATGATGGTGCTCGGAGGCGCTGTCAACGGGGGCAGCTATGGATCGGATCTGTCAAATGCGGACATCCGTGAAAATGACAGCATGCCAATGGAAGTGGATTTTCGCAGCGTGTTCAGCGAAGTTGTCGAAAACCACCTCGGCCATGCAGCAGATGCTATTTTCACTGACACCAATCGCCTATCGCACCCCGCACTGGGCTTACTGTAAATTAAGCTCACCCCCGGGTGACACATGAAACGTCTGGCCATTGTTGCGCTATTCGCCGCTGCAATTATCAACAGTTCCTGCAGCGGCAACAGCAACAGCAACACACCCGTGGCGATACTGGAGGGCGGGCAATTACTCGCCCGTGTCGGTGAGACCATTGAAACCATGGTTACCGAAATCACACTGCCGGCGGATACGCTGCTTTCGATCAGCCCGCCTCTGCCGGCCGGCCTGAGTTTCAATCCACTGAATGCCACTATCAGTGGCACGCCCGAAGCGGTCAGTGCCAATCAGTTATACACGATCTCGCAAAACACCAATACACACAGCACCTTTGAGATAGCCATAGGCCCTGCCCTGCCGAACACTTTCGCGACACTCGACCAACGCTACTCAGCACGCGTGCTGATCGCGAATGCTGCTGCGCCAGTGCGAATGGCACGTGCAAGCGATGGCAGAATATTTTATCTCGAACTGCTGAGCGGCCAGATTCGAATCATCGATCCGCAACAGGGATTGCTGCCCGCACCATTCGCCACCATCAACGTTACCGACGGCGCTGAACACGGACTGCTCGGCCTGGCGCTCGACCCGGACTTTGAAACCAACGGTTACGTTTACGTGCACGCCACTGTGCCTGGCCACGATGGCAGTGATGATCATGCCGAGATAATTCGCTTAACTGCTGCACAGAATACAAGCATAGGTACCACGGTAATCGTTGATCAACTGCCGATCGCCGCCGTTCATAATGGCGGTGAACTGGTCTTTGATCAATCGGGGCATCTGTTTGTCGGTCGTGGCGACACCGCCAGGCCGATATCGGCGCAAACCACCGGCGATCTCGCGGGAAAAATATTGCGTTACACACGCGAGGGCGCCATTCCAGCCGACAACCCCTTCCCCGGTGATCCGGAGTGGGCGCGCGGGATACGCAACACGTTCAGTATGGTGCTGCACCCCCAAACCGGCGATCTGTTCGGCGCCGATGCAGGCCCGGTCAGCGATGATAAACTCAATTACCTGGTGGCGGGCAAGAACTTCAGCTGGGGTCTAGACGCCGAACCCGAGGGCAGTGACACAGGTTTTTCAGTGCGCGTGTGGCCCGAGGTGATCACCCCGACCGGACTCATGTTCCACAGCGGTACAGGCCAGACAGAATTTACAAACAATTTGTTTGTCGCAAGTTACAACGACGAATCTGTTCGCAGACTGGTACTGGCCGGGGATCGATTTACGGATTTTATCCGCGAGGTTGAATTTGCCCGTTTTAACCAGAGCGGCATCGATAACAAGCCCTTACACATCATCGAAGCGGCGGATGGCGGATTATATATCTCCACGTTCAACGCGGTTTATCACGTGTATCCAACCGTTATGCAGTAGGGCCCGATGCGTTGGTACCTGTGGTGGATGCGCCTTTGGCTTATGCCACCCTACTTTTACTTTTATCGCTTCGTAGTACCTGCGCGAGTATTACTTCGATTTTGGTTTTCGGTACACTTTGTGGCAGCTCTTGCATCCTTTGGCGGTGGCAAAAAAAG
>CAKZSB010000190.1 GCA_937920585.1 uncultured Granulosicoccaceae bacterium | reverse complement strand
AGCAGCTCAACAGTTGGTATGCCTAAATCTGCAAACTCTCGCATAGCCCAGAGCGTGGTGTCGTCATACGGCTGCTCGCGAACGGTAAAGTTACCCGGGTACGTCACTGCTACGAATGTGACTCCATCGCTGGCAAGCTCTAAATTGATTTTTCTGAGTTCACTCATGTAAACGGCTCTCAACTCGGCATGGTCATCATCGTTCACCACGCTTTCCTCTGTATTGTGCCGCTGCCTCGACAACAATTTGTTGCGAATTTTTGATAGCAGCGCCCAGCTAGAGGTATCCCTTACCAGTGGCCACAGAAAAGAAACAGGAAACCGGGCCTTGGTATCACGGTTCTCGCGATACTGGTCCCAGAGCGGGTTTGCCAGATCGATGACATCAGTCTCGGTGAATACCAGAATGACCGTATCTGGTTTCAACAGCATGCCGCGTCGAATCATCTCAGCCTGTCCGCGGATTGTGCTGCCTGGAATGCCCGCGTTAATCGATAAAAACTTTTGATCTTTGCACGATTGGCTCAATTCCCGCTGCAATCGATACGGCAGAGTTTCTGTTTCATTCACGTTGTTACCGAAGGTGAATGAGTCGCCTACCATCAACACTCTGAATTCATCAGGGCTTTTTTCAATATCGAAGTTGTCACCGCGGTAACCGGCAGAATTTGTTTTAACAGTGAAAGGCAGAGACGGAACTTCTGTGGATACATGTTTTTGATCAGGCTCCCAAATCCCGGGCTGGTTTTCGAAAGTCACCTGATCAGCGGTGTAGACGCTATGCGAAGACACAACGCCGGCCATACGCAAACCCGCTTCGCAAGCAATACCAAGGGCGATTGTCGTACAGGCTGCAACAACGATTTTTTTAGCAAAAAGAGTCATTTATTCCGCTTTTGTATTTCCGCAGCGAAATAGTTGTTCAGAGACAATCCCGAGAATTGATGGCACCTGCTTACGCTGATCCCTGCTAGTGTAATCCCTAATTGCGGCAAGAAAAAAGAACGTGTCGCAGAATTTGATGTCTGCCTCAGAAATCTCGCATAACGAGCGACCCGGAAGGTATCTGCTCTGATAATTCCGTGCGTGAGCGTACATTCGCGAAGCCTGTGCGTCTTCACGGGTCATCCTGTAAATGGCGAGCGAATCCCGGCACTCGTGCCGCTGGCTGCCCGTCTGTGGGGAGTCCCAATTATTGAGCGTGCCCGGCATCGGCCGGTGTGTGCCTGCCCAAATCCCGTCTTGCGGTAGTGGAGGTGCTTTTTGCGCCGGATAATGGGGCTGTCGACGGGGTAAATCGGCTACAATGCGTCGGCGGCACCTGCCCGGATCAGACCCGCGGTAGCTACACGCAACATTGGCAGCGTCAGCGACGGAATACGTTCGAATGAACCTAGCAATCATAAAAAACCTGCGTCCTACAGTGATGGCTGTCGGATTAGCAATGCTTTATGGATGCGCCAGCGTACCAGCGCCGGTCCAGGAGCTGGAAGTGGCGACTGCTGCGCTGGCGTCAGCGCGCTCCAACGGAGCCCCGCAACACGCCGCAGACCAGTGGCAGTTGGCGGATGACAAACTTGCGAACGCTCGACAGTTGCTCGAGAAAAAACAGCACAGCGCGGCGCGGCGCGCGTTACAGCAGGCAACGGTAGATGCAAAACTGGCGCAGGCTCAGGCCCGGATGCAACAGCGTGATGAGGAGCAACGCGCTCTGCAGGAGGAGCTCAGTCAGTTGCAAAAACGAATCGAAGCAGTGGAGCTCACCACTGAGTAGGCTGCAGTCGCGGCTGGCATAAAAATAACCATATTTTCGTTTGTGTATGGCCTGTCGCTATCCATTTTTTTAACGCTAAATCAACAGGTCCGCATTCACCCCATTCAGGAATCTCCACCATGAAAAACGCATTTCGGGCTGTGCAGGTAACCACTGCCTGCGTAGCTTTTGTGCTGTTGATTGGCTGCACTGGCAAGCCTGTAAAAAATGCACAACTCGATCTTGCCCGCGCCAGTTTCGAACGCATCAGTGGCGATGCTGTGGTGAAGCGATATTCCGGAAACGAGCTGAATATTGCGCGCGCAAGCCTCGCCAGTGCCGAGAAGGCATGGCTTGCCAAAGCCGATGCGGTTGAAATTGATCATCGATCGTACGTCGCGCTGGCGGACGCAGAAATTGCGCAAGCGCTCGCCTCGGCACGCAGCGATGAGGAGCTGATTGCAAGCCTCAAACTGAGCCAGCGTGATGCGATCGTGAGTCTGCGTTCGGCTGAGGCGGACGCTGCTAACTCTGCTGCCGAGCAAGCGCGCGACGAAGCCGCACGCCTGATGGCAGAAACCGAGCAATTGAAGGCTGAGGCAGCTGCGCGCGAGAGTCAGTTGCAGGCACAACTGGATGAACTGAATGAGCTGCGGGCGCTGAAAGCCAGAAGCACTGATCGCGGAATGGTGTTAACCCTGGGCGACTTGTTGTTCGATGTGGGCAAATCGACGCTCAAACCCGGTGCGATCAGCGATATCGATAACATTGCCACATTCATGTTGAAACACCCGGATCGCTCAGTGCTCATTGAAGGCCACACTGACGACACCGGCGATGAAGATTCCAACCGCGAATTGTCATTGCGCCGCGCGCAGGCCATAGGCGGTGCCCTGGAGGCGCGTGGCGTCGATTTCACCCGGATAGAAACGCTGGGAATGGGTGAGGATGCGCCGGTTGCCGGTAATGATACTGCTGTAGGCAGGCAGTTAAACCGGCGCGTTGAAATCATTTTTCCCAATGATGGCGATGCAGCACCCCTTGAGGTAATTTCATCGACGGCGAGCAACAGTGACGGATAGACAGGATCACGAGATGAAAACCATCAATGCCAATGGTGCAAAAATACCCGCTATAGGTTTCGGCACCTGGACACTCGATGACGCCAAAGCCGAGCGCATGGTCTCGGCTGCTCTCGAAGTCGGTTATCGTCATATCGATACGGCTTCGATGTACGGCAATGAAACCGGTGTGGGTGCTGCGTTGGCCACTGCGGGGCAAAATCGTGATGATGTTTTTGTCACCACCAAGATCTGGCACGATCAGCTTGGTGCAGGTGAGCTGCAGGCGTCGATGGCTAAAAGTCTGGATAAGCTCAGTCTCGATTATGTCGATCTTGCGCTCATCCACTGGCCCACCGAATCAGTGCCGTTGGCCGAGACCATAGCCGCACTGAATGATGTGAAATCGCAGGGTATGGCAAAGCATATTGGCGTTGCCAATTTTACCAGTGCGCTGATTGACGAGGCGGTAGCCTTTTCCGATGCGCCGCTTGTCTGCAATCAGATCGAATACCATGCCATGCTCAATCAAAGCACTGTTGCCGCCACATGCAAAGCGCATGGAATTGCCATCACCGCTTATTGCCCGCTCGCGCAGGGGCAGGCGCTTCTGACTCATCCGGCCGTCACGGCACCGGCGCAAAGACTGGCTGTCAGCGTCGGCCAAATTGCGCTGTACTGGGTGCTGCGCCAGGATAACGTGGCCGCGATCCCTCGTACCAGTCAACCGCAGCGGCTGGCACAAAACCTCGATGTCTTCGATCTTGCGGTAACGCCTGAAGAAATGGCTGCACTCGACGCATTGAACGCAACAGGATTGCGTGTGGTGAATCCGGGGTTTGCGCCGGATTGGGATATCAGCTGATATGCCGTGGCGCCGGGCTGAACAAGGCGAGTGGAGCTACCTGTTCAATCTCCAAATCGATTTGAGGGCGTGAACCGGCGCTTTACTCGACGCGTCTTTTTACCCCTGTTGCCGGCAGCGCGGGGGCAAATAAACTGAACGCGATACGGCAACTGTTGTCACAAGGCGATTTTCGCAAACTCTGGTGTATCGGCATTCTCACGGGCAGTATTCGTTGGCTGGAAGTTCTGGCCATTGGCATTTACAGCTTTGAAATTACCGGTTCAGCCTTCGTTGTCGCGCTCATGCTGTTCTGCCGTACGCTTCCGGGCGTTGTATTGGGTGCGCTCACCGGAACGTTGGCATCGCGTTATCGACGCAAACATGTGTTATTGCTGGGTATGTCGGTGGCGGCGGTTAACGCCTCCATACTATTTTTGCTTGCCGCGCTCGATCAATTGAATCTTGTTGTGATTGGCGCCGGTGCGCTGGTCGCCGGTATTGTGTGGACACTTGAACACCCGGTACGCAGAACGTTACTGGGTGATGTGGCGGGTACAGCGCTGTTGCGGCAGGCGATGAGCCTGGATCAATTTACTGTCAATGGCACAAGGTTACTGGGCCCACTGATCGGCGGGGCGACTTACGCGGCGCTGGGATTAACCGGTATCTATCTGATTTCGCTTTCGGGTTTTACCGTCGCTGCAGTGCTTGTGTATTTAACCGTGGCAAATCCTGCAGTAGTGACGACTGTCGGTGAGAGTTTCGCGGTTAATGTGATTCAGGGTATTCGCTACATTCGTAAAAATCGCGTGTTGCGTGGTGTGTTGTTGTTCACCATCATTGCAAACTTTTTTGGTTTCTCCTACGTCACAATGGTGCCAGTGATTGGCCGCGAGCTGCTGGCGTTGAACCCTGCGGGCATTGGTCTGCTGCAGGCCATGGAGGGTGCTGGAGCGGTGCTGGCGGCTATAGTTCTGGCAACTACTACTCGCTCAATGCGTTTCGCGCGAAGCTTTACGCTCGGCGGGCTAACCTTTCTGTTGCTACTGGTTCCGTTTGCGGTGTCGTCGTTTTTCTGGCTCAGTGCTGTTGCGTTATTTATCGCCGGTATCGGGATCGGGTGTTTTGGCGCCATGCAAAGTACCACCCTCCTGCACGAAAGTGATCCGGCTCAGCGTATGCGGGTGATGGGGGTGCTGGTGATGTGCATTGGATCGGCGCCAGCGGGAGTGCTTGCCACAGGTGCGATAGCCGATTGGCTGGGTGCGTCGTCTGCATTGCTGCTGATGGCTGTTGCCGGCCTGGTATCTGCAACACTTTGCATTTACCGCTATCCGGAACTGCTGAGGTAACTGCCGATGTTGCACATTTCGCGTAAGCGCCGGGATAGTTAGCCTTATTGAATGGGCTCGCACACTATGGATGAAGCGTATTCCCCGTTCGGTTTTTTCGCATGTGTGTTAGCTTGCTTCCCCGCGTGGAATGATCCAGCTTTATGAAAATTGGTGTCGCCTGTGTATTGCTCCTTGCAGTGCTGTTGGTATTACGACTGCCGACGTACGCACGGGTCGTTCCCGCAGATTGCGATTACACCAATGCCGAGATCAACAACGGCTGGGGCTGGAGTGCCTCCACCGCCAATAGTTGCCTGCCGCAACCGTCTGACACTAATGAATCAATCAATCTGCCATCCAGCAACTGCATTCACGAGCGCGTCGCGGAGCAGGATGGCCGCGGCATGCAATCGGTAGCTGTGGGCACATGTACTGCTGAAGAAGCCACAAACCCACAAGTAAGCCCGCATGCGGACTGTGACTATAGCGGTGCAGCGCACAATGGTGGATGGGGCTGGAACCCGGTTACGCAAATGAGCTGTTCGCCGTTCGCAGGAGATGGGCGATACTGTGACTACAGTGCAGTCTGGCTTAACGATGGCCGGGGATTGGAGTCGGTCAGGGGTAGCAGTTGCCAGCTGGTCGGTGATCCCTATGCGGTTTTCAAAGCTGCCTGTGCTGATTCTCTTCCCGTGTCTGGCAGGTTAGACGGTGACTACGCAGCAATGACCCAATGCGGGTTCCAGGTTCGAATGAACCGCGAACTCTACGAATCAACCGGCCTCGCACAACAGGTATACAGGGCGCTGGGTGATGATTTACAACGCGTTATTGAAACTGTGCCAGCTGTGACGTTACAGATGCTGTCGGGTGTTGTGTTCTGGCTGGAGTTCGATGTGCCTGCATTTCAGGGTGGGGTATATCATCCTTCAGCGTTTTGGCTGGCTGAAAACGGTTATCCGAAAAAATGGGCTGAAGGTATTCAGCTGGGTAACGCGCAAAACTATCTCGCCTGGCGACAGCAGCAACCAGCTATCGTACTGCACGAACTCGCCCATGCACTCGATCATCAGTATCATGATTTTTCACGAGTTGAACTGCTGGCCGCCTACGACCATGCGGTTTCCAATGGCTTGTACGATAGCGTCAGCCACATTGACGGAACGCAACAAAGTGCCTATGCGCTTACAAACTCGACCGAGTATTTCGCCGAATTGACGGAAGCGTATTTCTGGCAAAATGATTTTTTCCCGTTTCATCGGGAAGCGCTGCGTCTGCACGACCCCGCAGGTTTCAACGTAGTACAGCAGATGTGGCTGGTTCAGTAGCTGACGGCAAGCAGGCTGCGGCGCTGTGATTGACTCTGATACCATGGTTTAAAGGTGTTGCCCGAACAACGCTCAATGGCACTACACTCAACCTGCAGGGTTTACTCAATGGCTGGTGAAGAACACGTCGAACACTACGATTTCATTGTCGCTGGTGGTGGTTCCGCCGGCTGTGCAGTAACCGCGGGGCTGGTGCAGGCCGGGTATCGAGTCGCACTGATCGAGGCCGGGCCCGATTATGGTGCACATACCGATGGCAAATGGCCGGCCGAGTTACTCAATGCCGGTGCACTCGCAGACACCCACGACTGGGATTACAAAGCCGGGCGCTGGTTGTTTCAACGCGCACGTGTGATGGGTGGCTGCTCATCGCACAACGGCTGCATTGCCGCCGTCGGCCACCGCCGCGACTACGACGACTGGCAATTGCCGGGCTGGAGCACGCGCGAACTCGAACCGGTTTTAAGCAATGTGGTAAAGGCGATGCGAGTCAGAACCTATACCACTGACGAAGCGGGTCCGTTTCACGCGAAATGTCTGGATGCGGCTGAATCGCTGGGTTGGCGCATGGGTAGCGATCTTTGCAATCTCGACGCAAACGATGGCTTTGGACTCGAAGCGGTTAACGTGGTTGGCTCAACTCGTTGGAATAGTGCGTTTGCTTATCTGGATGCAGTGCGTTCATCGCCGCTGTTAACAATCATCGATCGTGCAATGGTCGATCGATTGAACGAAACTGGATCGGTGGTTGAGCTACATCTACAGCGTGATGGTCAAACGCAAACCGTGCGCGGTGATCAGCTGGTTTTATCAGCTGGTGTATACGGCACACCTGAAATTCTGCAACGCTCCGGTGTTGGTGATCCCGTGCATCTGCAATCGCTCGATATTCCGGTTCAGGTGCCATCGATCAATGTGGGCAATAACTTACACGATCATCCCATGGTACACGCAGACAGACGCGTCGGCCCGGAGTTGCAACAATGGCTGGACGAGGCGGCCCGCGCCGGTTTTGTGCCCGAAGAGCAAACCCTGGGCAAGGCTGTATCGTCGGTAGCGCAGGACGGCCTTTTCGATTTGCATCTGTTTCCGGTATGCGCCAACACCCAAACCAGCCTGTTGCACGGGCGTGTACATGTCGAGGTTGCCTGCATGACGCCGGTAAGCCGCGGGACACTGCGAATCAACAGCCGCGATCCTGCAGCAATGTCTGCGATCGATCACAACTACCTTGGCGATGATGCCGGCCACGACCTCGCGGTGTTGATGGATGGCGTGGCGATCGCCAACGATCTGCTCGATCAATCCGAATTGAGCGCGTTACTGGGTGAATCCCTCACCGACACAAGAACCGAAGCGGGCATACGAGCGCACGTTGCGCATTACTATCACCCGGTTGGCACCTGTGCGATGGGACTTGCAGCCGATGCCGTCTGCGATGCGCGCGGGCGTGTTCGCGGCTTGCAGCGAACCACTGTCGCCGACGCCTCGCTGATGCCGCAAATTCCACGTGCCAATACCAATTTACCGAGCGTGATGATTGGTGAGCGGATAGCCTCGTTTCTGGTGGGTGGATAGGTTGGCTGGTATTGACCATTGCCCACGAATAATCGGTGCGTAGTGTAGGGGCCATAAGCGCCAGGCGCATGTACCAATTGTGTTTTTGCAAAACGGTGGATGCGCCTTGCGGCTTATCCCCCCTACGAAGACTCGATGCGTGTTGTAGGGGCCATAAGCCGCCAGGCGCATGTACCATTCCCACTTAAAAAAGAACCAACCACTCCCTACCGCGCAACCACTTCAACCTCATGGCCTGCCAGCCAGTGCTTCTGTTCATCGGTATAATACGGATAAATACGACTTGCGGGCGCGGTATAGGTGCCAGGGACCTCGGCGGTAAGGCCTATCTGAATATCACGCTTTTCACCCGCCTTTAACGCCCGCCAATAAAGAATCAGCTCTGAATCTCTTACCTCATACGCACTAATGCTGCCCTTGCCGATCAATTCCCTGAGTTGCTCGTGGCGTAACTCAAGCCCGGCTGGTATGCCGATAATCGCAACTGGCGTGGGAACAATTTCGTCGGCAACGGTGATCGCTGCGGTCATCTCAAGCGGTTCACCCTCGACGATACGCTGATGGCTCAACGCGGTGGTTAGTGTGATCGGGGTGATACTCGCGCTTACTGGCACGGGCGTGTAGTAGCCAATGTCGAGGGCGAACGGCATTTTGCTGCCGTCGTTCATGCGCAGCTCAATCTGATGCTGGCCAGGTGTCAGTGCGTCTGAAAAGTCCGGCAGATCGATTGCACCTTTGCTTTGTTCGGTGAATGCCACGGGTTCGCCAAAGGCGCGACCATCAATGTACAACTGAACAGTGCCAGGCTGTTTGGGCACAGCGCGCGCCGCATCGTAAGTGTTGATCGCCTTGAGCGCGAGCACTGTTGATTGCGTCGAGCCAAAGCGGCCGGATTTGCTGCGCTCAAACAGCCACTTGATCGATGTTTCAACCTGCGCGGCCCACCGGTCATCATTGCGCAGCCAAGCCAGCAGTGCGAGGCTTGTGGTCTCGATCATCAGCGCGTCGCCGCCCGATCCGGTGATAGATGTGCCAGCGCCTTCTACCGCGCCTGTGTCACTGGTGGCTTTGGCCAGTTTTTTCGCCAGCAGTTCTGCGCTATCCGTATCGCCCGAGATGTAAAGAATATTGGCGGCCAGCGCGTCGATGTAACTGTCGTTGTTTTCAAACGCCTGTGTTTTAACATTTTCTATTTCGGCTGTTAACGATTGCGGGCTCTGGCCACTCTCGAGCAACGACCAGACAATATAGGCATTGGTGGTGGGGGCGGGCGCACGGCCAAAGCTATCGAGTGCGCGCTCGTTACGTTTAAAACCACCTTTGCCATCGCGCCTGTCAAGCAGCCATTGCCGGGTTCTGTCGATCATGTTGTTGTCAACTGACATCACTTTGGCCATGTCGGTAAATTCCATCAGGCCGTAGGCGGTTAACGCTTCGTGTGCCGGGTTTGCACCGAACCATTCGTAGCCATTGTCCTGTGACTCAAAGCTGATCAGTTTGTTATAGCCTGTTTTCAGCAGGCCGCGCGCCTTGGCGATTTTTGCCGGATCAACGCCTGTATGAGTGTCGAAATATTGTTGCGCCATCACCAACGGATAATTGGTGGAGCTGGTTTGCTCGAAGCAGCCGTGTGGCTCGCGCAGCAGTGCGCTGAGTGCTTCTTCCATGCTCGCCAGTGGTGATGGATATACCTTGGCCATCGCTGTAGTGCTGCTGGCTGCGACGTTGGCGGGAATGGTAATGTCGGTGCTGAATGCCGATGCCGATGAAAGCAGTCCGCCAGCGTTAATTGTGACCGGGAATCCCGCCGGGTGAACAGTAATGCTGCGTGTAACCGTGTCACTAAAGGGGCCAGAATCGGCGGCTACTGTGACTGGAAAAGTACCGGCGCGCGATGTTTCCACCGCTATGATAGTGCGCAGTCGCTCGCCGGGTGCGAGTGTGACCGGATTGCCGGTGAAATCGGCGATACCTTCTCCGGTAACTTTTAGTCTCGCATTTTCCTGTGGGTTTGCCGTGGTGTTAACCAGAGTCACGGGCAATTCAATCCTGTCGCCAACCACAGCGTGTAAGGGAGTTTTGGCAGTGATATAGAAAGGCTCAAGGGATGCGAAAACGGTGTTACCTGCGCCAAGTGCTCCGTTTCGACCGTATGCATCAGCTAATACGCGAAAGGTAGTTACGCTATCCGACAACGCGAATTTTACCGTCGCTCGGCCGTCGCGAGCACCGGTTTTGACGCCACTGTTCCAGTACAGCGTTTCGGTGAAGTCCACCCGATCATTGGGTTTGCGGTCTGGCCGGGTTTGAAACGCGAATTCACGAATAAAGGCATTTGGTCCTGGCCGGGGCATAATGAGCATATCGGCGGCGATTTTCCTCACCGCCAGTCCGGCGGGCAGTGCTTCATCTGCTGCGATGGCGTCCATTTCCTTTTCTGGTTGTACTATGGCCGCTTCAGCTTTTTCCTGATTAGCCTGTTGTGCCCGGGGCAGGGGCGCCACGGGTACGGGTGGTTCGGCCAGGGGTAGTGCCACAGCGTCCTCCAGTGCCTCTTCCCCGATCGGCATTTCTGCCCTCTGCACGTCGAAGACTGCCCCGCGAACTGCAGCTTGCTCGAAGGCAAGGTTCCTTTGCTGAATAACAACGGGTCGCTTTTTTGTCTGTGCCAGTACACGTGCCGCATGCTCGGGAAACTGCTTTTTAATCTCTGCATAGTCGAGCAATACAAAGCGGCGCCAGCCCTGGGTACCGAGCAGCAAATCAATCGCGCTGCCGGCGATGGGGTTGTCGTCGTCGAGGTACACATGCGCGTCGGCCAGATCGAGCACTTCGTTTTCGAGATACACCATCACGGGCAGTGTGGGTGCCTGTTGTCTTTTCTCGATCAGTTCCAGCACTGTGTCATCGGTTACTGTCACACCGACTACCGCCTCGACAGGATTGCCAGTCTCGTCGGTGGTGAGTATGTCCAGGCTCACATCGGCACCTGGCACGAGAGGCCCTTCCGATAGCTTTAGTTCAACATTCAGCGCGAATCGCGGGCGTCGGTAAATGAGTCGTTCTGCCAGCGGCTGTGCCTGTGCATCCCAGGCAGTGGCGATCAGCACACCCTCGGCGTCACCGGCATCGAGTTGAATGGTTTTGCCACTGACCGCCTGACTATCGAGTTCGCTATTGCGTTTGTGAAGGCTTATGCGCGCGATTCTGTGATCGGCTGTTGAATCGATGGTAAATTCGATCGGATCATCAAAGTTGAACGAGTCCCGGGCGCTGCGCATCACCGCGCCGCCATCCACCACGGCGGGCAATTCGGCGGGAGACGTGATGCCCGATGGTGCGCTGAATACGGCAGCGTAGCGTTTGCCTTTTTCGGGTGTGAACGAAAACCAGCCGCGTCCCTCATGCTGCGACTGAAACTCAATGATTGAACGTGTGCCGGGTTCATCACCCGACATTTCCACGATATTGCCGGCCACATCGGCGGGCTTGCCATTGTTCAGCAGCGCCTGAAAATAGACGCGGCTCTGCAAACCGGCTACCAGTTCGCCGCTTTCGGGGTAGAACGAGATATCCAGCTTGCGCAGGATTATCGGCAGCGATTTACTGGCTGTTTCAACGATACCGCCATCCTCGATCACAAAAGACAGGCTGCCGTCTCCGGTTTCAATGTCGTCTGGAAGCTGAAACGTTGTATCGATCTGGCCGCTGTTGTCCATCTTCTGTGCTGGACCGCGATAGATTTCAACACCATCGACCCGTGCTATGGCAATGATGCTGGCACCAACCGGTACGCCACCCTCGGCGCGCTCGATCGAAACACTGGCGCGGACGATATCGCCACCGCCATAGCCGTCGCGGGTGAACTGAATCTGGGTTTTTACTCGCGGGGCGCGAAAAGCGCGTATTTCAAATGTGCGCTCGGTTTCAGGCAAGCCGAGTAAAGGGCTTGTGATTCGAGCCGTGTACTGACCACCTGGCATGTCATCAGGTACCGTCCAGCGAAAGCCGATCGCGCTGGATTTATCGCGCGACATACTCTGGTGCACCACATCACCTTTCGGCCCGCTGATCTTCACTCGTAAAACATGGTCGCGATCGGCTGGTGGCGTATTGTCGCGGGCGTTGAGAATGATCGTGCGCAGATAGACATTCTCGCCGGCACGGTAGATTGGTTTATCGCTGCTGGTATAGGCGAGATAACGCTCGCGGCCACCGAGATCTTCATCGCTCACCGGGGCGTTCGCGGCGTGCGAGAGGACGGTGTTCATCAAGACTATTGCCAGTGTGATCCAGAGAAAACGCGTGAATGGTTGTTTGCCAGCCATGGTTTGAGCCTGTGGGTTGATTAATAACCGGCCGGCGCGATGCCGACGTGAGTACAGCTTAAACGCAACAGCGCCGAAAACGGGGTTAATAGTAATTGCCGGGGTAGCGGCGTGCCTTGTCCGATTCGTGAATCAGGCACGTTTTGCTGTGTGTTGCACCAGCCGAACCGTTCGCCACGACGCCGTAGGTTGGGCAAATCCAGCGAATCGATAGGCAATTATTCGAAGCCGGCACAGCGATAGAACCATCACACGTTTCAATTGCGCGTGCCCAACAATGTCGTGAGGGTTGTAATGTCGGGCATGCTTCGCTTTGTTCGAGCCGAACCGTTCGCCACGACGCCGTAGGTTGGGCAAAGCCAGCGAATCGGCAGGCAATTATTCGAGGCAGGCACAGCGATAAAACCATCACCCTTTTTGATCGGGCGTGCCCAACAATGTCGTGAGGGTTGTAATGTCGGGCACGCTTCGCTTTGCTCCGCTGCGGCCCGACCTACTTAAAAGCGTTTGGTAAAGGCTTAGCTCTGCGCCTGCTGCTCGAAAAACGATGCCCCTTTCGGCTTCTCGCCCTTTGCCGTCTCGTAGGCGCTGCAGCGTACGCGGCCGGTATCGACGCCGCGCACCAGTTCGCCGGAGTGAACGCTGGGTATATGGTTGTCAATAACCGGCACCGCATCCTCGGCATTATAGGAACAGATAAACAGCGTTCGCGGCTGGTTGGAGCGATTGGGCGCCGAGCCATGCAGCAGTCGAGTGTGCATCAGGCAGGCGGCACCTGCCGGTCCGGTACATTTGAGCGCTTGTTGCCGGCACTCGGCGGCCACATCGTCGCTGACTGCACCGGTGAATACTCCATTGTGCCAAAGCTCCTGTAACGGCCCTCGATGACTGCCGGGCACCACTTCGAGCGGGCCGTTCTCCTCGGTGACTTCATCGATGAAATACAGAACAGTGATGACATCGTCGTTACTGTGCAGCTCGAACTGAAAGTCCTGATGGTATTTCACCTCGGTACCGGCGCCGGGAAGTTTTGAATTGATCTTGGCGTTGTTGAAGCGAAGATTCGGGCCGAACAGATCGCACACCGCATCTACCGCGATACTCGATCGCATCACGTCGAGGTAGTCGTCGGAGAGCTCGTTTGGCGAGGCGATACGACGCAGCGCGGGTTGCGCGGCGCTGTGACCGGGTTGCACGCTGAAACGGTCCCGGCCATCCATGGTGGTGCCATAGTTGCCGCTATGTTGCCGGCTCTCGTCGACCCATTGCTCAAACTGCCGGCGCAGCCGATCGAGCCTGTCCGTGGTGATGGCATTTTCAACCATCAGAAAACCGTCACGGTTGAATGCGCTGATTTGTTCGGTTGTCAGTACTGGCATGTGGGCCTCCGTCTGGTGGCAGGTTGATGAATCCGCCCGGCGGCAGAAATGGTACAACGAATTCCGGGTGTTTGTTCCCCGGGCACCTGGTCAGAAGCTGGCGCTGGCAGTCTATTTGCGGCAGCCTGCTGCAAATTTCGCACTGACGAGAGTGTCGGTTACGGTTATATTGGGCACTGTGTGTAATTTGTTTCAAAAGATCGCCAGCGGCGCGGCAAATTAAGCGGTTGGCGCTTTCCGATACTGCGGTACACTGACAAGAAATCACAGGAGCGAGGAATAATGATGAAAGGCAGAAATTGGCTGGCGATGGCCGGATTGGCGCTGAGCCTGGCGCTGAACACCGCGTACGCGCAAAAGGCCGGCGGTACGTTTATCAAGATCGTTCAACCCGAGCCACCGTCGCTCGCACCCTATCTGTCGACTTCCGGGCCGATCGGTCTGGTGGCGCCAAAGATCTACCAGGGCCTGCTCGACTACGACATGGATCTCAACATCGTGCCTGAACTGGCCGAGAGCTACGAGATCAGCGACGACGGCCTGACCGTCACCTTCAAGCTGCAACAGGGTGTCACCTGGCACGACGGCAAACCGTTCACCTCGGCCGATGTGCAATTCACGATCATGGAGGTACTGAAGAAATTCCATCCTCGTGGACCGAATTCCTTTAAGGAAGTCACGGCAATTGAAACCCCTGACGACCATACCGCGATCTTCAAGCTCGACAAGCCCGCACCCTACATGATGCGCGCCTTTGCCGGTTATGAATCGCCGATCGTGCCGAAACACCTGCTCGAAGGCAAAGACATTCGCGAAGCAGAACTTAGCAACAATCCGGTAGGCACCGGACCGTTCAAGTTTGTCGAATGGAAAAAGGGTCAGTACATCCGGCTCGATAAAAACGAAAACTACTGGAAAGAAGGGCTGCCGCTGCTCGATCGCGTCGTAGCGCGAATTATCCCCGATGCCTCCACCCGAACCGCAGCAATGGAGAGTGGCGAAGTCCACTACGGTGCATTCGGTGCTATCCCCAACGTGGATGTTGTGCGGCTCAGAGAACTCGATAGCATCGGTGTAACCACCGATGGCTACGCCATGATCAACCCGATGGCACTGATCGAATTCGACGTCAACAACCCTCCGTTCAATGATCCGGCGATTCGCAAAGCCATCTCTCACGCGATTGATCGCCAGTTCCTGATCGACAACATCTGGTTTGGTTTCGGCAAGGCGGCGACCAGTGCATTGTCGTCCAACTTCGAGCCAACCGGTCTTTACGCAGCCGCAGATAACTACCCGGGCAAGCCCGATGTTGCCAAGGCCAAACAGATCCTCGATGACGCCGGTATTACTGCCGATAGCAATGGCGTGCGTGCCAAGGCCACTCTCGATCTGATTCCCTACGGTGAAGACTGGCGTCGTGCCGGTGAGTACGTGAAGCAGGCGATGGGCGATATCGGTATTGAGCTCGATCTGCGCTATGAAGACGTACCGACATGGATCAAGCGCGTCTACGGTGACTACGACTTCACCATGAACATGAACTACTTCTACCAGTTGCCCGATCCGGTGATTGGCGTTCATCGTCACTATGGCACCGATCAGATTCGCCAGGGCACACCGTTTGTGAACTCCACCCGTTACAGTGATTCCGATCTCGATGCCATGCTGGTTGCCGGTGCCACATCCGCCGATCCCGAGGCGCGAGTGGGTATCTACCAGGATATCCAGGCCAAGCTGGCTGAAGATATGCCAGTGATGAATCTGTTCGAAATGCAGTTCACCACGGTATACAGCAGCAAGCTTAAGGATCATTCCTTTTCAGCGATGGGTGCCTACTCGTCGTTTGATAAAGCCTGGCTCGACGACTGATACTGATCGTCCGCTTGCCTTGCAAGCAGGTTGTACAAAGCGGGCAGTCACGGTGACTGCCCGTTTTTGTATCCGCCGTGTGTCGATAGAAAAATCCCTCACCGTTGTCGTTGAAACGCTCAACCAAGTACCTGTATGAATCTCACTGCAAAACGTGTTCGCTACGTAGTTAAACGGTTGCTTCAGGCAATTCCGGTGGTAGTGGCTATTCTGGTGGTCAACTTCTTTCTGCTGCACATGGCCGAGGGCGATGCGGCGGATGTACTGGCGGGTGAAGCGGGCTCGGCAACGCCTGAATACATGGCGCAGTTGCGCGAGAAGTTCGGGCTCGATAAACCGCTGCCGGTACAGTTGGCGGTGTATTTGAAAAATGCGCTGACGTTCGATCTGGGCTATTCATTCCGCCACGACATGCCGGTATCCAAACTGGTGCTCGATCGTTTCGTGCCCACGCTCTTACTGATGGTTTCAACCATCCTTATTGCCGTTGGACTGGGCATCGTGCTGGGTCTGCTGGCGGCATCCGGTCTTAACACCTGGCGCGACAATATCATTTCAATTTTTGCGCTGATCACCTACGCGACACCGCTTTTCTGGATTGGCCTGATGATGATTGTGGTGTTCTCTTTAAAGCTTGGCTGGTTTCCCACCAGTGGCATGGAGAACGTTGCCATGTTCTACGAGGGTTGGGACCGGGTCTGGGATATCGCCCATCATCTGGTGATGCCAACGATTACGCTGTCACTGTTTTACCTGGCGCTATACACGCGGCTGATGCGCGCATCGATGCTGGAACAGGCGGGCATGGACTATGTGACAACTGCGCGCGCGAAAGGGCTTACCGAACGGCGAATTGTCTTTGGTCACATCTTGCGCAATGCCCTGCTGCCGGTAGTGACAATGGCCGGCGTGCAGGTGGGTGCACTGATAGGCGGGTCGGTGATTGTTGAATCGGTGTTTGCCTGGCCCGGGCTTGGAATGCTTGCGTTTGAAGCATTGTTTGCGCGCGATCTTAACTTGCTGTTGGGTATCTTTTTGTTGTCTGCACTGTTGGTAGTGGCGATCAACCTGATTGTCGATATCATTTATTCGTTTCTCGATCCGCGTATAGAGGTGGAGTGATGGCATTCCTTAAGCTCTATTGTCGCAATCGATCGGCCGTTCTCGGCCTGGTGATTCTGGTCTCCGTGCTGGTACTGGCCGCCACGGCGTCGATCTTTTTCCCCGATGACCCCTTCCGCCTGGCCGGCAAGCCGATGTCGCCACCCGGCGAGAACGGCTATCTGCTCGGCAGCGACACCCTCGGCCGCGATGTGGCGGCGGGTATCGCCCACGGCGCGCGCACATCGTTGCTGATTGGTGGCCTGGCGACTGCCGTTGCGGTGTTGCTGGGTGTGGTGCTCGGCGGCTTTGCCGGTTACTTTGGCGGCTGGATCGATGATCTGCTGATGCGCGTAACAGAGATGTTTCAAACCATACCGTCCTTCATATTCGCAATTTTAATTGTCGCGATCATGAAGCCTTCGATCAACAGTATCGTCATTGCGATAGCGGTGGTGTCGTGGCCGGCGGTGGCGCGGCTGGTGCGCGGTGAGTTTATGTCGATGCGCAATCGCGAGTTTGTTCAGGCCTGTCACATCGTCGGCATGAGTGACTGGCGCATTATGTTGCGTGAAATTCTGCCCAATTGTCTGTCGCCGATTATCGTTGCAGGCTCATTGATGGTCGCCACAGCAATTCTTATCGAAAGTGGCCTGTCGTTTCTGGGGCTGGGCGATCCTAATATTATCAGCTGGGGTTTTCAGATCGGCGCAGGCCGTACCGTGTTGCGTTCGGCCTGGTGGGTGTGCACATTCCCCGGTGTCGCGATCCTGCTAACTGTACTGGCGATCAATCTGGTGGGTGAGGGCTTGAATGATGCGCTCAACCCCCGTCTGCGGAACCGCACATGAGTAGTGAAATGCCAACGCCCGCGCTACTCGATATCCGCAATTTGCATGTATCGCTGCCAGCCAGCGCCGAGCGACCCTACGCCGTTGAAAGTGTCGACTACACGCTCGGCAGAAATGAAATACTTTGCCTGGTAGGAGAATCCGGCTCGGGCAAGTCGATCACGGCGCGCGCTGTAATGGGGTTGCTTCCCGCACCGCATGTGGCGGTCTCTGCCGGGCAGATATTGTTCAATGGTGAAGATTTAACCACGGCCGAGCCGAGCCGTATGCGCGAGATTCGCGGCGGCGAAATTTCAATGATCTTTCAGGAGCCGATGACAGCCCTGAATCCGGTCATGACTATTGGCAAGCAGATCGATGAAGTCATACGTTTTCACGCAAAGCTGAGCCGTCGACAACGACGAACGCGTGCGATGGAATTAATTGATAGTGTCCATTTGCCCGATCCTGCCAGAATCATAAAGGCGTATCCGCATGAGTTATCGGGTGGTCAGCGCCAGCGCGCCATGATTGCCATGGCACTGGCGATGGAGCCAAAAATTCTCATCGCCGATGAGCCCACCACTGCGCTCGATGTTACCACCCAGGCGCAGATATTGAAGCTGATCAAGGAACTGCAGCGCGACCACGATACGGGGGTATTGTTTATTACGCACGATTTTGGCGTGGTCGCCGACATTGCCGATCGGGTGGCCGTGATGCAACAGGGTGAAATTGTCGAGATCGGTAGCGCGAATGAAGTACTGAATCACCCCACACATTCCTATACGCAACGGTTGATCAGTGCGGTTCCCAGTTTGCAGCCACGTGCCGCACGGGAATTATCAACCAACGTCGAACTCGATGTACGTGATCTACGTAAAACCTATCGCAGTGGTGGCGGCTGGTTCGGGCTGGGTGGTGCGGAAAAAATCGTCCGCGCTGCAGACAACGTCAGCGCCACGCTACACCATGGCGAAACGCTGGGCATCGTTGGAGAATCCGGTTCCGGAAAATCCACGCTGGCGCGTTGTATCGTTCGCCTGATTGACGCCGAGGCGGGCGAAATTATCTATAAGGGCACCGATTTACGTCCACTTGACCGTGCCCAAATGCGACCCTACCGTTCAAAGATACAAATGGTCTTTCAGGATCCCTTCGCATCACTCAATCCGCGTAGTAAGGTGGGAAGAATCATCGCTGACGGGCCTGTTATTCTCGGTGCAAAGGCCAGTGATGCTGAAAAACGTGCCAGAGAGATGCTAGAGCTGGTCGGGCTCGATGCGCAGGCTTTTAATCGCTACCCGCACGAATTTTCCGGTGGCCAGCGACAGCGTATCGGTATAGCAAGGGCGCTGGCACTTGATCCGGAGATTCTGGTTGCCGATGAACCGGTATCTGCGCTCGATGTATCCATTCAGGCGCAAGTACTACAGTTGCTCGCTGACATTCGCGAGCGCCTGCAGTTGTCAATGATCTTTATCACGCATGATCTGCGGGTAGCAGCGCAAGTATGTGATCGCATCAGCGTGATGCGACTGGGCCAGGTGGTAGAGCAAGGGCCAACTGCCGAACTGTTTGCTAATGCAGCGCACCCTTATACCCGCGAATTGATTAATGCCGTGCCAGGCAGAGACTGGATCCCGGACGCCCGACCACCGAACGACTAGTATTCGTTTGCCGGTTTGGCGGCCTTGGCATATTGCTGCCTGGTTTTGTTCTGCGGGCTGCCTATCAGCCCGTTCAGGGTTTTCGAAAACTCCTCGGGCCGCATTTTCGAAATATAGGCGTCAACACCTACTTTCATACCCAGCCTTATATTCTCTTCTGCTGACAGCGAAGAGTGCATCAGGATCGGAATATCCTTGAATCGCTTGTCTTTCTTTATTTTCTCGGTCAATACATAACCATCCATTACCGGCATTTCCACATCTGTGATGATGGCCTGAATGGTATTGATCAACGGCTCGCCTTTTTCCTCGGCCGCATCGGCCATGGCCATCAACGCGGTATACGCCTCCTGGCCGTTCTTGGAGTAGTTGTAGCCGATCCCCATTTTATCCAGAATCATTTTGATCTGGGCTCGGGCGATGGCGGAGTCGTCGGCAAAGTAGACTGTCTTGCCGGCGTTTTCGTCACTCAGGACACTGGCGTCGATTGAATCGTAAGGGGTGCCAAGTACCTCCGAGATAATCTGCTCTACGTCAATAATCAGCAGCATCTGTCCGTTGTCGAGCACACTCATGGCGGTGAGTACGTTGCCGTGAATCTCGCCAGCCATTTCGTTGACGATTGCCGGTGGCTCGGTAATATCGTTCCAGTCAAACTGGTTGATGTCGTCGATCTCGTGAGCCAGAAATCCCTGGATCGAGTTGTTGAACTCGGTGACGATAATAATGTTCGCATTGCTGACATCACCGCAGGCGAAGTATTTGTGCAGATCAATTACCGGCACAGCCTTGCCACGGATGTTGGCGATACCGGGTACACAGGGATGCCGGTTGGGGACCGCGGTGAGTTTGGGTAGTGCAACCAGCTCCCGAACCTTGAACACATTGATACCGAACAGGGGAAGTTTTTCGTTGTGCCTGCTGTCCCACAGGCGAAACATCAGTATCTCCAGTCGATTGGCGCCCGCCAGACTGGTTTTGTCATCAATTGATTTAAAATCAACCACATGCAGTTCCTTGTGCGTATTACTGCTGGCGACAGAAGATTCCGTGTCGTTAAAAACCCGTTGCCCCACCCAACCTTGTCCGCCAAACCGCGTACAGGACGGTCTCCAGGCGGGAAACTAGTGGGTGCGTGGGGCATGGTACATAGACGAACTGACTGATTGGAGCTGTTTGTCAATTGTCGTAGCGCCGGTAACCACGAGGCGGTGCAAGTCACGTACCGTCTCGTCGCGGGTGTCACGCCCCTAAACGGAGTAACGGCAGGTGAGCAAGCGTGTTGAGTGAATACGATTTTGTTAGTGTCCCGCTTCTGTCGTATCGGTCGGCAGGGAAATTTCAACGGATGCTTTGCGGATGCAGCGAGGGGTAACAATGGATACTCCGTGGTCACAATTTTGTCACGGTGGCGAGTTCAACCTTGCGTAGGCAACAAACGAGGTGACCTGGCTTGCCGGTTTACCTAATCGCACCAATATGGAGAGCAACATGTTTAATCAAACCCGTCGAATTATTCTGGGCGCCGCCGCGCTGGCAGTGCTGAGTGGCTGTGCTTCAGTCCCCGATCTTCCCAACCCGCTGAAGCAGCCGGATATCGTTGACACCGCAGTCGCAGCCGGGTCTTTCAAAACCCTCGTGGCTGCAGTTCAGGCAGCAGATCTGGTTGATACACTTAAAGGCGATGGGCCATTCACGGTTTTCGCCCCGACTGACGAGGCATTCGCGAAGCTGCCGGATGGTACAGTTGAGTCCTTGCTTAAGCCGGAAAATAAGGAAAAGCTACAGGCGATCCTCACCTATCACGTGGTGGCAGGCAAAGTGATGGCTGCAGATATCACTGGCAAAACAATGGATGCAGCATCGGTTAACGGGAAAACACTGTCTGTCGATGGCACAAACGGCGTAACGGTCAATGGCGCTACAGTCGTGTCGGCAGATGTTTCAGCCAGTAACGGTGTGATTCACGTGATAGATGCAGTGCTGCTGCCTTAGCAAGCGCCGGTTGTTTGTGGACGATTCGCACTTGCGGATCGTCCCTGCTGCCACAGCAAGGCAACTATTATTCACTAAGCGGAATCGGCTACCGTAAAAAGCTCGTCTGTATCGACTTTACCGCGAATTTCAAACTCACCCATCGACTTTAGTTGCACTGTATCCAGGTGCATTGCAGTGGTGGATGACAACAGTATGCGTGTGTTGGTGAGTTTATTGAGCGCCTCGATTCTCGCAGCAGTATTGACGGCGTTGCCATGAACGGTGTAACTCAGTCGACCACTGGCACCCACGGCGCCGGCCAGCACCTCACCTGTACACAGGCCAATCCTTACCGACAGGCGGTGGCCGAGAAATTCCCGGCTATCTGCACAACGGGTGATTTGCTGCGCTGCATCGAGCGCTGATCTCGCGTGCTGAGGATTGGGCAACGGCAGGTTGAAAACCGCGAGAATGCCATCGCCCTGGAATTGTGTGACGACGCCTTTATGCGTCTCCAGTATGCCCACGGCCTCGGAGAAGTAGGCGTTCAATACGTCGACCGTAGCACTTGCGCCCAGTCGCTCTGCCAATGAGGTGAAACCGGCCAGGTCGCAAAACAAAATGGTGGCGATGGATGATTGTGGCGTGAGTTCCCCGTTGTCCCTCAGTACTTCGCGAGCCACGGGTTCGGGCAGGTAGCGCCCGAGTGTGTCTCGAATTAATTGCTGCTGATCCAGATCGGCAACCATTTTGTTGATTGCAAGATTAGCCGCGTTAATGTCGGCAACGCGGCTTTCCGGTAGTGGTGCTATCGCCTTGAGCCTGCCCTTGCCGATCTGGTCGGCGACGCTGGCTATCTGTGCCACCGGCCTGCCCAGGCGCTTGCCGAGCAGAATCGCACAGAGAATAGAAAACAGAAACACCCCCAGTCCGCCCAGCGCGGCTTTTAACAGCCTGTCGATGACAGTATCGTGCTCGGCGTTGAGATCGAAATAGAAACCGACTATCCAGGGTTCATCGCCATAGTCATCGATGAATCGGTGCAGGATGGCGTAGGCGCTCTGATCAGTCCATGTGACATTTGCCTGTGCGCGCTCAACCGTTGCCATCAACCGCATTTTGCGATTGTCGTCGGACCAGATATTTTGCAGTACCGGATCATTAAATGACGATAGCAGGGGTAACGGCCGGTTTGGTGTCGATGTATCTGTGCTGTTCGCCAACAATGCCGGATGAGCCAGCACCCGGTTGCGTCCGTAGAGTATGAAGGGCACAAGTGGCGTGCCCTCGGCCAGTTGCACAAGCTCTTTTGAAAAACCAGTGATCGGCAGTACCTGCTCGATCATGCCGAGAAAAGTGCCTGTAGTCGTAATCGGGGTATTGTGCAACAGAACATACTCGCCGGTATTGTCCGCGAAAAACGGCTCGCGCCAGTGTTGTGCCATGCCGGTTTCAGCGGCTCGAAGCCATTCCTGTAAATCTGCTCGGTCTGACCACACTCCCAACTGAGAGATTCCATCGGCGCGACGCCAGCGCGTTGCCGTGCCGTCTGTCTCCACCAGCGCGATGTCACCCACCTGCGATGTGGCGGCGAGGGTTCCTCGCATGAATTTGTCGAGTTCGGCGCGGTCGTCCAATGCAACCGTTGCGTCCGCAAATCGCGCGGCAATCCACTGTGCCTGTTCGGCAGCGGGTTGCAGCCGGCTCTCGATACGCTGCTCAACTGTATTCAACAGGGCGCCGGCCTGAACCTCCATCAGGCGCCGTGTATTCTGGGTTGCACTGGATAGCCCCAGCCACAGGGAGCCGGCAACCGCCAGACCCACCAGCGTGCCAATGCTGATGCAGGTGACAGTGATAATGGATGGTCGATAACGCATGGCGACAGGGCGTCCGGGTTGCGAGTTTGCTAAATCCATTTGGCCGGATTGAAGCGGCAGTTAGTCCCGCTGACAGCACTCACAGCAGTATGGGCAAGTCAGGCGACGTGTGCGTTAACGCCAGCTTGTCTCTCAGGCAGGCCAGAGCACTTGCGTAGCCAGGGATATCAGGCGATTTTTACCTTGCCATCGAAATAGCCTGCCAGCGACTCGTGGCGAATGAATTCGATATCGTTGGCCCTGGCGTAATCACGCGCGGCGTCGGAGATTTCGCCCAGCGTGACATACAGGTATCCGGTCGCCTCGGCGGCTTCGCCGGCGGCCACAAGCTGCTTGAGCGGTTCCACGCCAGTGTTGGCGGCTTTAAAGCGTTTACTGCACAGCAATACGATACGTGAACCGCGGGTCAGCACCAGATCGGCGGCATTGCCTTTGAAGGGCTCGCTGTCATAGCGGGAGGCTTCATAGGCACTGGCAATTTTTGCAGCGATCTCGCGCGATGGCATCTTGCGCGCGATTTGCGATACCTCCAGCACGCGCTTGTTGCCGGGTCTCTGCAGTTGTTTAAATGCCGCATAGCCCGCTATGGCTATGAAAGGAAAAGCGGCGGCGAGCCCGAAGATCAGGAACTTACCGCCGACCAGCAGTACGCTGACAGAGATGACCAGGGCGGCAATCAGGGCGCTATACCACCAGGGCGAACGCAGCAGCACTGCGAATAGCGAGCCTTGGGACATTTTTAGCGCCATGGAATCACCTTGATTGGGGCCTTGAGGGGGCGCTGATTATAGCTGGTTGGGTCGAGTGGCGGGTGGCGATTCATCGCCTAGGACGGGCTATTGAACCGCTGCGTGGCCAAGCTCCCCCGCAACGGGTTCGGGTGCATGCCCGGCGCCGGTTTATCAGCTACAGATTGTCCCTTTTTTTCGCAACCATTCGAACCCGCCAGCCGCTACGACACAAAGCAGTGGCATCGCCGGCACCCTGAATCGGGAGGAGGCGCTGGCGTGCCCGGTAGCGATTAGGATGAGAAAGGCGGCGATTCCCAATAACAGCAGCATGGCGACACGTCCCACGTCGTTAACCCTTGCGATATAAACAAGCCCTGCCGCCACCAGTGCGTAGGTGACCAGCAAATAGCCGAGCCCGTAGCCGATTACCAGTAAGTACATTGCGGATTGTACTGCCGAGTTGCCGATAGAATCGCCGCTGGCACCTGCCTGCGCTCCAGACAGGGTGTTCACCCAGTTCGATGCGAAAGCGGCGCCGGGGCCTGCCAGTATTTTTATCAGGTCGGTAGCGCTCCAGAGCAGGTAGTCGGCCTTGTTTTGCAACAGATATCCCACGCCGATGTGCCAGCGCTCGTCCAGCTGTTCGGAACTGCCCGCGAAGTCCCCGGACACGCGCTGCTGGAGTATCGCCAGCGCCTCATCCTGTGAGATGCCTTCTTTCACAGACATCAGGCCGGCAGCTTTCCATTCGAGCATGATCTCGGAGGATGCGCTGCTGAACTCGTAGGAGCCGGTGACCAGTCCGTTTCGCACCTGCCAGCTGCCCACAATTATCGCCAGCGGCAGGAAGACCAGCAGTGCGATTTGTGTGAGTTTACGCAGGGACTGTTTAAGCTGTACATGGCCAAAAAACACCAGGCCGGCAAGAATGGGTATGAACATGTAGTGGGCAACCAGTCGCGTCATCATACATAGCGCGATGCATACACCAAGGCCCATAGCCCAGTAATGAAAATTTGAATGGCGCATATTGACGATCAGTTGTGTGCCGCAGCAGGCCGCCAAAACGATAAGGAAAGTGAATGTTGTCTCGCTCAAGATTATGCCTGAGTAATAGGTTTGCATCGGGTCGAGCGCAAACAGGAGTGCCGCAACCGTTGCGGCGGCGCGGCTTTTCACGATCGTATCGGTTGTGTAGTAGACCAGCGCCGTAGTGATCGCGGCAAGCAGGACTTGCAGCAACAGCACACCGGGAATCAGGTTCTCAAGCATGCTGTCGAGTCCGCACAGAAGCCATGTGTACAAAGGAGGGATCTGTGGCAGAAGGGTGATGTCAGTGGTGGGAAACAAGCTACAAAGTGCAGCAGAATTGGCGCCACTGATCGGGTCGAGATAGCGCAGGCTGTCGGCTGCGAGCACCGCGCCCGGGTCGGTTATATAGATACTCAGAACAAGCGCCATTCGCACAACGGATGTGCCAATGATAATCCACAGCAGCGGATGTATTTTTAAATTATTGAGTGATTGTAGAGACGGCCATAAACTTCGTATTCCATGTTGATTTACCCACTCCCTCTGCACTTCTGTCTTCTCCACAACATCTCCTGCAAGAAGATATTGAATTAATGTAACTGTTTAGAAACTTTAGTCTCACGGATTAAACGCGTAAAGGGTACTCGTTTAGCCGTATTGCCTGCACCACGAAAACTAACACAAAAATTCCGAAAAGGTAATGCGTCCAGAGTCTGTATTAGATCACGGTTCTGATTCGTAACCTGGATAATCTGGAATATGTTAGTTTTAACAGTTACGAAAGTGCTGGTGGAATTGTCGGGTAACTGAAAAATAATGGAAACCAGAACTTCAGTTTATCTCGATATTATTCGAGTTGTAGCAGCGTACGCAGTACTGTTTCAGCACCTGTCGATGGCGCACGAGAACCTGTTTCCAGCGCTGCAAAACTTTGGCCACTTTGCCGTCATTGCGTTTTTTGTTCTGTCGGGCTACGTGATTGCATTTGTCACTACGGCTCGAGAGACAAACTTTCAAACCTATCTGTCACACCGATTTGCCCGAATTTTCAGTGTAATGACAGGCGCCTGGTGCATCACGGTGATTGCCGATATAGCAGGTTTTTCAATGGCGCCTGATGTCTATTCAGATTTGCTTGCTAATGACATGGCAGTGATCAGGTTGTTTGCTCACATAACCTTTCTGCATGAAGCCTGGTTCGTCAGTGTGCAGTGGTACAGCAATCAGCCGCTTTGGTCATTGAGCTATGAATTCTGGTACTACCTTCTGTTTGGCGTGTTTGTCTTTCTCCGTGGTTGGCTGAGGGCAGGCTTACTGGTCGCGGGGTCGCTATTGGTGGGGCCACCGATAATGATATATGGCCTTATCTGGTACGCTGGCGTTGTACTCTACAGGTTGCACAATCATTCTCGTCGACGGCCGGTATCAACGACGCTGGCCAGAGTGATGTTTGTGCTAAGCCTGGTGATGGCATGCAGTATTCCATATTGGAAACATTACATAGATATTCCGGTGACGATTCACCGCAAGTTAGATCCATCCGTTCTTGCAACCGATTTCTTGTTTGCCATAGCGGTGTGCACCAATATCCTGTTCTTCCACTATTCAAATATCAGCTTCTGCCGGATTGCCGCTCCGGTAAGGTTTTTAGCAGGCTTCTCGTTTTCCCTGTATGTATTTCATTTTCCGCTGATCCTGCTTTATCAGGCACTGTTCGAGCAGTGGTCGATAGTTAGCGGTACAGTACAGTTTTTAATGATACTCCTGCTTGTGCCAGTCACTGTGTACGGCCTCTCGTTTATCACAGAAAAAAGAAAGCGACTTTATCTCAGGTTTTTCACAACACTGTTTGCCTGGCTGCACGGAAAGGTACCGACGTTCGGAAAATCCAATCAGGTTACTCGATAGTTTCTTTGTGAGTTCATTTCGTTATCGCCCAACACATTGGCACGCAATCAGATCGACAGTCCCTGGCATAGAGAGGTAACAGTTGCTGTGGTTGCCCCAAATGAGGGGGTACGCAACGCTGATCTATCCACTGCCGCGGACCAGCCTCACTATTGGCACCCGAAAATCGGCCCTGTCAGCACCCTGTTTGAGGTATAAAAGGCCTATGCTCTTTCAAATACCTGATGACACGACACTCTACCGCGCGCTGCAAAATCGAGACGACAGCTACGATGGCAGAGTGTTCGTTTGCGTGACCTCCACCGGTATATTTTGTCGCCTTAGCTGTCCGGCGCGGGATCCCAAACCTGAGAATTGCCGTTTTGTTGAAACGGTTGCCGAGTGCATAGAGGGCGGATTTCGCGCCTGCAAGCGTTGCCATCCGCTGACGCCGGAAGCCGCCGCCGATCCGGCGGTGCAAAAACTGCTGGCCGCCCTCGAGGCGGAACCGGACAGGCGCTGGTGCGAAGACGATATTCGTGCCTTGGGGCTCGACCCCTCAACCGTGCGCCGCAGCTTCAAACGCCAGTATGGCATCACCTTTCTGGAG
>CAKZSB010000189.1 GCA_937920585.1 uncultured Granulosicoccaceae bacterium | reverse complement strand
CAAAACGGGGCCACGCCCATTGACTATCCATGGCACTTTCATGCGCCGTCGAATACTGGCGTCGATACCGGTGTCGATTTAAACAACGACGGCAAGATCGGTGGTGCTGGCGACGCGTTTGGTTTTGGCAGGTTTGCGGGTCAATACGGTATGTTGTTGCTCTCGCGTTATCCTGTTCAATTCTCAAAAGTCCGCACGTTTCAGAATTTCCTCTGGCGTGACATGCCTGGTGCGAAACTTCCCGTTCGCCCTGATGCTACTGATTCCCACTGGTACAGCGATGACGCGCTGGCGGTTTTTCGCCTGTCATCAAAATCACACTGGGATATACCTGTGCAAATAAACGATGCGACCGTGCACGTTCTGGCAAGCCATCCAACACCACCGGTATTCGACGGGCCGGAGGATCGCAATGGCTTGCGCAATCACGACGAAATACGCTTCTGGGCGGATTATGTCTCTAACGCCGATTACCTCTACGACGATAAAAACCACACCGGTGGACTAACACCGTCACAGCGCTTTGTTATTGTTGGCGACCTGAATGCCTCGGCCGATGAAGGTGACTCAAGCGCTAATCCCATGATGCTGATCGCCAGTCACCCGGCGATCAATTTTAGTTTCAAACCGCAAAGTGCGGGCGGAATTGAAAATCGTACGGGCAATTCTTTTGCCGCCACGCACACCGCCAGTTGGGGGATGCGGGCAGACTACGTGTTGCCATCAGCGCACGGGTTTAATATTCGGCAGGGCGCGGTATTCTGGCCGGCGAGTGACGACCCACTGCACCGGCTGACGAGTCACCGCGACGTGATAAGCTCTGACCACAGGCTGGTCTGGCTCGATCTGACCATCACGCCGATGAAACAACCCTGAAACCGGCAGGCTCACGATAATTCAATGACCGACGCCACCACAAAACTTGCCCAACTGATTGAGGCGGCCAGTAAAATTACCGTATTCACCGGCGCTGGTATCAGCACGGAATCGGGTATTCCCGATTTCAGAAGCCCGGGCGGCTTATGGACCCAGGCGCAGCCGATCGAATTTCAGGATTTTATCGCAAGCGAAGAGAGCCGACGCGAGAGCTGGCGTCGCAAGATGCTACTCGATAAAACGATAGACAAGGCGACACCCAACATCGGCCACAAGGCGGTCGCCGCACTGGTCGATCACGGTAGGTGCATAAGCGTTATCACCCAGAACATCGACGATCTGCACTTTCAATCCGGCGTTCCTGCCGAGAAGATCATCGAGTTACATGGCAACAGTACCTACGCCACCTGCCTCGATTGCGGCAAGCGTTTCGAACTGGCAGGAATCTTTGCCGCTTTCGGCAAGGATGAATCCCTGCCGGTGTGCGATGACTGCGGCGGGCTTGTGAAAACGGCGACAATTTCTTTTGGCCAGCCGATGCCCGAGGTACCGATGATTGAAGCAAAAACAGCCGCATTGAGTTGCGATCTCTTCATCGTTATCGGCTCATCGCTGGTCGTCTACCCGGCTGCGGCCATTCCTTTTTTAGCCAAACATAAAGGCGCCACGCTGGTAATTTTGAATCGCGAAGCCACGGATCTGGATGAGCACGCCGATCTGGTATTGCACCAGGAGATAGGCCCAACGCTGAGCATAGCCTGCGCGGCTTATCTATAGCAGGTCAAACAGCGCTTATGAAAAGAGGAATAGAAAACTAATGACCACCATTGTACTGGTACACGGCGCCTGGGGCGGATCTTATAGCTTCGGCAAGCTGCGCCCGATGCTGTTCTCACAGGGGCATGAAACGTTCAGCCCCAGCCTCACAGGTATCGGTGAGCGATCCCATTTGATCCATCCGGGGGTCGGGTTGAACACCCACATAAATGACGTCGTCAATACGATTTTATATGAAGACCTCAACGACATCCTGTTACTGGGCTTCTCCTATGGCGGCATGGTAGTCACCGGCGCGCTGGCACAAATCGCAGATCGGGTTAAGCATCTGGTCTATCTCGATGCCTTTGTGCCCGAAAATGGTGACAGTGTGAAATCCATCTCGGGTATGGGCCGCGAACGTCGACAAATCGATCCGCACACCTCGTGGTTGCTCGCCCCTGCTCCACGGCAACTGGATAGCGAAGAGGATACACAATGGATGGAAGCGCGGCGATCCATGCAGCCGCTGCTGTCCTTTACCGAGACGGTCAGCCTGGGCCAGCCGCTCGAGTCCGGCAGTTTCAGTCGCTGCTATATCAAGGCCACCGCAGATGCCGATGAAAAGGACGACTCGGCATTCTGGCGCGCCGCCCGGCACGCCCGCGAATCAGCCGCCTGGTCGTACCATGAAATCATGACCAATCACATGATACCGTCCAACCGGCCGCGCGAGCTTGCGGACATACTGCTGGCTATTGCATAGGGCTGACGCTAAGTTACGTCACGCCGCACGGCGGCTGCTATCGCTCTGATAACTTTGACTATGACCACTATCAGAACTCAACCGAAACGATGATACCAGTCGCACCAGTTCGTGAGCCCGGCTATTGAGGTTCTGACTCGCTGATGCCGCTTGAGCCACCAGCGAGGCATTTTGCTGGGTCAGTTCATCGACATGATTGATCGCACCGTGCACACCGTTAACCCCAATGGACTGCTCGTTGCTGGCCTGTGAAATACTGCCAACGATGTTGGTTACCTCATCGACGCCAGCAACTATTTCACTCAGCGAATTACCCGATTTATTCACCAGCGCGCTGCTTTCATCTACGCGTTGCGCACTCTCTTCGATCAATTCCTTGATCTGCTTGGCCGCCGCAGCACTGCGCCCGGCGAGTACCCGCACTTCACTGGCTACGACCGCGAAACCTCGCCCCTGATCGCCCGCTCGCGCGGCCTCTACCGATGCATTGAGCGCGAGCAGGTTGGTTTGAAACGCGATGTCATTGATCACGCCGATAATATCGGAGATTTTGACACTCGATTCATTCAGGCCGTTCATCGCGTCGACGGCATTGCGCACGATCGCACCACCTTTTCGCGCCTGCTCGGAAGCACGCAACGCCAGTTCATTGGCCTTGGATGCATTTTCCGCGTTGTGCTGTACCGTGTCGGTGATCTGCTGCATGCTGGCGGCAGTCTCTTCAAGGTTGGCAGCCTGTTCGATGGTTCGCTCGCTGAGGTTGCTGTTGCCATCGGCAATTTCAGCAATATCGCTGGTGACGTTACTCGCGACACTGCGAATTTCAGACAGTGACTTGTTCAAGCGCGTAAAACACTCGTTGACCGCGTTTTGCAATGTCGCAAACTGGCCGGTAAATTCACCATCCATGCGTTGGGTCAGATCACCGTCGGCCATGGCGACCATTGATTTGAGTGTTTTCTCCAACACGACTTCAATCGACTGCTGAAGCTGTTTCTGCTCGGTGGTTTCCGTCGCATACTTAACCACTTTATAGGGACGACCATTGAGATCGAGAATCGGATTGTAGGACGCCTGAATCCAGACTTCCTGCCCCTGCTTGCCAATCCGTCGAAACTCGCCCGACTGATGCTCGCCACGCTTTAACGCATCCCAGAAATCGCGATACTCACGGCCTGCGCTGTAGGCCGGATCAACAAACATGCTGTGCCGCTTGCCACGAATTTCACCCAGCGAATAACCCAGCGTGCGCAGGAAGTTATCGTTAGCGCCGAGAATGGTGCCGTCAAGCTCAAACTCGATTACCGCCTGCGATTTATTGATCGCCTCCAGCTGGCCATTGATATTAGCCTCACGCGCTTTGCGCTCGGTCACATCGGTGGCAAATTTAACCACCTTCTGAGGTTTGCCATCGGGGCCCATAACGGGGTTATAGCTGGCCTGTATCCAGATCTCCACACCGCCCTTGCCCACCCGCTTAAACTCTCTGGAAACAAATTCACCACGGTTGAGCTGCTGCCAGAAATCGCTGTACTCGCCGCTGCTGCGGTAAGCGGGTTCGACAAACATGCTGTGATGCTTACCGACAATTTCATCGAGTTGATAGCCCATTACAGCGAGAAAGTTGCTGTTGGCGGTGAGTATTGTGCCGTCCAGTTTAAATTCGATGACGGCCTGGGATTTATGAATAGCTTCGATCTGGCTGGCCTGATCTGCACTCAAGCCACCAGCCGCGTGTGACTGGGCAGATCCGGAACCACCGAAGAGTCCCTTAAGTCCACTTACCATTGCCATTTCCTTATGCTCAGGTGAAAGTATTGGCAAAAAACACTCCGGTTTTTCGCTTTGGTTTTTAGTGTCGGTTGCTGTCGGTAAGCCGCTTGCCGACCTTACGCCCCAATCTGGCTCGAATCACCGACGCCAGTGTGCGCAAGCGGCGGCCATTGCTAATGGTGTCGTCATGCCGGTTGAAATGTTGAACGAATTGTCAATAAATGGCCGTCGTTCAAAAGGCCACTGATGAACTGTTCGGTGCTACGATCAAGCCTGCTCGCTTGCAGATCCCATGCAGACAGCCTCGATTTTGTTGCCATCCGGATCGCGCACAAAACACGCGTAATACTGTGGGCCATACTCGGGCCGCAAACCCGCCGCGCCTTCATCCGCCGCACCGGCAGCCAGGGCCGCATGGTAAAACGCATCGACCTCGGCGTGACTATGCGCCGAAAAAGCCACGTGTACGCCATTGCCAACGGTGGCCGGCGCTTCATCCAGTGGCAGATGGACCCAGAATTCCGCAGCGCTTCGACCATAGGCCGCGCCGATGCCCTCCATCAATACCTGCTGCGAGAGCCCGATGGTGGCCAGCACACTATCGTAAAATGCCAGCGCTGTGTCGACGTCATTGGTGCCTACCGATACATGCACGATTGATGGCAATGCGCTTTGGCTCACGCGGTTCCACTCTGGCTGCGAAACAAAAATAGTACCACATGGGCAGCGCCCGCCTTTGACGCGGGCACAACAATAAAAACGAGGCGGAACAGCTGTTCATTCCCGACGTGGTGACGCGTACAATGCGGGGACCAATTGGAGGACGACTATGGGTTGCCAGTACTACGCACCAGCCGACGGCGGCGCACAAAATTTCAGCGTGTTCATGCCCCGCCTGACCTTTGGCCGCGGCAGCCTGGCCGAACTGGGCATTCGATGCAGCGAACTCGCCTTCAAGCGTATAGCGCTGATCACCGATCCGGCGTTGCTGGACGGGCCGCTGGTGGCGCTCGCGCGGGAATCATTGAGCAGCGCTGGCATTGACTACGCGGTACATTCAGAGATTCGCATCGAACCCTGCGACGACACCATCCAGGCGAGCGCCAGATTTCTACAGGCGGGCAAATTCGACGCAGTAGTGTCTCTCGGCGGTGGCAGTGTGATCGACAGCGCCAAGGGCGCATTGCTGCTGGCGGCGCACGGCGGCACGGTGCGCGATTATCTGGCGCCGCCAATTGGCCAGGGAATATCCGTGCCGGGGCCGGTGTTGCCACACATTGCCTGCCCGACCACCGCCGGCACGGGTTCGGAATGCACCCCGATCTCGGTGATTCGGATCAACGAGTTCGAAACCAAGTTTGTCGTCTGCAGCAACTACCTGATGCCAACGGTGGCAATCGTCGATCCACAATGCTGCGACAGCCTGCCCGAGCGAGTGGTTGCCTCATCCGGTTTCGATTTACTGAGCCATGCGCTGGAGTGCTTCACGGCGCGCGCCTACACGCGCCACAGCCACGTTGATAATCCTGCCGCACGACTGCCGATCCAGGGCGCGAATCCGTTCAGCGATATGGCGGCCCGGGAAGCGCTGGATATCGCCGGCAAGTATCTGGTTCGAGGCGTGCGCGACAGCAGCGATACCAGCGCGCGCGACAAACTCATGTGGGGTGCGACGCTCGCAGGCATGGCTTTCGGCAACGCCGGCACCCACTTGCCCCACGCGCTTTCTTACGGTGTCACCCACCTGATGCGCGACATCACCACCGAGGGCTACCCGGTGCCATCACCCTTCGTACCTCACGGTATCAGCGTGATTGTCACGTCACCGGCGGTGTTTCGCTACACGGCCGAAGCCGCACCCGCACGACACCTGAGCGCCGCCGCGGCACTCGGGGCCGACCAGAAAGGCGCCACCCCGGACGACGCGGGCGAGGTGCTGGCCGGGCGCATGATCGAATTGATGAAGGATACCGGCATGCCCAACGGCCTGGGCGGCGTCGGTTTTAGCGAGCAGCACGTCAGCGCCCTGGCAGCCTCTGCCGAGCGGCAAAAGCGCGCCATCTCCAACGCGCCGCGAGACTCGAACCGGGTCGATCTTGAGAACGTCTATCGCGCCGGATTGTCGTATTGGTAAGCGCCGCCTAAGCCAGCCACTTGCCCTTGAACCAGCCGGGCATCCGGCAATAGATCGCAGTCCAATGGCGGTTTTTGGCATATAATAGTGAATTCGCAGCAGGCAGACCGCATACTCAATGGCGGCAAGTAAGGGCCTGCCGCGACATCACTGCGGCTCAGCGGGCAATATCGCAACGCAAATTGCCTGCAGCACGCCATTGAACAATCTATAACCACCAGCAACAGGTACGCCCTTCCGGCGCGCCTTCGGGCTGAGCTATTTATCGGGACACCACTTTGATTTCAACCGCCAACGTCACCATGCAATTTGGTGCCAAGCCCCTGTTCGAGAACATTTCCGTCAAGTTTGGCGACGGCAATCGCTATGGCCTGATCGGCGCCAACGGTTGCGGAAAATCTACCTTCATGAACATCCTCACGGGTGAACTCGAGCCCAGCGCCGGCAACGTCAGTACCGATCCGAACGAACGGATCGGCAAGTTGAACCAGAACCAGTTTGCGTTCGAGAAATTCACCGTAATCGATACCGTGATCATGGGTCATGCGGAGCTGTGGAAGATCAAACAGGAGCGCGAGCGCATCTACAGCCTGCCCGAGATGTCAGAAGAAGACGGCATGAAAGTCGCGGAACTGGAAGGCCAGTTCGCCGAACTGGATGGCTATACAGCGGAGAGCCGCGCCGGCGAACTGCTATCGGGTGCCGGCATTGAAGAATCACTCCACAACGGCCTGATGAGCGAGGTCGCACCGGGCTGGAAATTGCGCGTGCTACTGGCCCAGGCACTGTTCGCCTCGCCGGATATTCTGCTCCTCGACGAACCCACCAACAACCTCGACATACACGCAATCCGCTGGCTCGAAGGCATTCTGAATGCCACCCAGAGCACCATGGTGATTATCTCGCACGATCGTCACTTCCTAAACGCCGTCTGCACCCACATGGCCGACATTGACTACGGCGAGCTGCGGGTCTATCCCGGCAACTACGATGATTTCATGACCGCGTCCACCCAGGCACGCGAGCGATTGCAGGCTGACAACGCGAAAAAGAAATCACAGATCGCCGATCTGCAGCAGTTCGTCAGCCGCTTCTCGGCCAACGCATCTAAAGCACGCCAGGCCACATCACGCGCCAAGCAGATCGAAAAGATCCAGTTGCACGACATCAAACCCTCGAGCCGGGTCAGCCCCTATATCCGCTTCACCCAGGACAAAAAGCTGCATCGGCTGGCACTGACCATCAAGGGTCTCGGCCACGAGTTTGATGAAGGGCCGCTGTTCAGCAAAGGCAATCTGCTGCTGGAAGCCGGCTCACGACTGGCCATTATCGGTGAGAACGGAACCGGTAAATCAACCCTGTTGCGTCTGCTGATGGGCGAGCTCGAACCGGTAGACGGCAAGATCCAGTGGGCCGAGAACGCAACGCTTGGGTATTGCCCACAAGACAGCACCGCCGAATTTGAAAGCAAGCTGAACCTATTCGACTGGATGACGCAATGGCGTCGCCCGGAGCACGATGATCAGATCGTGCGCAGCACGCTCGGCCGCCTGCTGTTCTCGAGTGATGATTTCAAAAAGCCGGTATCGGTGTGTTCGGGCGGCGAGAAAAACCGATTACTGTTTGGTCGATCGATTATGTCATCACCGAATGTGCTGATTATGGACGAGCCCACCAATCACCTCGATATGGAATCGATCGAAGCGCTCAACCTTGCGCTCGAGCATTATGAAGGCACATTGATTTTTGTCAGTCACGATCGAGAGTTTGTTTCATCGCTTGCCAATCGAATCGTGGAAATAAAGAACAAAAGCCTGACAGATTTCAGCGGCACCTACGATGAATACCTTTCATCGCAAGCGATGGCCGACAAAGCGGCAAACTTCTAACCACTCAATCGACAGGCAGTGCAGCCGACTCAAACTCGCTGCACTGCCTGGCGACCATCGAACATTCTACTACTACCCACGCACGACCAATATTGACAAGCGTTTCTACTTTGGCCCCATTGATTGGCATACACTTGCGATAATTCATTCCTGAATAGCCAACTCCCGAAACGCTAAGGGTAATTGCAAACCCCCTTTGCATAACCGCACTACAACAAAAACACTGTAATATTACCGTTTTTTCTTCAATTCAGCTTTACTGCCTGCACAATTGCAAAGATTGTATCTAACGTCAGTTAACATCTATATTGTTAGTCTCTCCTAAAAATAAAGCCTACGGATCTTGATCCGATACCATGAAATGTTACAGGTCTAGAGAGTTAATGTGATTGAGAAAAGACGTTATCAGCGCACTAGTGCAATTGACGGTGATGTGACTCATCCGCACTTCACCTGTGAAGATATTTCTGAAACAGGATTGAAGTTCAGAGTGACGGAACCACAAACAGTGGGCAGCACATTCAAGGCAAGCCTGACTGTGCTCGATGAACCCGTGGATGTTACCTGCAAAATTATGTGGTGTAGAAAATCCAGTGTTCTATACGATGAAACCTATTTCATTGGCGTAGAGTTTGTAGACTTTTCAGTACTGACACAGTTGAAACTTCGCGACATCGTCAATGCACGCATTGACATTGAAGAGCAGAAACAAAACCCCTAACGTATACATAAAGCGGCATTTACA
>CAKZSB010000188.1 GCA_937920585.1 uncultured Granulosicoccaceae bacterium | reverse complement strand
TGCTGGAGGCGGAACTTGCCGGTTTGACCGAGCAGCGCGACCAGTTGGCTGCTGATGTGGCAGATCGTGAAAAATCGATTGCCGAGCTGACAGCACAGCGCGACGAGGCGAGCGGCCAGATAGAGCAGCTGGTGCAGCAGGGTAAGGCTGATCTGGCAGCAGCGCAGGAACACACAGATGAACTCGCCGGTCAGGTGGCTGAACTCGAAACACGCCGCAAGGAGTTGATGGCAGAGCTTGACGTAGCGAACAAGCAAGTCACCCAGGTCGGTAGTGTGCGCGATACGCTGGGCGAGGAGCGAAACTACCTTCTCGGGCTGCTCGATTCGCGTAAGAATGAAGCCATTGTTACCGAGCGCGAATTGACGGGCCGTGTCGACGAGCTGGATTCCGAGCGGGCTGCCTTAAGTGCTGCTCGCGATGAGCTTCAGAATAAGGTTGGCACGTTGAACGAGCAGGTCGCCGGACTGGATCAAGAGCTGAATGATGCTCTTGTTCAGCGCGATGAGCTCGCGGCGCAACTCGAGGCGTCGGCCTCAGATACGCAAAGTGTGCAACAACAAGTGACCGAGCTTGGTGCACAACTCGAGACTGCTCAGGCGGACATTGAAGCGAAACGGGCTGAGCTTGCCGCACTTGCAGCCGAGCGCGACGAGCTCACGGTGCAACTGGAGGCATCTGCCGGCGATGCGGAAAGTGCGCAGCAGCAAGTCACTGAGCTTGGCGCGCAACTCGAGACAGCTCAAGCGGACCTTGAAGCCAAACGGGCTGAACTTGACGCACTTGCGGCCGCGCGCGACGGTCTCGCCACAGAAAAGGCGAGCCTTGAGGATCAACGCAGTAAGCTGCAAGCCGAACTGGAGGCATCGAAAGCGGCGAATGGCGATATGAGTGAAAATGCCAATTCATTGACTGCACAGATCGCAGCTATCCAGGGCGAACTGAGCGCCGCAAACTCGCAGGGTGTGGATTTACAAAGCCGTTACGATGAACTGGCCGATGCGATGGCAGCATCAGAAGCGGCTTTGGCGAGTCGCGATGAGCAGATAAGTGCGCTGCAGGCAAGTAACGCCACGGCGGCGGATGAGCTCGAAACGCTGAAATCGCAAGGGGGCGAGCTGACCGGGAAGGTCGATGAGCTCAGCGCTAATCGTGATCAGCTGCAGGCGGAAGTGGCCAGGCTTGAAGGTGAGATTGCGGCTCGCGAGGCTCGGATTGCCGAGCTGTCCACTCAGGTTGGTGAGCTGGATGCCAATCTGCAAAACGCACGTTCAGAAGGACAGGGCAGTGCGGATCAGGCTGCTGCGCTCGAGGCGGAACTGGAGGCGACCAAAGCCCAGCTGGCCGACTCACTGGCTAGTGGGGAGCAATCCGCTGGTGAGCTGGAAGCAGCCAAAACAACGCTTGTGGCCAGGGAGCAGGAGCTCGCCGACGCTCGTGCCGAGGTAAACCGGCTCGCAGCCACTCAGGCGACCCAGCAAGATTTGCGCAGAGCAGAGCGTGCCAACGCTGAGCGAATTGGTGACGAGATAATCGTTAGCCTGGGTGAGGCGGGTGTCGAGGGAGCGTCGGTCACGGTCCGCAATGACAACTCCATTGCAGTCCGGGTTGCCAGCGGCGAACTGTTTGGCCCGGGCAGCACTGATCTGAGTGGCTCGGGCAAAGATGTTCTGGGTAAAGTGGGCCAGGCCGTACAGCGTTACGAAGATCGCCGCGTGCAGGTTGAAGGCCACACAGATGACGTGCCGATTGGTTCTGGCCTGGCAGCGAAGTATCAAAGCAACTGGGAGTTATCAGTAGCCCGTGCTGCATCGGCAGTGCGTTTCCTCAGCGCCAATGCCAACATATCGGCGAACAGGCTGACAGCGACGGGCTACGGCGAGTACTACCCAATCGCTACCAACGATACCGATGCCGGTCGCGAGCAGAATCGTCGCGTTGAAGTCGTGTTGTATCCGCGCCAGTAGTCGTCGGATCGCCATTATGGAAGAGCAATCACCACCGCTGGACAGTCGAGAGATGCCGTTGTTTCCGCTGTCCAGCGTGGTGATGCCAGAAGGGCGTCTGCCATTGCGCATCTTCGAGACGCGCTATGTCGATATGGTGCGCGATTGCTTTAAACGCAGTGCCGGGTTTGTTGTCTGCGGCATTAAAGCAGGCGCAGAAGTGGGGGCTGTCGCGCAGCCATTTACTGTCGGGTGTCGTGTAGAAATCGTTGATTGGGATCAGGATGACCGAGGCTTGCTGACCATCGTTGCACTGGGTGTGCGCAAGGTTCGCATTGGCAATACTCGGGTGCTCGGTAGTCAGTTGCTGGTGGGCGATGTAGTTGATTTACCGGAAGAGCAGAGCGAGCCGGTCGCCCCGGAACATCGCTTGTTGCAACAGGCTATGGAGCAGATACTGGAACAGATTGCACCGTCAATCGAGTACCAGGAGCCTCGCATTGACGACGCAGTCTGGCTTGGAAGCCGGTTTATCGAGCTTTTGCCGCTACCGCTGGAAGTCCGTCAGCAGATGATGTTGATGGCTGATCCACAGGCGAGGCTGCAGCAAATCAGTATCTGGTTGCACGCCATGTCACAGCGCGAGAACTCAGACTAGCGATTGTTTTGGTCTGGTCGCGCTTGCAACGTTAATCGTAGCACTTTTGATCCACGGGTCAGCGCCTCGCGCTGATTTCGTTCGGGTGGCAGGCGGGTGTGCGATGAGGGCTCAAAACCTTGTTGCCGGAACCAGTCACCGCTGCGTGTGGTTAGCGCAAACAACTCACGGCAATTTGCTGTCTCGGCCTTGCCGATCAGCAACTGTAAGATCTCTGCCGCTTTGCCGGAGGCTCGAAAGTCTGGATGAACGGCCAGGCAACCCAGTTCGGCCTGGTCGCCATAAAGCGTGAGGCTGGCACACGCGATGATAGTCCCGTCGCGTTCAGCGACGAAGTAATCCTCGATACAGCGCTCCAGGTCCTGTTCATTGCGGTCGACCAGAATACCATCGCGAATCAGTGGCCCAATCAAGTTGTAAATGCCGGGTACGTCGGCACTTTTCGCCTGGCGCAGGGTGTCATAGGTGCCAGAGTGGATCATCAATCCATCGCCATCGCGAGTGAACATTTCTTTCAACAGCGCGCCATCTGTCTGGCTGCTGACGATGTGCGCGCGCTTCACACCGCGGGTGCACGCGTTGGCACACAGTTCAATGAGATGGCGGACAGGTGTCAGGTTGCGCGGTATCTGGATGGCGTCGCTGAAAAACTTCGCCGCGGTGATCTCGCGCAATCTGTCGCTGCTCTGCGGTGCCTGGCTGTGCAGGTAAATCAGTTTGTCAGCCTGCAATTCTATCGCCGCCTGGCTGGCGATTTCTTCGGCGTGCAGGTTAAACATTTCGCCTGTTGGTGAATAGCCAATCGGCGACAATAAAACGATCGTTCCCATATCCAGCAGTTGTGCAATCGTACCGGTACGAATCCGCCTTACCTCACCGGTGTGGCCGAAATCGATCCCGTTTCTTACCCCGTATGGCCGGGCTATAACCAGATTGCCAGAACAGAGCGTGACCTGGGCACCGGACATCGGCGTGTTGGGCAAGCCGGTTGAAAATGCAGATTCGATGGCGCTTTTAACTTTGCCCAGTGCGCTATGCACCCCGGGTAGCGCCTCGCTGGTCGTTACTCTTACGCGTTTTTCGAATTGCAAATCAAGCCCGGCGGCTGTTAACTCATGATCAATTTGCGGGCGCATTCCGTGTACCAGAACCAGCCTCACTCCAAGATGGCTGAGCAACGTCAGATCGTTGACTAGATTGGCAAACCCGCTGGCTTGCACCGTTTCACCATCGAACCAGACGACGAAAGTCCGGCCACGATGCGTATTGATGTATGGTGAGGTGTGGCGCAGCCATTCGAGCGGGAAGGTTTCCGTGTCAGGCATTCTGTAACGTCACTAACGACTTCCTGATTTTGGTGAGTTTGTGCACTAATATCGATTCGAGTTGTCTAGCGGTACACATCGTGAATTCGTTACCTAGCTGCGCCGGCATCTGCGCCATTCTCGGGATATTCCATAGTGCGAAACATATCATCTCTGTTAATCGGACTGCTAGCTTTGGCTGTCGGGCCAAATGTCCATGCTGATAGCGGAGATAGCAAATGGGCGGATGTTTTGGCTGCCGCCGTACCGGCAGTGGTGTCGCTGCAGGTTGCCTACACCAGAGACTTTGTTGAATCGGATCAGGGGGTAAGTTCGGCTACCGGTTTTATCGTTGACGCCGAGCGGGGCATTATCCTGACTAACCGGCATGTAGTGGGCAGCGGGCCGGTTGATATGACAGCGACGTTTCAGAACCTGGAGCGCATCGATGTTGTGCCGCTCTATCGAGATCCCGTTCACGACTTTGGCTTTCTGCGCTACAACCCGGCTGACCTTGCGCGAAACGAACCGGTTGCGCTCGAACTCAACCCCGAGGGTGCGCGCGTTGGCGTAGACGTGCGAGTGATTGGCAGTGATGGAGGAGAGCAGTTGTCTATTCTGGCCGGCACCATAGCGCGGCTTGATCGACGGGCGCCCAACTATGGTCGCTACGGTCACAATGACTTCAATACGTTTTACATGCAGGCGGCATCATCAACATCGGGTGGGTCCTCCGGCTCACCGGTGCTCGACAGCGCCGGGTCAGTGATCGCGCTGAATGCTGCCGCCAACAGCAGCACTGCCAGCAGTTTCTTTTTGCCCCTCGATCGCGTGCAGTATGCGCTCGAAAAATTGCAGGCAGACGAACCGGTAAGCCGCGGCACCGTTCAGACGGTTTTTGAACATCATCCCTACCGCTTTTTGCAGCGTCTGGGGCTTACCAGCGAAGCGGCCAGTAAAACCCAGGCATTGTTTCCCGACAGCAATGGCATGCTGCTCGTCAGGCAGGTGTTGCCGGGCGGTGTGGCCGAGGGCATTTTTGAAGAGGGCGACATACTGCTGGAAATTCAGTCGCAACCGGTGGCTAAGTTTGTACGGCTGGCCGAAATTATGGATGCCTCGATCGGCGAGAATCTCGAATTCAAGGTCCTCAGGCAAGGTCAGCCCTTAACGCTCAGCCTGCCGGTTGTGGATTTGCAGGCGCTGCAGCCGGGCACGCTGGTGGAGCTGGGCGGAAGTGTTTTGCACGATCTGTCATTGCAGCGCGCGCGGGGTATGAATATCGAGCAATCAGGGGTCATGGTTGCCAAGTCGGGATACGAGTTTTCCCGCGCCGGAATTCCAGCCAATGCGGTGTTGACAGAACTGAACGGCGAGCCACTTGAGTCAGTGGAACAGCTGCTTGGCCATCTGCGCCAGGTCAATGCCGGTCAGCGCTGGACCTTTCGCTATAAGGTGCCGGGCAGGGAGTACACCAGTTCAGTGGGGCGGGTTGAGATCAACGATCGCTGGTTTCGGGCGCGCCACTGTGCCCACCGCGACGATGCGCGATTCTGGGACTGCAACGATGTGGAACTGCCCGATGCAACAATCGAAACAGAGGCGCTTACCGACGTGGTGCTGCCCGACTACCGCGATGAACTGGTCCAGTCGGTTGCGCCGTCACTGGTTCGTCTTTCATACGATATTCCATTCGCCGTCGATAATGTGCATGCGCGCAGCTTCAAAGGGGTTGGTCTGATCGTTGATGCCGAGCGAGGCATTATTGCCACCGACAGAAATACAGTACCAGTCGGGCTCGGCGATCTGGACATCACCTTCTTTTCAACCTACAAGCTGCCGGGTCAGGTTGTGTTTTTACATCCCACCAACAACATCGCGCTGCTTCAGTATGATCCGGCCCTGTTGGGGGATATCACTATTACCCCGCCTGAACTGGCGACCACTTTTCCGCGCGTTGATGCGGCGCTGGAGCTGGTTGGCTATCGAAACGACGGCACGGTTCGGCGTCAGGCGGTTTCGAACGTGAGCGAAGTCACGCTGTACTTTCAAACGCCTCGACTCGCGCGTTTCCAGCAAGTACCGATTGATGTTCTCAGCGCAACTTCTGCCGGTCCGACACTGGGCGGGGCATTGCTGGATGAGCAGCAGAAGGTGCAGGCTGTGTGGCAGAGCTTCGCCTACCAGGATGGCGATGAGGTTAAGGAATCTGAATGGGCTATGCCGGCGGTGCTGATCGGTGATGCGTTGCGACAGTACTTGTCGCCCGAGCCCTATTATCTCGCGCCCGCCTTGTTCGAGTATCAGTCGCTGGATAGAGCCAGAGAAGCCGGGCTGGATGACAGCTGGATACGGAAGATTTCATCTTCAAGCAGTGATCATCGGCGTGCGATTGCGGTTCGGGCTGTGGCCGGAGGCGATAGCAACGCATTGCGCGTCGGCGATGTCATCTTGCAGGTGAACGGCAAACTCCCGGGAGATTTGCGCGAAATCGGCAGCTTGTTCAACACGGCCGAATCCACCCTGAAAGTGCTTCGCGATAGTGTAGAAATTGATTTGACAATAGCTTCCGTTGCCACTGATGCGCTCGGTACGCGGCGGGCCCTGCTGTGGGCTGGATCGCTGATTCAGGATCCGCACTTTGAGCTTGCGTTTCAACGCGGCAACACCACGCCGGGCGTATTTATCAGCAGCACATTGACGGGATCGCCATCGATTCAGGACAAGTTGTATCGCAACCGCTATGTGGTTGCTGTGGAGGGCGAGCCGGTCACCTCGCTGGAATCGTTTGCCAATAGCCTCATGCGGCTCGACCCCGATCAGCCTGTGCGTCTGACCGTGGTTGCGATAAATGGATATCGGTCAGTGGTGAGCGTTGAGCCTGAAACGGGCTTTTGGCCAACCACGCTGTTGCAGTACACCGACGGCGCCTGGCAACGCAAAATACTGGCGCAGAACGATACCCTGATGGGACAATAGCGAGGCGTGGCTTTCGGGCGGGAAATGCAGAGAATAGTGTGAAAAGAGTGGCAGACGTCGTCATTGTTGGCGGCGGCATGGTCGGTGCGCTGACAGCGGTTGCATTGGCCGAAACCGGGTTCGAGGTGGCGCTTGTAGAGCATGCGCGACCTAAAAATTTTGAAATCGATCAACCCTATGATTTACGGGTATCAGCGCTGAGCGTCGCCTCGGTGCAGATGCTGGACGCGTTGTCCGTTTGGCCATTGATCACTGCGATGCGGGCTTGTCCATTCCGGCGTATGGCTGTTTGGGATGGTGCCACGGGTACCGAAACCCATTTCAACAGTGCCGATATCGGTCATTCACAACTGGGTTTCATTGTAGAAAACAGGTTGATCCAACTGGGCCTGTGGCAGGTTCTTGAGACTGCAGCGCAGGTGCAGTTGCATTGTCCCGCGCATATTGAGCATTTTTCTGCACGTCGAGATGGTATCGAGGTAGTGCTGGATACTGGAGAAACTATTGAGGCCAGTTTGCTGATTGCGGCAGACGGTGCCAATTCCTCTGTGCGTGATCTGGCGGGAATAGCTTGTGATGGTGAGGCCTATGGGCAGCACGCGCTCGTAGCCTCAGTCCGAACTACGATCGATCAACAGGACATCACCTGGCAGCGGTTTTTACCTGCCGGGCCGCAGGCCTTTTTGCCATTGGTCGGCAATCGGGCTTCTCTGGTGTGGTACGAGTCAGCGGCAGTCATTGATGAACTGAAACAGCTGCCCTTGCAGGAATTACAGTCCCGGTTCGAGGAAGAGTTTCCAACCCGGCTGGGTGGCTTGCAGCAGATCGAGGCGGTTGGCAGTTTTCCGATTCGCTGGGGGCAGGCGCAACGTTACATAGACGATCGATTGGCGCTTGTGGGCGATGCGGCGCATTCGGTGCACCCGCTGGCCGGACAAGGCGTCAACATGGGAATGCTCGATGCCTCAGCGCTAGTACAAGTGCTGGTGGAGGGGCGTCGGAAAGGGCAGGATGCAGGCTCACAGAGGGTTTTACGGCGTTACGAGCGTTGGCGGAAAAGCGAAAATGGTCTGGTGATAAAAGCACTTGATACCACCCACCGGATTTTCGAGCCGGGCGCTGCAGGCAAGAGAATGGTTCGCAATGTTGCCCTGGCGGGTGCAGCGAGCGTCTCGCCGCTCAACCGGTTCCTGATGAAAGTAGCGATGGGGCTGGTAGGTGATGTACCGACACTTGCCCATGGAGTGATTCCGGGCAAGACGAGTTAGGCGGCCGGGGTTCCCGGCCGCCGCAGTTCGTACCTGCTAGTGGTGGTACTGGTAAGCCTCTACGGCGTCCGCCAGTACTTCGAGGCTTCTCTGTAACGGGTGATCGACGCTTCTGCCCGGAACAAAATTGTATTTGCGCAGTACTTCTTTTGCTGCGTCCAGTTCAGTTTCAGTGCTAATTTTCATCTCGGCCCCCCGGCCATGGCAACGAGTTGCCATTGAATTGTTAGAGTTGAAGTAATACAGGGAGGCGAGCACAAACATTGATGCATCAAGTTGCCAGCAAGCGGCCGTCGGCCAAAAGCGGCGTTTGATCCGGAGTTTGTGCCCTGTGTGCCTCCCGGTCGGTGTTACGGCATGTTGACGCCGTTCTTTAGGCGATGGGTTGTAAATTTGTTCTGAAATCGATCCGTGCTGAATTGCTGCGTGTTTGCGACGATTAACACTTCAGTCGGGTAAAATATCGGGCAACCAGAATGGCAGAAAATCCAACGATGTCGATCAAGGGTAGTAAGACAGAACAAAATCTCAAGGATGCCTTCGAAGCGGAATCTGCAGCCAATCGTCGCTACTCCTATTTCGCATCGAACGCCGATGTCGAAGGGCACAAAGAAATCGCTGAAGCCTTCCGTGCAACAGCTGAAGGTGAAACGGGTCATGCACACGGTTTGCTGGAGTACCTTGAGGAATGCGGCGACCCGGTAACCGGGCTGCCGTTCGGCAGCACAGCAGCCAATTTAAAGTGTGCGATTGCCAGCGAAATATTCGATTCGAGTGAGCGCTACCCGGCGATGGCCGAGACTGCGCGAGCAGAGGGGTTCAAGGAAATAGCAGCCTGGTTTGAAACGCTTGCCAAAGCCGAAAAGGCGCATACTGCAAGGTTTCAGCAGCTGCTCGATGCATTGCAGAGCTGATCAAACTTCCGGCGACTGCTGAATCCCGGGTTACGGTAGAATTCGCCCAGTGGCCCTGCGATTTTGGCAGGGTTTTCAATTGCGTGGTAATTTCCAGGATTCTGATGGTTGCGTCTGCAAAAATTGGCTTTGTGAGTTTAGGGTGTCCCAAGGCGCTGGTGGATTCCGAGCGCATTCTCACTCAGCTGCGTACCGAGGGGTATAGCATTGAGTCCAACTATGAGGGTGCCGATCTCGTTATCGTGAATACCTGCGGGTTTATCGATAGCGCAGTAGAAGAGTCATTCTCCGCTATTGGTGAGGCGCTCGACGAAAACGGGCGAGTCATTGTTACCGGGTGTCTTGGCGTCAAGGCCGAAGAAATAGAGTCGCGATATCCTCAAGTGCTTGCCGTGACCGGCCCGCAGGCCTACGAAGATGTGATGCAGGCAGTGCACGCACACACGCCGGTGCCGGTCCACAACGCGCATCTGGATCTCGTGCCTCCTCAGGGTATCAAGCTCACGCCTCGTCATTACGCCTACCTGAAGATATCTGAAGGTTGTAATCACAAATGTACCTTCTGCATCATTCCATCGATGCGCGGCAGACTCGTGAGCCGCCCGGCGGCAGATGTCATGGGGGAGGCCGAGCGACTGGTTGCAGCCGGGGTTAAAGAGTTGCTGGTGATTTCCCAGGACACCAGTGCTTATGGTGTCGATTCCAGGTACGCCACGTCGTTCTGGAATGGAAGGCCTGTGAAAGCCAGTATGCTGGAGCTTTGCAAGGCACTCGGTAGCTTAGGCGTGTGGGTGCGTTTGCATTACGTCTATCCCTACAAGCACGTTGATGACATCATTCCGCTGATGGCAGAAGGGCAAATATTACCCTATCTGGATATCCCGTTTCAGCATGCCAGCGAGCGCGTTCTCAAGACCATGAAACGACCTGCTGCAAGCGAGAAGAATCTGGAGCGAATCCGGCAGTGGCGCCAAACGTGTCCTGAAATCACGTTGCGCAGCACCTTTATCGTCGGATTTCCCGGCGAAACCGAAGCCGAATTTCAGGAACTTCTGGATTTTCTTGAAGAGGCCAGGCTCGACAGAGTCGGCTGCTTTAAATACTCGGCAGTAGACGGCGCTGCGGCAAACGAACTGCCAAACCCGATTGATCCTGCCGTGGCGGAGGAGCGGTGGCATCGCTTTATGGCGTTGCAAGCCGAAATTTCGGCAGACCAACTGGCTGCCAAAATCGGCCGTGAAATGACAGTGCTGGTGGATGAGATCGATTCACAAGGCCAGGCGATTGCGCGAAGTCAGGCAGACGCGCCGGAGATTGATGGCAACGTTATCATCAGCGATGGGGCTGAACTGAAAGTAGGTGAGTTCTGCCGGGTGCGCATAGACGAATCAGGCGATTACGATCTGTGGGGACAGCTTGTCAGCTGATAGAGATATCCCGGCGTGCACTTGCCAGCGACACGGTGAATCCCGCAACGACGTCGAGCAGGGTGAGTAAAGTCAGTATCAGGAATGTCGCAGAGCCCATCTCACGCAAAATGATCAACTCAACCAGAAAAACGACGAACACACACAAAGACAAAACGTGATCCAGCAGGGCCTGATAGGTTGCGCGGGTAGCCTTGAGTATCTCTATGTACAAGATGCATATGCTCATCAGTACGAAGAGAATATTCCAGGTGATATGCAGCACCGCGCCGGACGAGGGAATGGAGACGCTGGTGACGATAGTGTCGGGCAGGTAGTTGGAATCGCTGCTGGCAAATACCATCAAGTTATAAAAGATCAGCAAAATGCCGTTTAGCGGGAATGCGAGCAAGAGCCTCAACGCTGCGTTTTCCGGTGTTTGATCAAATAGTCTTTGGCCTGATTGATTTTTGTCGCCAGGTAGTCGCTACCCCCTTTGTCCGGATGTAGTTTTGCCATCAACTTGCGATGTGCCAAAACGATGTCTTCCTCGGACGCGTTGCTCTCGAGGCCAAGTATGCTCAGTGCCTCGTCTGTTGACATGTCGCCTGTGTTCGCCGAATGTCCGGGTTGTGACTCAAATGGCCAGTCCGGGCGATATCGTGCTGCGAAGGCTGAAACCAGTTTTATTGCCTCGGGATCCTTATGTTGGCAGTATTTCGCAAATTGCTGGAGTTCGGTGAGGCTGAGAGAAGACAGATTGCGACCCTCAAAATCGCCTGTGGTGATTCTGCCGTCGAATTCGCCCGTGCTGTGATCCAGCGTCATGACGAGCGAGCGTGTGCTCACACTCGAATCCGGGGCGGTGGCAGGAGAGCCAGTAAATTGTTTGAAAAGCCCCTTCAATTGTGGTGCAAACCGCAGAAGTAGTGGTGCCATTCGCCAGGCGGCGGCAATAGCGGCGCCGATGATTGCAAAGATTGCGTTTGCTCTGCCCGTAGCGACAGCGATGAGCAAGAGCACAACCACCAGCGCCACAAGTGGCTTTATCCACGCGGAGGGCCCTTTTTGAACCAGCTTTTTGCCATAAAGGTGATAGCCAACGTACCCAACAGCGACAAGCGTCAACAGGAAAATTAATTTGGCCAATTACTCGATTTCTGTTTTGTGTGATAGAAAAGACAGTCTAAACGCAGGCGCGGCTCAATTGAAATTGAGGATGCCGATAAAGGGGCGGTAATAGTATAGAATGTCGGTGTTTCGAATGTTCACGGTTTGTTACTCGCAGTAATGCGATTCCGCCTGAAGGGCTAATTGTTAAGTGGTAAAATCCACTGCGTAAGCGTAAAGATAGAAAGGAAGTCTTACTTGCGCATAAAGAATTTGTCAGTACTAACAAGTGGTTACGATGTGTTAGTGAGTGAATCTATATCAGGGAAGATCGATGAAAAACAAGAACATAGCACGATACCTCAGTAATGGTTTGATCGGGTGTGTGTTCAGAAAGTCGAACACAATCACTGTAAATGAGTCGATACCACCGTATCCTGCGTGCCCAGAACGCGGCGGTGTGAAAGATAACATCTTGCAAAGCCGTCCAACTGGTTGAAGATTGATATCATCAATCCTTTAGCTGTTTCAGCCCCACCAAAAACAAAGGTAGTCAGATGAGCGAACCCTCAGCTCGTACGGCCACACGGTCCGACAGATTCACTGATAACAGCTCGCGCAGTTCGAGCAGTTCTGGTGACTCAATCAATTTGCGCGGCATTATCGTAACGCTGCGTAAATACAAGTGGCCAATCATACTGGTCACTGCAATCACGACTGCGTTGACAGCACTCTTCGTCTCCACCATTACGCCAGTCTATCGCGCTACCGCAACGCTGCTGTTCGAGCAGGATGCACAACCAGCGTTTGTAAATCCGCTCATCGGCGTAGACAGTTCAGGTTTCAACTACATTCAAACACAGGTAGAGGTTCTGGGGTCGCGAACGCTAGCCGACAGAGTTGCTACCGAAATGAATCTGGAAGAGCACTGGGAATATAACCCCACGCTGCCTCGCCCGGCGGAGTTCGAAAAAACCGGCATTAGCGATCTCGTTAAGCAGTACCTCGCCAAAGTGCCTGCTGCAGAGAAATTGCTGGGGGGCGAGGACGCCGATGCATCGACTGAGCAGGTGGTGTTTGATCGCGAGAGAATGGTGCGCCAACTCGCCGGTCGTATGTCCGTACAGCCGCTAAAGCGAACTAATCTGGTACGTGTGAGCGTCGACGGAGTGGATCGCGAACTGGTTGCCGGTATCGCAAACGAGGTCGGCGACAGCTACATAGACCATTTCCTCGATACCAAAGATTCTCGTAACCGCGAGGCATTCAACTGGCTGGACGGCAAAGTCGCAGAACTGAAAAACAAGCTCGAAGCGGCTGAGGCTGCGCTGCTCGCAGAGCGACAGCGCATTGGTCTTACGGAACAGGGCAGCGATCTGAGCGCCAGGCAAGTTGAAATCCTGACTACGCGCCTGATTGATGCGAAGGGACAAATGGAAGAGGCCAAGATACTGTTCGACGAAGTGCGATCAGTCAGTGCATCTTCACCTGCGGCGACAACCGGGGGTGAGGTTACCTTCCAGATTGAAGGTCAAACGCAACAACCAACCCGTTACCGGTACGTTGGAACCGCATTTGAGTCACTTCCGGTAGTCGATTCCAGTCTGCTGGTTCAGCGCAACAAAGTTGCGGCCCAGGAAGCGACGCGACAGCTAGACGAACTGAACAATCGTTATGGCAGTAAACACCCTCGCGTTATCGATGCGAAATCAAACCTCGATACAGCTACTAACAACCTCGACCGACAGATATCCAACGTCATCACCTCGGTCGAAAACAAGTATCGTGCAGCGCTTGCTAATGTTCGCTCGATTCAATCTGAACTCGATGCCCAGAAGTCGCGTGGCTACCAGGTGGGCCGAGCGCAAATCAAGCTGGTGGAGCTGGAGCGAGAAGTTGAAACCAACAAGCTTCTGTATCAGGAGTCGTATCAGCGTCTGCGTGAGGCCGATGAAGCCGAAGGTCTGCAGACCGTAAATATGAGCATCACTGACCTGGCAGCGGTTCCTGATTTCCCAATCAAGCCCAACAAGTCATTGATGGTGCTGCTTGGATTTCTCTTGAGTCTGTTTGGGGCATCGGCGCTGGCTTTTGTCTATGAGGAAATGAAGGAAACTGTTCGAGGCATACAGGATGTTGAGAAACGTCTGGGTCTCTCGGTGTTCGGGATTGTCCCGATGATCAAGAGCGGTATGTTCGGGCGTAAATCTGCGCCGCTGATCCCGGGCGCGTTTGCCGACAAGCGTGGTTCGTTTGAGGAGGCGATCAGAACCATTAGAACTGGCGTAACACTCTCGGAGCTCGAGGATCCGCGGCAGGTAATTATGGTGACGTCGTCAGTGCCGGGTGAAGGTAAATCGACAGTAGCCAGTAACCTCGCGTTCTCCTTTTCCAAGCTCGATCGGACTTTGTTGATCGAAGCGGACATGCGTCGACCCGGGCTGGGGCGGGCATTGGGTATTCGAAGCCACGGCTTGTCTGAGTTGTTGAGTAATCAGGCTTATATCGAAGACTGTCTGCGTGAAGGCGAGATCGGTGATCTGGATTTGATCCCGGCTGGTGCCACAACTGAAAACCCGCTTGAACTCCTCGCGTCGTCGCGGTTTACCGAGGTTCTCGAGCAGCTGAAAACTCAGTACGATCGGATCGTGATCGATCTGGCGCCGGTGCAGGCGGTAAGTGATGCGCTGGTTGTGGGTAAGTACGTCGATAGTTGTATTTACATCATCAAGGCCGACAGCACGCCCTTGCCAATCGTTCAGCGAGGAATTGATCGACTGCATGAAGCCGGGGTTACAGTGTCTGGTACCGTGGTATCACAGGTTGATATCAACAAGGTGACTTCTTACGGTGGTGATTATTACTACCAGGGATACTACGACTACTACGGCTACGGCGATAAGGTCGAGTCAAGTGGGGCGAGTGCGTCCGGGCCGCGTAGCAACAGGGAAATGCCCAGAAGAGAGGACGGAGGCGTAACTGAATTTCGTCGTCGAGATCCAATCATGCGAGACGGCGATTCAAACGTCGC
>CAKZSB010000187.1 GCA_937920585.1 uncultured Granulosicoccaceae bacterium | reverse complement strand
TCGAAACGGGCACAGCGCCCACCGGACTTCATCCACCTTGCTGCTGGAGCAATTGCTTGGCCGTCGTTCGGTACATCCGCGCTGGCTGGTCGAGCCCGGCCCCAGTGAGGCCGAGACCAGAAATCTGATTCGCGCCGCCTGCACCGCGATTGATCACGGCGGCCTGAGGCCGTGGAGGTTTATCGGGATCACGGGTGAAGACCGCCTGTTGCTGGCAGACATCTTTGTTCGAATCAAACGCTCGCGCAACCCGGGTATCAGTCAGGCCGAAATACAGCGTGAAAGAGATCGCGCCAGCGGTGTGCCGTTGCTGATTGCGGTAGTAGACAAGAGCCACTCGAATCCAACTGCGGTGCCCGTGTATGAACAGGTTGCCTCTGTCGGTGCCGCCGTTCAGAACATTGTGTTGTGTGCACACCTGATGGGGTTCGGCGCAAAGATGGTGAGCGGCAACAAGGTGAATGATCCACGCCTGCAGGTTGCCCTGCGACTGCATAAGGATGAGTCGTTGTTCGGATTTGTTTGTATAGGGACTGCGATCGCTGGAACCAATCACAAACGGCGCCCGACCGTCGACGAAGTCTACACGCACTGGGCACCAACCGCCTGCCAGGTGACCGAGCGGGCCAGTATCGAAGCGATGCAAGAGATCATTTGAGTCGGTGAACGGACAAATGGTGAGCGTGTGATGTGGCAAGGCTGAGAGATGTCTGATCAGAGTGTGCCAGACGACTTTGAGGCCATGACCCGGGTACATGTCGATGCGTTGTGGCGTACCGCCTTGCGTATGACTGGCAGCAGAGAGAGCGCTGATGATCTGGTGCAGGAAACCTGCCTGCGTGCCTTGCGATCTTTTGACCGTTATCAGACGGGGACAAACTACAAAGCCTGGCTGTTCAGAATCATGACGAATTTATGCAAAGACATCGGCCGGCGCGAGGCCAGATCACCGTTTCAGAGTTGGGATGATGCACAGGTGGAAATTGTGACAGCGAAGCACGCCCAATCATGCAAAGCGCTGCCAGAAGATGAGTTACAGAATCACGAGTTCGTCAAAGATGCGCACCAGGCGCTGCTCAGGCTGCCACCCAATATTCGAATGGTGGTCTCTCTGTCCTTATTGAGTGAGCACACCTACAGCGAGATTGCATTGATGATGAATATTCCGGTGGGCACCGTGCGTTCGCGATTAAGTCGCGGTCGACTGTATCTGCAACGGGAGTTGCTGGCCCATCGAACGGAAGAGTCAGCGCTTGCGAGCAGTCCGGCGCCATCTGGCAGTAACGCAACGAGTAACACTGTTGCGTCGCTGTTTCCCGACATCGCAAAGCAGAAGGCCTGAGATGAAGCAAAAGTCGATTGAGCGGCAAGTGCAATGCGAGGAGATATTGGAAAACATCTCTGCGCAATACGACGGGGAAGTGCTGACGCTTAGCGAGTCTGTTCTCAATGATCACGTTGCTACCTGTGGTGCTTGCAGGCGTTATCGCGAAAGTCTGCCGAATCTGCATCGCCGTCTTCAACTCGAATTCGATCAGGTTTGCGATGTCGATCAGCTTTGGCAGGGCATTCAAACCGAGATTCGACGCAGTGAGCCGAGGCGGGTGTTTGGCAAAACAATTAGCCGCTGGGCGCGATCACTTTCACTGGCCGCCTCTCTGATGCTAGGGGTGGTTGGCACCAGCCTGCTAATGACGGTACCTGATGTCTCACATTCCGCTGTCGTGTCGGAAGTGGTGCGGGATTTCGAAGCCTTCGAACTACGGGGGAAAACACTCGATGTTCACGAGCACGCGGCGCGATCGACACTCGACTGGTTTGTTGACAAGGTGGATTTCGATCTGCCTTCCGCCGTGCAAATCCCTGTGGGATTCCGGATATCCGGCGGCAGGCTCTGTTCGTTTCTGGGGAGAAAACTCGCATTTATCCAGTACGAAAAAGATCAGCAACTGCTTTCTGTTTACGTGATGAGAGCGGATGGGCTCGACTTGCCGCAACACGACTATCTGCATGGCTCGACGGCCGATGGACTCAGCACGGTTGCATGGGCAAAAGATGATCTGGGTTTTGTGGCGATAGCCGATCTGCCATCGCGGCAGATCGTCACGTTGATAGAAGCGCTATAGCGGTACATCGAGATAGTTCGATAGCAGGTTCTGACAGCCTGTTCTTGATGTCGTTTGGTTTGACATCGTAAATAAGCAAGGGGATACCTATGAGTGACGAGAAAGAAGAGTCGACGAGGCCAGTCTGTATGCATCGTCGCGATGTTTTGAAAGCGGGTGCCGTGGTGTCTGGATCAGCCGTGATATACCCGCATTTATCCAGTGCTCAGTCGAGTGCGGGTGGGGTTAATGTCGCCTATCCAAAATTGAAAATTGCGCCCATCAAGGGTCTGGTGGAAGGCGAAGGCGTGTCGTTTAACTACCCGCTGAACGAGCAGCCCAATGTGCTGCTGAAACTTGGCAGGCCGGCCCAGGGCGGTATAGGTCCGGACTTTGACATTGTCGCGTTTTCTGTGTTGTGCCCGCACATGGGCGGTAGCCTGCGCGGGCGTTATCAGCACGATACCGCCGCCATGGGGCCGTGTCCGTTTCACTTCTCCACCTTCGATCTGGCTCGTGGTGGTGTGCCGGTCCATGCGAGTGCAACGCAGAATCTGCCACAGGTAAAGCTTGAAACCGATGGCAAGGATATTTTTGCTGTCGGTATTAACGGCCTGGTATACGGCTATCGCGACAATCTGACCGATGGCACGCTGCCCGAGGGTGCCGAAGTTATTGGCGAAGTACAGGAAAGCCGGGGAACACTGCGTGGCTGATTCAATCGACGTTTACAAACCTGCACCCCTATCAGTTTCCAGGAGACACAACCATGACTAAAGATATCAGTCGGCGCGATCTGATAATGGCCGCTCGCAGCCCCTCTATCGACTACGCCGTTTATGAGGAGTCGTCCAATCAGGTGCCAATTCCACCGGCGAACGCAGAAGTCCATACATCGGCCTGTGACTATTGCATTGTCGGTTGTGGCTACAAAGCCTACACCTGGCCGGTTGACGAAGCCGGCGGCAGCAACGCAGATGACAATGCGTTCCATCGGGACTTCCCGGTCGTGGCCGGAAGAGGCCAGTGGGTCAGTCCGAATATGCACAATATTGTTAAGCGTGATGGCAAGCTGCATCACGTGGTGGTAATTGCCGACGGTGAAACTGCAGTCAACCGCGAGGGCAACCACTCGGTGCGGGGCGGAAAGCTGGCGCAAAAGCTCTACAACCCCAACAAACCAACCGCCGATCGACTGCAAACACCGATGTTGCGGGTCAACGATTCAATGCTGCCGATCTCGTGGGACGATGCCACAACTATCGTTGCCGAACTGTCGCGCTATGCGATAGACAAGAATGGTCCCAATGCGTTTGGTATGCGCTATTACTCCTATCAGTACTGGGAGAACACCTATGCACTGTCAAAGCTGATCTACAACGACATTGGTACCGCCATTGGTGCCGAGCACGACAAGCCTACCGGTACCAACGATGCGGTGGGCCTCGATGACTCGGGCGTCGACGGGTTTTCAACCTCCTATGCGGATTTCAAAGAAGCCGATGTTATTTTTATGTCTGGTTTTGATCCCTACGAGAATCACACCATCCTGTTTACCGAGTGGATCGCTCCGGGTGGCGCGAAGATTATCTTCGTCAATCCGAGAAAGAGTCCAACAGCGGTGCATGCGGAGCGTAACGATGGACTGCATTTACAAGTGCAGCCCAACACCGACACGGTACTCAACAACGCGATTCAGCGTTATATCCTGGAGCAGGGATGGGAGGACGCTGAGTGGATATCGCGTATGACGGCATCATCAGAGGAAATTCTGATGGAAAAGCCCGGCAAGCACTGGCGCCGTCGCACCTTCGGGCAGGACTTTGAAGCACACAAAGCGTGGTTGTTGTCTGACGACCAATACACGCTGGAGAACGCCGAAAAGACTACCTGGGTGCCAAAAGAGAAAATCATTCGCGCCGCCGAAATGATGGCAAAACCACGTGGCAAAACGCGCCCGAAAACCACCGTCATGCTGGAGAAGGGTAACTACTGGTCATTCAATTACCCGGCCAGTGCGTCGTTGTCTTCACTGGGTTTGCTGGTCGGTGCGGGCAGTCGCCCCGGTCAGAACATGAGTCGTGCAGGGGGCCATCAGCGCGGCGGCATGAAACTCAAAGGCTATCCGTTGAGTAAATCGTGGGTCGAGTCAAAGCACGGCAAAGAGGGCGAGCCGGCGCCCATGCCGGTTAACTTCGATCAATACGCCATGTCCGGAAAACTGGGTGTCTGTTACATCCTCGGTACCACCTGGCTGGATTCCATGAATGCTGCACAGGCGATTCGATTGAAGCTCGGCGAATTGACGCGCAAGCACCCGATTCAGGCAGATAGTCTGGTCGTGGCCGAGTACATAGATACGCTGAAGAAACGTATTGATGCCGGCGGCATGTTTCTGGTTCAGCAGGATATCTATCCCAACACACTGACCGACTTTGCCGACATCATTCTGCCTGCAGCCACCTGGGGCGAGGCTGACTTTACCCGTGCTCAGGGTGAGCGACGATTGCGGATGTACTCGCGCATCAGTGATGCGCCCGGTGAGGCCAAGCCCGACTGGTGGACGATTGCACAGATCGGTAAAAAGATGGGTTATGAAGGATGGGACTTCGAAGAGGCTAACGACATTTTCGAAAAAGCTTCCGAAAAATCAAAAGGGGGCCACTACGATTTTTCCAAGGTGGTAGAGGTTGCCAGATCGCAGGGAAAGAAAGCGCACGAATTTTTACGTGAAATGAGTACAACAGGCATTCAATTACCAGCGCGAATCGTTAATGGAGAACTGACCGGCACCTTGCGCTTGCACGATGAAACCTTTCCAGATGACGAAAAAGATACAGCACCTAAAATCGTCTATCAATTCAAGACGGCCAGTGGTAAGGCCATCTTTATGAAAGGTGACTGGAATCTCGTCAAGGATACGTTTGAGAAATTTCGTCCCAAAGGGGATGAGATGTGGGTGTCAAACGGTCGTATAAATCATATCTGGCAATCGATGTTTGATGGCACGCGTCAGCCTTTCGTCAAGCAACGCTATCCGTCCAACTTCTTAATGATTAATCCGGCGGATGCCGAGCGGCTGAAGATCGAGAGCGGTGATCTGGTTGCGGTTGAAAACGACAAAGTACTCGATCAGTTGGGCAATGAGGCTCGCGGGGTGTTGTCGCTGGTGGCTTACGTAACCGATGAAGTCGGTGTGGGTGTTACTTATACCTACGCATTCTATCCGGGACAATCGGCCGATAACGTGGTTCCCGCGGTGACCGATCCGATCACCGGTGTCTACAACTACAAGATCGGCAAGGGGCGCATTCGTCGCATGGGCGAGACGCCGCTAAAGAAAGTTGAGGGCACTATGTCCTTCATTCCCAGAACCGTCGGATAGGGAGAGAAAGAATGAAACTGCGTTCACTGCGTGTGTCGATTCTGGCCCTGCCGTTTATGCTGCCACTTGCACTGGCTGGTGCAGCGGTAGCGTCCGATGGTCCTGAAATTACCGATGAACTGGTCGCGCTTGGCGAGGCGTCATACGCCAGAGAGTGCGCCGCCTGCCACGGGGTGGAGGGAGACGGTGAAGGTCCGGCCGCGCACTATCTGAATCCGCGGCCGCGGAACTTCCAACTGGCGGTCTATAAGCTGCGATCCACGCCCAACGGTGAGTTGCCCACCAAACTCGATGTGTACAACACGATTACCAACGGTATTGAAAACTCAATGATGCCTGCCTTCGCGTCTTTGCCGGAGAACGAGCGTTGGGCACTGGTTGAAGTGATTAGGCGTTTTGGTGGTATCGAGGAAGAGCAGGGCGAGGCCATTACGGTCAGTGCCAGGCCAGAGCCCACCAAAGACTCGATCGCTAACGGGATGAAGGTGTATGACCGGCTGGATTGTGCGAGCTGCCACGGTGTCGAGGGCTGGGGTAACGGTGATTCATCGCTGACCCTGGAAAACGATGCCAAGGAGCGTGTATGGGCAGCCAATCTGCAAACCGGTGTGTATAAGGGCGGCTCTGATCCGGTTGAACTGTATAAGCGGATTGCCAACGGGCTCGATGGCACACCCATGCCCTCCTACTCGGCTGAAGCCAGCCCACAGGAGATCTGGGATCTCGTCAACTACCTGACCGTACTGCCCGAGCAAGCGGCCTGGTAGATAACGACACCGGCGATTGCCGTTCGCGATCGCCGGCGTTTCGAAATTAAAACAGCGGGCGGTGTATACCGCCCGTCGTATAAGAACAATTCTGGAAAGCCTGATGAAAAAACATCTGACACTTGCCTCAGCACTACTCACCTTGTCGGTCAGTGCCCACGCCAAGTACGACGAAATTACCGTCGATGGCGGGGGATCGATCACCGGGGCTGTGACATTCAGCGGTGATGTGCCCGATCTGGATACCGAGCAGATCGCCAAGGACAACGAAGTCTGTGGTGAGGGAGACATCATCCCGAACCCGGTATCCGTCAGTGACGATGGATCGCTTGCGAATGTCGTGGTGTTTCTTGAGAAGGTGAAAGAAGGCAAGGCATGGCCGACGGATGACTTTGCCCTTGATCAGCTCAAGTGCACTTTTGATCCCTACGTTCAAGTGGTCAGAAAGGGGGCCAAAATGACGATCAGTAATTCTGATCCGGTTTTACACAATGTGCATCCCTACGAGTATGTTGGTAAGAAGCGTCGCACAATGTTTAATCTTGCGCAGCCGAAGCTGGGACAGGTAAACACTAAAGCGATTAAAACCCGTCGCGGCAACGTGGTTGAACTCTCGTGTGATGCGCATTCATGGATGGCGGGCTGGTTGTATGTGATCGAGCATCCCTACTATGCGGTGGTGGGTGCCGATGGCAAATTCAGCATAGACAACA
>CAKZSB010000186.1 GCA_937920585.1 uncultured Granulosicoccaceae bacterium | reverse complement strand
GGATGCCAGGCCTGCGTCGTCATCGTCCAGAGGGCTCAAAACGGCGCAGGTGTTGAGCAGATCCTGCGTCGCGGCATTCGGCCCTTGCACCTGGCCTATCGACGCGCAGGTATCAACCAGCATGTTGTCGAGGGCTATCTGATTTTCGTTTAGTCCGAAAACCTCAAAATTGATGCTCACGCTCTGGCTGTACACAACGGGACTGCAAAGCATCAGAAGTCCGAGCGCGCAGTAGCCGGGAAAATTCAATTGGGAACGCGGTCCAGAAAGCACGATGTGACTTTCGCTCATTGTTATCACCCAGGTTTCAGTTTTCCGCATAGGCGCTCACCCCAACGCCAAACCGCGCGGGTGACTATTGCCATTACAGGCTGGTAGGATAACTGACTATAGATTGCTTGGCTATCCCTGGCTTTTGGGTAATTTGACCTGGCGTAACAGTGCCGCCGCTATTCGAAGGCATACCAAAGAAGGTTCATTGCGTAAAACCGGGCCACATCAAAAAAGACGCGCAACGGAGTTTGTCAGCACGGTTATGTCGTATCCCGGCGTGAACCGAGAAGAAATCCCCAGCGTTTTTCGCAGCTTGGGGCGCTTTCTACACACCCCGTCGATACTGCATTTCTATGCACCATGCGTGGATCACTGCTACTGCCGTAGCCGCACCGCTCGCAACGACTCTACTTTGCGGGAATCTGTCTTATCAGCCCAGAGTCATCGTTATGAAGCTTGAACGCGTTATCATTCGCCGGATTGCTTTCAAAGCTCAGTGAGTTGATCGGCGTTACCTGGTTTCCTTCTAACTCGAAAACAGTCCAGAGTGTGCCCGGTTGGTTGGGCACATTAAACTCTGCGATCAATCCATCGTCGCGCAGAACCTGAACTCTCGCATTCGATTGCGCCAGGGCGCTGCCGCTTGTAGCAGACGAGTTGCTAAAGTCGTGCACAGAATACCGATATACACCGGCACCCTGCTGATTGATCGTGATCGTCTCAGGACCGAAGCTAAAAGTATCATCGACATCGAGAAAGGCAAACGGACTAGCGGATGCTGAGCCCAGTTGTCCAAAATAGATATGAAAACGATCGCTGGAGGCTTCAAGTGGTCCAGTCAGGTGGCTATCGAGATCAAATGGATTTTCCCCCCAGCTAAGGACTATGCGTGTCTCACCGCTGAGAACCAGGGGACTCACACTGGCATTTTGATTATTGTTTTCCTGCCCTCCCAGAACTATCGCATTGAAAAAAGCCGTCTGATAGCTGGCTCCGGTAATTTCAGCAGTATAGTTACCCGCTGACAAGCCACTGACAGTGTATAGCCCGTTGTTGTCGGTTGTTACACTGTTGAGAATCTCCCCGAATCTCGTATTTATGCCGCGTCTGAAGTCGATGTCGAGCCCATCGACACCCAATCCCGAAACCGCATCGCGAATGGTGCCGCTGATAGTGCCGGTTCCGCTAAATTGCTCATCTACCTGCAGGACCGTTTGCAGAAATGTGACGCCATCCTCAACGGTGTCAATTGCCGCATAGTTCTCCGATATGTAGCCAGAAAAAGTCATCGTAATTGAAAAGCCTTGCTGGACGGCCAAACCCGTAAAATTAAAATTCCCGTTTTCATCTGTAATACTTTGCGCAACGATACTGTCTTCAAAGAACAAGTCGACTTGCACGCCTTGCAGCGGGGCATCATTAACCGCATCTCTTACCGTGCCCGAGATTCGACTACCCGAATCATCATTGGGTGGCCCCATACAACTGAGCGAGAACGGCACGGTTGCAGTGCCAAGATCCCAGCTCACAAGCAACTCGCCATCCAGAACTTCTACGGTTTCCTCGCAGAAATACTGCACTTCAACTGACGCACTCTCGCCTGCCTCCAAGGTGCCTGCATTAGCTGGCACAGCCAGCCAGCTGGCGACCGAACTGATATCGTAATTCAGCGGTGCTGAACCGGTGTTTTCCAGCGTGAGTAAATCACTACCCGAAACATTGATATCCAATGCTTCCACAAATTCTAACGGCGTTAACGCCAACGCTGGCGCACCCGCAATGGTACAGGCCAAAGACACGGGTATCGTGGCCGAACCACCATTACTCTCGATGTTGAAAGCGCCGCTCAGCGTCTCCTCCACTGTGGAACACATCGCGGCAATCGGCAATGAGTAAAATGCCCCCGCTTGAACCGATTCGCCGAAGCTCTGCACGCCAGAACTGCAATCACCAGACCCCGGATCATCCGGACACAGCCAGCTGCTGTCACTGGTTATGGTGAAATCCAGCGCAGCGTTGCCATCGTTGAAGATCGCAATACTATCCTGAGCGGAACCACCAATTGAGGCGCTGCCTTCGCTGGCAAGCTGCAGGCTGGCCGGCTCTACTCGCAATATCGCCCCCTGACAATCAAGGGAGACGGGCACGCTTGCATTCCCGGCGGTGCTGGTGAAATTGACGGAGCCGCTCAGGGCTTCAATTTCTGAGTCACAGTTGCCGAGCACCCTCACCTGCCGACTTTCGCCGGCGATGAGCTCCAGCATCTCACCGGTGTTAGCAGCGTCCACCTCCAGCCAGCTGCCCTCGCTGGCAATGGTGTAGCTCAAAGTTGCAGTACCGCTGTTCTGAATATCGATCACACCATCTGCCGTCTGCCCGATACTGGCAGTCAATGCCAATTGGGTAGTTCGAACATCGAGCACAGCGACAGGGATAGCGGTACAGTCGAGGACTACAGGTATATCTGCAGAACCACCATTGCTGTCTATTGCAATATTGGCGGTGCGTGTTTCAACCAGGTCACCACACTGGGCGTTAACTGCGATTACTGCACGCTCGCCGCTATCAACTGTACCCATGGCATTCATAATGTCCAGCCAGGCGCTATTGCTGCTGGCAGTGTAGTCCAGTGGTGCGTTACCGGTATTTGAAATACTAAAATCACTGGTAGCCAGATCACCTTGCAGCGCTTGCAGACTCAACGATTCTGTAGCCACAATTAAAGCTGCTTGCGGCAGTGCATTGCAAACCAGTGTCACCGGAATTGCGATTGTTCCTCCGTTACTATCGACGGTAATCTCACCTGTACGAATTAGCACCTCAGTGTCACAACTGGCTGACAGCGGCAACAACGTGGACTCGCCAGCTAAAAGAACACCCCGATCAATCGCAGGAATCAGCCATGGCTCGTTGCTGGTGGCAGTGAAATCCAGTTCGGCGTTACCGGTGTTAGAAATTGAAATGTTCGACACTGCAGATTCACCGAGCAACGCCTGCAAAGACAGCGCATCATCCTGCACTGATAGCATTGCGACAGGCGCTGCACTACATTCAAGTGTCACTGGAATCGCAATCGTGCCGCCATCACTATTCACTGATACGCTACCGACTCGTGTATCGATTAAACCATCACAACGGCCAACAACGGATATTGTTGTCTCTGCACCTTCAGCCAATGCTCCCTGATTTGCGCTCGTCTCCAGCCAGCCACTATCAGACACAAGCTGGTAGTTCAGCAAAGCCGAACCAATGTTACGAACACCGAAACTGCCAGTTGCGGTGGCGTCCTGTTGTGCTGCAAGTGCCAACGGACTGCCGAATATCTGCAGTTCGGGAACGGGTAAAGCGCTACAGTCCAGTCCGACGGGCACAGTGGCGCCGCCGCCATTACTAGTAATTGATAATGATCCGGAGCGTCGCTCAACCATGTCATTGCAGGATGCGGTAAACGCAAACGTGGTGTTCGCACCGGCGGCAAGATTGCCGTTGGATGAAACCAGCTGCAGCCAGGCGCTGTCTGAGGTCACTTCGAATTGCAAATCGGCACTGCCAGTATTGGATATCGTGACATTACTGGCTGCTTGTTGATTGACCTCGGCGCTCAGCGCCACTTCTATCGTTTCAACAAACAGCACAGGCTGTGGTATCTCATCACAGGTGAGCACTACAGCGATACTGGCACTACCTGCATTACTAACCAGGTTGATAGTGCCATTTCGGGTTTCGGCGATGCTGTCACAACTGGCACCAACAGGGACAGCGGCATTACTTCCACCAACCAGTGTTCCCTCCGCTCCCGACAATTGAATCCAGCCGCTGTCAGTACCCAGTGTATAGGTTAGTGGCGCGGTGCCGGTGTTGGAAAACGCAACACTGCCGGTTGCGGTAGCATTCTGTAGTGCGCTCAGCGATAGCTCGTTAGTTTGCAGTTCAAGTTGTGGTTGCGGTAGAGGTGTACATTCAAGTGTCACCAACAACGTGGCACTACCCCCGTTACTGTTAATCTGAATCGCCCCGGTTCGCGACTCCTGCGTCATATCGCAACTGGCCTGAAACGGCAGCAATCTGCTGTCGCCCGCCACGAGCGCCCCCTGTGTATTTGATAGTTGCAGCCAGTCGCGATCTGAGGAGATCGTGTATTGCAGTTCTGCACTGCCTGTATTGGTCAATTCAAAGTTGCCGGCAGATGTTTGCGAAAAATTGGCCGAAAGCGACACAGGTGCAGTTTGCAATAACAACATGGGTACCGGGAGCGCTGCACATTCAAGCGTCACCGGCACCGAGACATCACCGGCATTACTGCTGACAAGCAGCGACCCCGATAACACCTCGACTGCCTCACCACACTGCGCCTGCAGCGATACAGCGGCACTTTCACCCGCTTGAATCGCACCCTGATCACTACTGACCACCAACCAGTCCCGATCAGACGAGATGCGGTAATCCAGCGTGGCGGTGCCAGGGTTAGAGATTGTCAGGTCACCCGATGATGATTGCGTTTGCATGGAACCAAGATTGAATTGCCCGGGCAACAACGACAGCTCGGGAAATGGAGCCAGTGTGCAGCTGATCGTTGCCGGAAAGTTTCGAATCCCGCCATTACTCGTCACCGTAAGGTTGCCAGCCAGCATTTGTGGCGCATTGACACACACGCCCTCGATTGGCAGCTGCAGCATCTCCCCTGGCGCCACGCTGGTACTGAAGTCCGATGGCGCGCAATCTCCGGTGTCGGGATCAACCGCACATAGCCAGTCGCTGTCGCTGGTAATTTGCAGATCCAACAACTCATTGCCGGCATTGGAAATTGTCATCGTTTCTATCGCAGACTGCTGCGTGCCGGGCAAAATTTCGGCTGCAAACTGATAGAAATCGGGCGACACTTCCAAAATCGCTCCGCGGCAATCCAGCGCAACCAGCAGTATGTCCGAACCACCATCACTTTCGACACTGATCGAGCCGTTGCGCACAGCAATCGAATCCGAACAACTGGCCTGCAGCGCAAGTGAAATGCTCTCGGTCGGATTCAACGAGCCAGTGACGCCGCTGCCGCTAGTGTCATCGACGAGGCGCAGCCAGGGCTGATTTGAAAACGCGTTGTAGTTGAGAGGTGCTGTACCCACGTTGGATATCAACATATTGTTGCTGACGGTTTCATTGGGCGTTGCACTGAGAGAAAGTTGCGAAAAACCCAATTCAAGTTCGGCCATCGCGTCTTCCGGGCAGACACTATCTGCCTCAACTGTTACACCGCCAATACACAGCAGCACAGCAACGTTAGTACCCTCTGCAACGAGTGGCGAAGTTCCGTCCTGACGCTCGACGAGATTAACAAAACCATCATTATCAGCATCGAAACCGTCGAAATCATAATCGGAAAAATCGAAGGTAATCGGCCCGCTTTCAAAGAGACCACTAAAATTTCTATTGAAAGTCACAAGATCCAGCCGATTCACATCAACCGTGTCATACCAGGTCAATTCGATTGAATAGTCACGCCCTCCGGGCAGCCTGAAATCCGCCTGCCAGTTATCAGTCCCGGGCGCGCGTGTGGCAATTATTGTCTCTTCAACATCCGCGTAACGCAGGATAATTTCAGCGAACAGTTCGTCGCGGTCGATCATGCGAGTTGATGTCAGTGCCGCGAGGTCCGCGGGCAACTTGAAAGTAGAAAAATCGCCTGGCGCCCTGCTCTCAGACCCACAGGCATTTAACAATAGTGCGGCCACAATGACATGACAAATACTGAAAAATCGACTCATTCCCTGCATGATTGTATTCCTTGCAACAACAGATCAAGTGCCCAAGCCCTTCAACAGGCTAGAATTCGATGCGTAAACCTGCTTTAAACCAATGTTGATTAACCAGATCGTGGGCCAGACGCGTCTCGTAGTACGCGTAGGCACTGCGGCCTTGCGCGAACACCGCAACACCACCAAGGCCAAAATTCAGATACTCCGA
>CAKZSB010000185.1 GCA_937920585.1 uncultured Granulosicoccaceae bacterium | reverse complement strand
CAAAGCGAATCAGGCCGCGATTTCCTCCGGCCGACGAATAAATACCGCCAATATCCCCCCAGGCCTGCCAGGCGTTCTGCAGGCCGCTGTAAACCAGCTCTGCACGATCGTTCGCCACAATGGAAGGCAGAATCTGCAGATGTGGAAATTCCTCGGCCATCAGTTCGTCAAAACCATTGCGGCGTTCGAGATGATCGCGCGCGTAACGTGATCCGGTCACCACGACAACGCTCTGTGGTGCATCGGGTAAAAAGTGGCCCATCAGGCGTGCCGCTGTCCTGCCGGCGTTGAAGTTGTCGATGCCGACAAAGTGATCGCGCTGCGAGCTTGGCAGGTCGGATACGATAGTGACCAGTGATATACCGCGCGCTCGTGTGCGCGCCACCGCATCGCGTACCTGGGGTGTTTCAGGCGCGAGAATCGCAACGCCATCGACTTCATTTGGATCGAGATTGTCCAGCGCCTGAACGATATCTCGTGGATCGAACGCCGTGGTGCTGAGTGTGTCAAGCCGGGTGCGTTCATTCGTAATGCGCTTTGACTGCTCGACTATCTGGCGTTGCAAATCGCCAAAAAACTCGCCCTGCGAGTTGGGCAGCATAAACAGTAATCGATAAACGCGCCGACGCGCCAGGTTTGCAGCGGCGGTGTCGCGGACGTATGCCAATTCGGTGATCGCCTGATTAACGCGATCAATGGTGGCAGAGCGAACGCCGGCGCGAGCATTCAACACGCGATCAACCGTAGCCAGGCTGACACCGGCCAGCCGTGCTATATCGTTAACCGTCGGTTTGCTGCGTCCACCGGAGGTTTGCTTCGATTCGCTGCGTACGTTCGTCACATCGGCGGCCCTCAGGCTTTGCCGGCAAGCCGGGCAAATACGCGGGCTACTGCCTCGGCACCGGGATCGTTGTTGCCCAGCAAGTTGCTCTCTGGTACGTAGGCCGCACGGCCGGCCTTGGCGCGACCGATTTTCGCGGTGGCATCGGCGCCTTTGCGTGCAGCCACTGCCGCCGCATCCATGCCCGATGGCAAGGCGTGCAGTGCCGGTTGCAACGCGTCGATCATGGTGCGATCCCCGACACTGGCACCGCCGACCTGTGATACGCGATCCAGCCCTTCGATCAGTGCCTGTTGCACTGACACTCCCCGCGAGCAGGCGTCGCCGGCGGCGTTAAAAAAGATCGCCAGAATTACGCCCGAAGATCCGCCCATAGTTTGGCTAAGCTCGTTGCCGAGCGCCGGCATCAGTTGGGTGAGATCCGCCAGCGGCATTCGATCGAGGCTGTTTTGCAAAGCGCGGGCTGCCGCTGCCAGCGTGCTGCCAGTGTCGCCGTCACCGGATTTGGCATCGAGCTGGTTGAGCTCTGATTCAGATTCCAGTAACAAACTGCAAATGTCCTCCAGCACAGCGCGTGTCTTCGGGTTTTCCGATGCCAGTGGTTGAACCGGGGTCAGGCCATCCGGTAATCGTTCCACCACTGGCGCTGAAATCTCGACCATACCCGGCCAGGCGGTGATGTCCACCGTGTGGTTCAAGGCGCTGATATCGCTATCTTCAAGGGGCAGCACAGATACTGAAAAACCATGCATGTCCAGTGAGGTCATCAGCGGTGCCGGACCAATTAAATATTTTATTGAATCGGCATATTTTGAATGGGCCAGCTCGTTTGCCAGTATCGACATTTCCAGCGGCGTGGTGGCGCCCAGATTGTTCAGCAGGGCGACAACGGGTTTTCCACTCAGCCGCGAAGCCAGTTTTTCCAAAACCATTTGCATGGCCATTTTTGCGCCGGTAAATTCAACTTGCTGCACGCCGGCTTCGCCGTGTATGCCCAAACCCAGCTCTGCATGCCCCGCCTCAATGCGATCTTCCTTTTCCGACCCGGGTACGGTGCAGGTGTCCAGCGACATACCGATGGAGGCGGTTTTTTCCAGCACTGCCTGCGCAGTTGCGGTGACTTCCTGCAGTGATTTGCCGGCTTCTGCGGCGCTGCCTGCGATTTTATGTACGAACAGGGTGCCGGCCACACCGCGTGGTTGTGGCAAATCGGGCAGGGCGATGTCGTCATCGACAATGACCATTTCAACTTTGCGCCCCAGTGCGCGCGCACGTTCCGCGGCGAGACCAAAGTTCAGTCGATCGCCGGTGTAGTTCTTCACAATCAACAGGCAGCCCGCTTCACCGGTCACGGCCAGTATGCCTGCCAGCACGGCCTCTACAGACGGCGAGGCAAAAACGTCACCGCATACTGCGGCAGTCAGCATGCCGCGGCCAACAAATCCGGCGTGCGCTGGCTCATGGCCGCTGCCGCCACCCGAGATTAACGCTACCCGTGACTTGTCCCAGTCGGCGCGGTAAACCACTTTAATATGGGGGTATCCGTCGAGCCGACTGAGCGCTCCGCCGGCACCGGCCAACAGCCCGTCGATCGCCTCCGTGACCAGGTTTTCTTTTTCGTTGATGAACTGTTTCAATTCAGAGCTCCCCCGTTGCTGTTGGTTCGATTGCCGTTTAAATCGAAATACAATGGATTGTCCGGTTGCACCTTCACCTGGCTGCCAACGGTTAGCGGCAGCGAATCGGGTTGCAGGCAGACCAGCGCATGGCCGTTTACATCAAGGTGCACACGGGTTTGATCGCCGAGGTGTTCGATTCGCGTGACCGCCGCGTGCTGGCCTTCACCAAATCGCACATGCTCCGGTCGCAAGCCAATCTGGCTGACTTTATTTGCATCGATGCCGAAAACATCGGCCGGCAGTATATTGATTCGGGGCAGACCGAGGCGGCTGGCAACGTAGACACTTCGGGGTGTTTCGTAGACTTCGCGCGGGCTGCCAAACTGCACCAGTCTGCCCTCCTGCAATACACCTATATGGGTAGCCATGGTCATGGCTTCGACTTGATCGTGTGTCACGTAAAGCAGGGTGGCGCCAAGGTCGGCGTGTATGCGCTTGAGCTCAATTCGCAGGTCGGCACGCAGTCGGGCATCCAGTGAACTGAGCGGTTCATCCATCAGGTAAATCGACGGATCGCGAACCAGTGCCCGGCCGATCGAGACGCGTTGCATCTCTCCGCCCGACAACTCGGTTGCGCGGTTGTCGAGCTTGGCAGTGATCTGCAATACCTCGGCAACTTCGGCAACCTTGCGTTCAACTTCATTTTTGGGCGTGTTGAGGATTGGCGATCGCAGGGGAAAGGCGAGATTGTTGCGTACGGTCATGTGCGGGTACAGCGAGTATTGCTGGAATACCATGGCGACATCGCGTTGCGCCGGGGTTTCGTCATTTACGATCCGTCCGCCAATAGAAATAGTGCCAGAGTCAATAGACTCCAGACCGGAAATCAATCGAAGGGTGGTGGTTTTACCGGCACCAGTGGGGCCAAGCAGCACCACGAAGCTGCCATCCTCGACACGCATGTCGATATCGGCCACAGCGGTTTCGCCGCCGAATGATTTACTCAGTTTTGATAATAGAACCTCAGCCATGCGATGCGGCCTCGTTCAGAGCCGAGCGCACGGCTTTGCCGCTACTGGCTGAAAAAAGTGAAATTCGGTTGGCGTCGAACTCCAGCCCCAATTGCTCCCCCGCGGTAACCTGCAGCGAGGCGTCAACTCTTGCCTTCAAAGAACCGGCATCGCTATCGAGGGTGACAATCTGGGTGGTGCCCAGATATTCGGTGGCCGCGACGCGTGCGCGCAACGCGGCGTTGTCACTGAACTTCACGTGTTCCGGTCGCACACCCAGTATGACATCACCGGTTACCGATTCGAATTGTTGTGGCACGGTGACTGCTGTGCCGTGCATCGACACCTGCGCCTGACCTTCGGCCAGTTCGCCATCCACATTCAGAAAATTCATCGACGGTGAACCGATAAAATCTGCCACAAACAAAGTGGCTGGCTTGTCGTAGATTTCCTGCGGCGTGCCGAACTGCTCGACCACGGCGTTGTTCATCACGACGATTTTGTCACCCATCTGCATGGCCTCGAGCTGGTCGTGTGTGACATAGACGGTGGTCGCGCCCATACGATCGTGCAGCGCGCGCAACTCCTCGGCCATGTGTTCGCGAAACTCGGCATCCAGCGCACCCAGCGGTTCGTCCATCATGAAGGCTTTGGGTTCACGCACGATGGCCCGGCCAAGTGCGACCCTTTGCCGGTCGCCACCGGATAATCCACCAACCGGTTTGTCGAGAATATCTTCAATGCCCAGTATCTTTGCCACCTCGGCAACTTTTGCCAAACGCTCCCTGCGTTTCATACCCTGGCTGATCAGCGGGTAGGAAATATTGCGCCGAACATTCATGTGCGGATACAGGGCGAACATTTGAAACACAAA
>CAKZSB010000184.1 GCA_937920585.1 uncultured Granulosicoccaceae bacterium | reverse complement strand
GCCAAACGTGCCAGCGTATCGGCAGTGGGTACACCGGCCTTATCCCAGCCGCGTAGTTTGTAGTACTCATCGAGCATGGGATCGAGATCCACTACCTCACCCTTGCCGGCACCGACTTTCGGCGGTTCCTGCATCATGCGCGGTGGCAGTGTGTCGTCGGCACGGGTAAAACCTGCATCGTTGTTGAACTTACGTTCGAGATTCCAGATTCGCTCACCGGTTTCACGAATGCGATCCAGGCTCCAGTCGCCCTCACAGGCAGCATCAACCATCGCTGCCATATATTCAGGAGGAATAATATTGTTGGCAAAGGCGCACAAACCCGTGCTGTCGATAGCCGACACCATATCCTGGGTGGTTTTTACAAGCTCAGCCTTGCCCTCCTGGCTTTGATCGGCAAAGTCGCTCACGTACGGGCGCGCACGCATGTGGCAGGCGCCGCGATTCGAGGTGGCGTAGGCAAGCCCCATTCCCTTCATAGCCCGCGCATCGTAGCCCGGAAACTCTGACCCCTTTACCGCCATCGCCAGTTCAGGGCGACCGTATTTCTCACACAAGCGCTTGGCCCCCAGACCAATGTCGGCACCGATACCCTCACCCGTGGCCGTGATCTCGGCAAGCTTTGTCAGCGCGTCTGCGTTGCCGAATGACATATCCATTCCGCCGGTATGCTCAAGCGTAATCACACCTTCTTCGAATAGTTCCATCGCCGCAGAAATAGACGCACCCAGTGAAATCGGATCCATGCCGTGTTCGTTGCAGAGGAAGTTGGCGTAGTTGACCGCGTCGAGATCGTCGACGCCGCACATTGGGCCAAACGCATAGGCATTTTCATATTCGAGACCACCCGACGCATTTTTGTAGCGGGCTCGATCGCCACCGTCGGGCGCCTTGCCATTGACCAGTGGCGATGTCGGATCCATGGTTGCGATTCGCGCGCAACCGATGGTGCAGGCAAAACAGGCCTTGTTGCCGATCAGGCTGGGGCGACGATCACTGCGCCGTGGCACCTTGACGGCATCGGCGTTTATCGAGGACACGCCCTCAAATTGCACGTCGCGACAGTTGCGCGTCGGCAGTGAACCGTACTCGTTGGTGACATCCATCATGTTGTGCGTGCCGCGAGTCTCGAAACGCTTCTTGATCGGTGATGGCTGCAGAACCCCTTCTGCCGCGTTTACGGCTTTAAGGAATGCCGCCGGATCGTTCACGTTAACGCCCAGGGTGCCGCGTACAGCAATCGCCTTGAGATTTTTCGAGCCCATCACTGCGCCCACGCCGGAACGACCGAACGCGCGATCCATATCGTTGACAATACAAGCGTACTTAACGCCCACTTCACCGGCTCTGCCGATGCTGGCAATCCGCGCCGCCGGTTCCAGCAATTCGTTGCGAATGCCAGGCTCGGCTTCCCAGACCGATTTGCCCCACCAGGCTTCTGCAGAGCGAATTTCGACCTTGTCGTTATGGATCCACAGATAAACCGGTTTCGGCGCACGCCCTTCCAGAATGAGCATGTCGTAACCGGCAAGCTTCAGCTCCGCACCGAAGTAGCCACCGGTGTTGGAGGCGGCGATAGTGTTAGTCAGCGCGCCCTTGGTAATCGCCGATGAGCGCCCACCGGTCGGTGCCGGCGTGCCGGTTAACGGACCAGTGGCGATAATCAGTTTGTTCTCTGGCGCCATCGGGTCGACCCTGGGATCGACTTCAGCCGCCATGTAGCGGGTCCCCAGACCCCTTTGACCCAAATAACTCTGTGCCCATTCGCGATTCAGAGGCTCCGCGGCACAGGTTCCGTTGGTCAGATTCACTCGCAGGATAGTGTTTTGCCAGGCCATCGGGCCCTCCTCGTTTGGTTTCAGCCAGCGTCGCCGAATCGGCAGACGCGGCACTCGAACTCATGATTATACAGTCTCGATGAGACAATCTCAGCTTTGGCCGCACGCCAGCATTGATCCGGGCACTACCTGAATCGAGTAATCCGCTGTCGTCGAGGCGACCCGCACTCACACGCCGCAAGATTTCGGCCTGGCGCTGCCAGATCGACTTCGCAGCAGGGGTATCGAACGCCCTGCTCCACGATCGGCCCGGGCGAAAATCGCGCCATGCTATCCTTGACCAATCGCGCACCGGTGGCCGCCAAACCAGCCGCCAAACTGTCACTCAGCCAAAGGTACCCCTGCTATCCAAACACCAGCCATTCACAACAACGATTTTGTCATCCTCCCCGCGATTCATCTGAAAGCCGGACGCGCCTTCGACTTCACCGAAAACGCAGAGGCAGATTCCGCCATCCCCGATTTACCCGAACCACTCGCCTGCGCCGAATACTGGGTTGAGCAGGGCGCCCGGTGGATTCATGTGATCAACGTGGATGCAGCGCACGACGAAGACGCCAGCCACAACTGGCCGCTGGTGGAAAAAATCTGCGAACTCCCGATCAACGTTCAATACGGCGGCGGCGTGCGCACACTGGAAGACATCGACTGGGCCGTGCGCATCGGTGTAACGCGCATTCTGCTGAATGCCGCTGCCGTTGAAAATCCGGTGCTGGTGGCAGAGGCTGTGGCCAAACATGGCAGCGAAACTTTCGCCCTGTTGGTTAACACTGACCCGGCAGGCGAAATGTTGACCCGTGGCTGGCGGATGTCGGGCGGCTTGCAGGCAGTGACACTGGGTGTGCAGATGTATCAACTGGGTATCACCACCGCAGTGCACAGCCGGATTCAACCCGACGGCACCATGAACGGAACCGACCTGGAAGTATCGAAGGAATTCGCTCAACTAACCGGGATGAACGTCATTGTTGGCGGCGAAGTACGCGACATGGATGACCTGGTGCAGTGTTACAACCAGCGAGGCATCAGTGGCGCGCTGATAGGCAAAGCCCTGCATACCGGAAAAATAGAACTCTCCCGCGCGCTGCGCGCCACCAGCAGCAAGATTGCGTTTGAAACCGCTTTGCCACAATGGAAGCAGGAACAGCAATCGCTGAAGGCTCATATTCGCTACGAATTGTCGATGCAGAACCTGCTGAGCCATCTGCCCGAAGGAAAAGTCCTTCGTGCACTCGACGCGGGCGGCGGCAATGGCATCGACAGCCTGCGGCTGGCAAAGATTGGCTATCCGGTAGATCTCGTCGATACGTCCATGTCGATGCTGCACGACCTGCAGGCCATGGCCGAACAGTCGGGTATGGAGAACGCCGTCACCACGCACTCTTTCGATATTCGGGAAATTCAAAAAAAATTCCCGCCAGACAGTTTCGATTTACTGTTGTGCCACAACGTCATTCAGTACTCCGACGACTGTGAAGATTTATTGTGCTCCATGCTGACCCCATTGGCCGGCGGCGGTTATTTTTCGCTGATCACCCGAAACAAACATGCCGTGCCCTACGATGCCGCCATTGACGACTACGAACTCGACGAACTGCCGGCACTGCTCGATGAACCACATGGAAAGTCTGGCGTGTTCGACGCCGACATCTCGTTTTTCACTACCCGGTTTTTGTCGCGCTGGCTGGAAACACGTGGGATGAAAGTGGTTGCCGACTACGGCGTGTTCTGTCTCTACAACCACCACAGCGTAGTGGCGAGCTACGACAACCACGGCTCCAGCAACAAACTGGAGACGCTTGAGCGCCATCTGGGCAAACAATCCCCTTACAAGGATACCGCCCGCTATATTCAGATCATCGCGCAGAAGACCAGTCGTTAAGCTTTCTCAACTGCTACCGCAGCTATTAACCTTTTCAACCAGGGACCGCCGACATGACTATTCGAATCACTGCAGCATCGGGAGCGGGAGCCTATGTTGAGGGTATGCAGCTGCAAAATCTCACCTCGGCCGAAATCGCACTACTGCGCGAGGGACTGGGCGAGCACGGCGTATTGTTCTTTCGCGAGCAGTCTCTAACACCTGAGCAACACATTGCACTGGCCGAAGGCTTCGGCGAAATCAACATCAACCGCTTCTTCACACCGGTGGATGGCTACCCGAAAATTGCCCAGGTACTGAAGGAGCCTGATCAACAAAAGAATATCGGGGAAAAGTGGCACACCGATCACAGCTACGATCAACTACCCGCGCTGGGCTCAATACTGGTCGCTCGCGAACTTCCCACATCGGGCGGCGACACAATTTTCTCCAGCATGTTCGCCGCCTTCGAGGCACTCGAGCCTGCGATGAAGGAAAAGCTCTCCAAACTGACCGCCACGCACTCCAGCAGGCACGCTTTCGGAGCCAAGGCCTACGAGAACGAGAGTGAAAAGGAATTTGCCGGACGACTGGGCAACTCGCAAGCTGCCACACAGGACGCCGTCCACCCCGTGATCATCCGCCACCCGATCAGTGGCAAACAGGCACTCTATGTGAATCCAGGCTTTACCCTGCACATCAACGAACTCGACGCCGCTGAAAGTGAGGCACTACTCGCGCAAATCTACGCGCATTGCCAAAACGAGCGCTTTTCACATCGATTCCAGTGGGAACAGGGGTCTATAGCATTCTGGGACAACCGCGCCACCTGGCATAGCGCGATGAACGACTACGCGGGCCAGCGTCGCCTGATGCACAGAATCACTGTTGCGGGAACCGCGCTGACAGCCTGACAAATTTTTCGTGTCAAAGTAGCTGTTTATTTCGGACGATAATATTCGCCGATCCCGTAATCGGTATAGCTCAACTGGCATAAGTATCTAGCGCTGAACCACCCGGAAATTTTGTCCGCCGTGATAACTCAGGTATATCGCACCTGCGGTGGCAACCTGTTCGAAAAGCGCCGTCATACCCGTTATCTGAGCTGGCCATGGATAGGCGAAAAAAAGATCGACTTCAGCATAGTCAATCAATGCAGAAGCTTGTTGTTGATCGGGATAGATGCTGCCATGAATAAAAGATGCAGGTATCGCATGTTGCACGGCCAGATCTCGCGATAGGTCAACCAGCTCTTCCTCAATTTCAATTCCGGTGGCCGACATACCCATCGACGACGCCATCAGGCTAACCAGGCCGAGTCCGCTGCCCCATTCGCAAAACACCGGCTGGCGATCCGGAAAAAGCTGGCGCGCAACCGAATTGAGCAAGTTCCAGCTGATCATGCCATCGGCAGGCTCAAACTGTTCGATAGCACCACGGCCCGCGGGGCGCGCACCTATTTCGCTGCCTAATTCTGCACAGTCCCGGATCAGGCGATTCACTTGATCAGAAAGCCTGTGGTGACTGTAGATAAGATCAATTACTTGCACGATTTCATTCTCTGCCTGCAGAGGGACGTCGGGAAAC